>CAUQGN010000009.1:0-80371 GCA_963517565.1 uncultured Leptotrichia sp. | reverse complement strand
GCCTTGGAAAACATGAGGCAATTGGGAAAATAAAAGATGGTAAGACAACTAATGATAAAGTTGTTGAAGGATTGTTTTATTTGTCATTTATAGCTTTGCTTGGAGGAGGATTTTATAATTTTTATTTATATGAAAATGAAAATTCTGATAATATGAAAGTTCAGCAGCAATCTGAAAAAACGATGGCTGAAATTACAACTGACCAGAATCAGAATCAAAATCAGGAAAATAAAGGAACTCCTGTTATTCAGAATAATATAATCTCAAATCCAAATGATTTAAAAGTTCAGGAAAATGTAAGAAAAGAGCAGGCAAGGATTGATAAAATGTTTTCTGATAGCCAAAAAGATACAGAGGGATTATTAGAAATGTTGAAAAAAAGCCTAGAAAAACAAGATACTAATTCTGGAATTAAAAATGGCGAGAAAGCTTTAGAAAATGTTAAAAAGTCAAATGATTTATTTAAAAAAGCAAAATGTAATCCAACAGGAGATGCCACTTTTGATAAAGAATGTCCGAAGTTACTTGAAAAAGGGAAGGAATTGTATTCTTCAAAACAAATTGATGTTGAGAAAATGCTGGATGTACTAAAAAATATTGAAAAAGGTATAAATGACGTAAAAAATAGTGAAATTGGACAACAGGCTGTGCAAGAAGGAAATAAATTATGGGACAGCCTTATGAAAAAAGTTGATGATTTTCAAAAAAAATCAAAATAAATTGAAGTAGAAATAATAGATTTTATTTAAAAATAAATATGTAATACCAATTAAAAAATAATGCTAAAAGGGAATTATTTCTGCTTTACAGGAATGATTCCTTTTGTCTTTCAGTGATAAATGAAATCATTTCTTTTTAATAAAAAATTTTTATAATTGGAAGATTTTAATACTGAAGTGATTAAAGTTAATATCTTTGAAGAAGTGTTATTATAAAAGTATTCTTAGAAATGCAATAGTAAGTTACAAGAATTTTTAAGGAAAAAAACAAAAAAATAACAAAATTATAGTGTATAATTATATCAATGTAAAAATATTTTATTAAGAAATTTGAACCAAAGGAGGACTCACTATGAAAAATTTAGGAAATATAGTGCTTGGGGCTTTGATGGGGTTAGTTGGGCTTGTAATTTTGACAGAAAGTAATGATAATCATATTGATATAAAAATTGCAGATAAGGAAAATTTGAGTGTAGATAACATAAAAAATGTAACAGCGGTCACTGAAAAGAAAGGTTCAGGAAAAAAAGTAAAGGCAGTAATTATTGAGTTTGATAAAACGATAAAAAATGAGAAATTATCGAAAAATGCAGTTACTGTTACTCAAAAGAGTATTGCTAAAAAAAATATAGGCGATACAGAAGATGAGCCTTTAGCAAATACAACGGAAACAAAAGTAAATAGAGAAGTTTCCAAGATATATGCAAGTGATAAAATTGATGAAAATGGAAAAGAAGGAAATGGAAAATATCTTTACGTAGAATTGGCTGAAGATGCAAAAAATAACAATATTGTTGCACAAACAGACTTGGATAGTCTAAAAATATCTGTTTCACAAGATAACAATAATTATTTTATAGGTAGTAAAAGTTTTAATGTGAATGGTAAATAAAATTAAGAGGGGAATTTTTGACAAGAATGGTAAAAATGAAAAAAGTAGTATTACTGATAAGTTTACTGATGATAATAATAAGTTGTTCAAATAAAAATGACACACAAGCAAATAAATCTGATTTAGTAGAAAATAAAGCTAAAAATGACGCATCAACTGATACTGGCTATTTAAAAAGCATAACATATTCAAATTTAGCGGATAAAAAAGTACAAAACGAAGTACAGGAAATATTAAAAAATTCTGGAGTTAACTCTAACAATATCAGTCTTTTTTTCAAAAGTGTAAATTATTATAACGAAGCAACTCAAAATAAAGGACTTATAAAAGAAGGATTTATTAATTCTAAAAATATAAATCCAATTTATGATGAAGTGGCTATCCAGCAAATCTGGGATAAAAAAAATAAGAATTTTCCTGGCTTTAATTGCCGGATAACAGCATTTACATTTATGAAAGATTATATAAAAGTAGAAAAACCAGTTGTAAAAACAGGAGAAATGCTTTTTATGGATATGGAGTCACTGAAAAATGTACCATTTGAATTATTTTCACAAAATGAAAAGGATAGATTTGTAAATTTATTTTCAGAAATTCCGACAAAGGCTACTAAAGATGTAAATATTCACGTTGAAAATGTGAAAAATGTGTGGAAAGAGCGAGGAGTTACATTTGATAAAAATAGTAAAATATCAATGATTTCTGTGTTTTTTCATTTTAATGATGAACCTGAAGAAAATATTTTATTTGTTGGACATGTTGGAGTTCTCATCCCAGAAGGCAATGGAAAACTTATATTTATTGAAAAATTGGCATTTCAGCAGCCTTACCAAGTGTTAAAATTTAATAATCGAACAGAACTGAATGATTATCTTATGAACAAATATGATACTGCATGGGGACAACAGACTGCGAAGCCATTTATTATGGAAAACGATGAACTGCTAAAGGGCTACAGGGGGAATCCAAATAACAATAAATAGTTATTCAAAATATTTTAAGAGGAGTATCTAATAATGTTTTTTTTAACAAGAAAAAAATCATGGAAATTATTTATAGGAATAAGTTTATTGATAATTTTTTCAATGAAGCGAAAAATAATTTTAAAGAAATAAATTCGGAAAGTAATATAGAATATGGGAAATTAATAAATCTAAAGGAAATGACACAGCAAATAAGATATGGTGTCCCGCAAGGATACAAAAGAGTGGATATATTCTTAGAATTAAGATTAATTTGAAAAAATTAATAGAATAGTTTGAATATTTCAAAATAAAAAACTCAGAAGATAAATATTATTTTCCGAGTTTTTTTGTTTAAGAAATTAAATAATCATAGCATTATTTTGCTTTTCTTGTTTTTTTGTCTTTCTTATCTTCTTTTTTGGCTTTTGAACTTTTTGATGATTTTTTGTCAGAAGATTTTTTTCTTCCTTTTCGATCTTTTCTTTTATCTGATTTTTTACCAGACTTTTCTCCATCGTTTCTATTTCCAGTAGCTTCTTCAACAAGCGGTTTTGAATCTTTTTTAGAATTTAAGGCTCTCATTATGAATTGTGCTTCTTGTAATGGTACTGTTATGAAAGAGTATTTATCCATAATTTTAACATCTTTTACTTTTCTTCCTGGTGTTTTTGCTTTTTTATTTAATAAATCAAGCAATCGTCCAACATTATAGCCGTCTTTACTTCCAAGTGCGATAAATAATCTTGTTTTGTCATCAATTTTAACTTTCACATCTTGAATTTCACTATAATTATCAGGTAAGAATTCATCTTCATAAACATGTCTTAATACAGAAGCAAGCACCTGTTTTGCATCTCTTCCATCCATTAGTTTTTCAGCCAGTTCCTTATAGGCATCAAAATCATTTTCTTTAATGATTTCGTCAACATAAGCAATCAATGCTTCTCTTTTTGCCTCAAGAATTTCTTCTACATTCGGAATGTCTTCCCGTTTTATGTCAGTTTTTGTAATACGTTTAATTTGAGCAAGTTTACTAGCTTCTCTCGGAGTTACAAAAGTTATTGCGACACCTTTCTGTCCAGCACGTCCTGTTCTTCCTATTCTGTGAACATAAGACTCAGCTTCTTGCGGGATAGAGTAATTGATAACGTGCGTCAGGTTGCTTACGTCAATTCCACGTGCAGCAACGTCTGTTGCAACTAATATTGTCAATATTTTTTTCTTGAATAAATCAAGTGCCTTTTGTCTAAGTGCTTGAGTAATATCTCCGTGAATACATTCAGCATCGTAGTTTCTAGCTTTTAATTTGTTTGTAACATCATCTACTTCAGATTTTGTACGGCAAAAAACGATTCCATAAAAATCTTGTTCATAATCAAGAACCCTGCATAAAGCTTCAAATTTGTCTTCCTGTTTTACCTCATAGTAAATTTGTTCAGTCAAATTAGTAGTAAGTTCTTTTTTCTCAACTTTTAATAATTTGTGTTCTGGCATAAATCTTTTGGCAATAGCCATAATTGCTTTGGGAATCGTTGCTGAAAAGAATAGCATTTTTTTCTCATCGTTAGTTTTTTCTAAAATAGCTTCAATGTCTTCTAAAAATCCCATATTTAGCATTTCATCGGCTTCATCCAGTACAAAATAATCTAAATTATCAACTTTTAGTACTTTTTTTCTCATTAAGTCCATAACACGTCCAGGTGTTCCAACAACAATATCTACTCCAGATTTTAATTTTTTTATCTGATTTTCGATAGATGCACCACCATAGACAGCAAGCACTTTTAAATCCTTTGCTCCTTTCAATGAATAAATTTCATCGGCAACTTGATTGGCAAGTTCTCTTGTTGGTGCTAAAATTAAGGCTCTAACTGTTTTATCAGCTTCAATTGTTTCTAAAATTGGGATACCAAATGCTGCAGTTTTACCTGTTCCTGTCTGAGCTTGTCCTATCAAGTGAGTTCTTTCCTTTAATAATTCAGGGACTACCAATTTTTGTATTTCACTTGGCTCCTCGAATCCTTTTTTACTTAAAGCGTTAAGCATCTCTGTACTTAATCCAAAATCTTCAAATCTTTGCATTACTTTTTTATTTACCTTCTTTCATTTTATATTTATACTCATTATTTTTAAAAAATTTTTTGTACATATTATTATACCACACTTTTTACCTTTTTGTACTTATTTTTAAAATTTATTTTTTCTATTGTAAAATCATTTTAAAAACAAACTTAGAATTATAGTTAATTTTCTTAAATTTTAGGTTTTATGGATAAAAAAAATTCAGTATTTATGGGATTTAAACATTAATATTGAAAAATAATTTTAAAAAATTTCAAAAAAGACTTGAAAAATTTTAAAAAATGTATTATTATATTGTTAGCACTTAAAGTTAAAGAGTGCTAAAAATAAAATTGAATTAAAGATTAAAATATTTTAGGAGGGAAAAATGATAATTAAACCATTGGGAGAAAGAGTTTTAATAAAACAGACAGAACAGGAAGAAGTTACAAAAAGCGGGATTGTATTGCCAGGGACAGCTTCAAAGGAAAAACCGATAATTGGAGAAGTTTTAGCAGTTGGTTCAAAAATTGAGGAAGTTAAAGTTGGAGATAAAGTAATTTTTGAAAAATATTCTGGAACTGAAGTTAAGGATGGGGAAGAAAGTTATTTGATTTTGGAAAAAGACAATGTTTTGGCAATCGTTGAATAATAAAAATTTTAAAAAATAAATTTGTATTAAAATTAAATGTATAAAAAAATGAGACATACATTGTAAAACAAGTGATTTTGATTCCTTGTTAAAATAAAAAATCATATTATTAAATTATGAAAAAATTTTGCAATAAAAAATTTGTAATATTTAGAAGGAGATGATAAAAAATGGGAAAAATAATAAAATTTAATGAAGATGCGAGAAAAGCACTTGAAGTGGGAGTAGATACACTAGCTGACGCTGTAAAAATTACACTTGGACCGAAAGGAAGAAATGTAGTATTAGATAGAGGATTTGGAGCACCAATGATTACAAATGATGGTGTTACAATAGCAAAAGAAATCGAGCTTAAAGATCCAATCGAAAATCTTGGAGCACAAATTGTAAAAGAAGTGGCTACAAAGTCAAATGATGTGGCTGGAGACGGTACAACTACTGCAACTGTACTGGCACAGGCTTTAATTAAAGAAGGACTGAAAATGGTAGCTTCTGGAGCAAATCCTGTATTTATAAGACGTGGAATGGAGCTTGCTTCTAAAAAAGTTATTGAAGAACTTACAAAAAGAGCTAAAAAAGTGGAATCAAATGAAGAAATAGCACAAGTTGGGGCAATTTCGGCAGGAGATGTTGAAATTGGGCAACTTATTGCACAGGCTATGGAAAAAGTTGGAGAATCTGGAGTTATTACAGTTGAGGAAGCACGTTCTTTGGACACAACTCTGGAAGTTGTCGAAGGAATGCAGTTTGACAACGGATATTTGTCACCTTATATGGTTTCAGATTCTGAAAGAATGGTTGTGGAAATGGATAATCCATTTGTTTTAATCACAGATAAAAAAATTGCAAACATGAAAGAGTTATTGCCAATCTTGGAAAAAACAGTGGAATTAGGACGACCAATGCTTATAATCGCTGAAGATGTGGAAGGAGAAGCACTTGCAACTCTTGTTGTAAATAAACTTCGTGGAACATTGAATATTGCCGCTGTAAAAGCTCCAGCGTTTGGGGACAGAAGAAAGGCTATGTTACAGGATATTGCAATTTTAACAGGTGGAGAAGTTATTTCTGAAGAAAAAGGAATTAAACTTGAAACTGCTGATATTAATTTCTTGGGACAAGCTAAAAAAGTTAGAATTACTAAAGATAATACAGTTATCGTAGACGGTCTTGGAGAAAAAGATGCAATACAAGCAAGAATTGGACAAATAAAAAATTCTATTGCTGAAACAACTTCTGATTATGACAGGGAAAAATTGCAGGAAAGACTTGCTAAATTATCAGGTGGAGTAGCTGTAATAAAAGTTGGGGCTGCAACTGAAACTGAAATGAAAGAAAGAAAATTGAGAATTGAAGATGCTTTAAATGCAACAAAAGCGGCTGTGGAAGAAGGAATCGTTCCAGGAGGAGGAACAATCTTAATCCAAATTGCAAAAGCAATTGAAGACTTTAAATTGGAAGGCGAAGAAGGGCTTGGAGTAGAAATTGTGAAAAAAGCATTATCTGCACCACTTAGACAAATTGTTATCAATGCTGGAATTGATGCAGGTGTCGTAATTGAAAAAGTAAAAAATTCTGAAAACGGAATAGGATTTGACGCTGCAAAAGAAGAATATGTAGATATGGTAAAAGCTGGAATCATTGATCCTGCTAAAGTAACACGTTCTGCAATCCAAAATGCAGTATCAGTATCATCAGTATTATTAACAACTGAAGTTGCTGTTGGAAATGAAAAGGAACAATCACCAGCAGGCGGAATGCCAGGTGGAATGGGAATGCCAGGGATGATGTAATCTAATAAAATTTAATAAAATAAGGGGTAGTTGTTATGGACTACCTCTTTTTGTTGTTATATCATTTTTATTTTTTCTAAAATTGTCTTCACATTTTCCAAATTAATACTTTTTCCGCTTTCCAAAAGTCTTTCTACAACAATATCAATTTCTTTGCCTTTTGCACCAGCAAAAAGTGCTAACGAACGAGCTTGCAACCTCATGTGTCCATGCTGTATTCCAGTTGTAACAAGTGCTTTTACTGCGGCAAAGTTCTGAGCGAGTCCTACTGATGTGACAATGCTTGCCAGTGTTCTTGCGTCAGGATTTCCTAAAATATTAAATGCAACTTTTACGCTTGGATTTAGTCCTATTGATCCACCTACACTTGCAATTGGCATTGGAAGGGTAAGTTCTCCTTTTAATTTATTTGTGCTTTCATCAAAAGTCCAAGTTGTAAGTCCTTCATATTTGCCGTTTTTCACAGCGAAAGCATTTCCGCCAGCTTCAATTGCACGCCAGTCGTTCCCAGTAGCGATTACTACAGCGTCAATTCCGTTGAAAATCCCTTTATTATGAGTTGTGGCACGATAAATATCAAGTTTTGCAAATTTGCTTGCAAGTTCTATTTTTTTTGCAGTTTCAATAGATGTTTCCATTGAGCTGCCAAGAAGTTTTACATTTACTTCACATTCGGCTTTTACAAGAGATTCAGTTGCATAATTTGATAAAATTGCCATTAGGCTTTTTCCGTTTGTAATATTTTCAAGTGGCATTTTTATTGCCTCAAGCATTGTATTCAAAATATTTGCCCCCATTGCCTCTTTTACATCGGCAATTAGATAAACAATCAAAAATTCATCGATATTCTTCACTTCAATATTAATTGCTCCACCACCACGTCCTACAATCGAAGGATGGGCATCATTTGCAATTTTTAAAATTTCATTTTTATTTTCCAAAATCATTGAAATAGCATTATCAAAGTCTAAAATATCATACAATGCAACTTGTCCAATCATTTTCCTGTCTAAAATTTTTGTTGTAAAACCACCAGATTTTGCAATAATTTTAGCTGCGTAACTGCACCCTGCTACAACAGACGGTTCTTCCGTAACCATCGGCACAGCATAATCCTTTTCATCAATAATAAAGTTTGTAGCAATGCTGAATGGCAAGGCAAATGTTCCAATTCCATTTTCAGCCATTTGATCTGCAGTTTCTAGTGGCAAGTTCTCGTTTTTTTTCAGAAGTTGTTCAAATTCTTCAGTTAAAAAGCCATTATCTTTTAACATCTGTATTCTTTCAGTTCGTTCTTTTTTTTGAAAGCCAAGCCAATTTAATTTTTTTTGATTTTCCTTTTTCATATTTGAAATCAGTTCCTTTCGTTTCGGATTTATAATAAAACTCAAGCACTTAAAAAATTGTCAAATTCTAATGCTTGAGTGAAAATATAGTTTAAATTTTAAGGTTTATAGCCAGTTTTATCTTTTTCTGTTATTTTTCTGATAATTTTGCACGGCACTCCTGCGGCAATTACATTATCTGGAATATCTTTTGTAACGACGCTTCCAGAGCCAATAACAGTGTTGTTTCCGATTGTAACTCCTTGATTAATGTGGACTCCTGCACCAATCCATACATTATTACCTATTTTCACAGGCTTGGCATAACATCCTCCGTTTATTCTTTCTTCTGCATCAATGCTGTGATTGGAAGTATAAATTCCTACTCTTGGTCCAAAAAGAACATTATTTCCAATTTCAATTCCGCCACCATCAAGCATTACACAGTCAAAATTTGCATAAAAGTTATCTCCTATTGAAATATTGAATCCAAATTCACATCGGAATGTTGGTTCAAAATGTACATTTTTACCAATTGATTTTAAAAGATTTTTTAGAATTGCTTCTCTTTCTGCTGATGTTTTCCCAAAACTTTCATTATATTTATTTGTTAAAAAAACAGTATTTTCTCTAGCCTTTACAAGCTCTGGAGTTAAATCATTGTAAACTTTTCCAGATAAAATAAACTGCCGCTGTTCTTCTAAATTCATATTAATTAGCTCCTTTAGGATAAATTTAGTTTATTTTTTTGTAAATTCTTTTATGATTTTCCACTTTTTCCAATACAAACGCATTATCACTTTCCTGAATAAGTTTTCTATTTGAAAAATCACAATTTCCTTCATTATCTAAAATTATTTTTTCAAAAAACAAATTTTCATATTCATTTATTGATAATTGCTTTCTATTGTCAAAATCATTTAATCTATCATGCTTTAGATGATTTTTAAAGCCTTCTGCAAGGGTTAGATTAAAAAATTCACAAACAGCACCGCTTCCATAACTATACATGCCAATATTGTCGCCAGCTTTCAAGTTATCACAGTTTTCGAGTAATGAAAGCAAACTTAGATAAAGAGAGCCTGTGTAGATATTTCCAACTCGTTTTCCATAAATTATTGAAGTATGAAATTTTTCCAAAAATTTATTTTTTGTTTCTTTTTCCACATTTTTTTCTAAAAGTGAATTAATCGCTTTCAATCCTAGTTTTGGAAATGGTAAATGAAAACAGAAAGCATCAAAATCAGATAAATCTTGATTATATCTTTTTTTGTATTCATCAAATGTCGTTGTAAGGCAGTCAAGATACTGCTTTGTTGAAAAATGTCCGTCTACTATTGGAAAATTTGAGTAGTTAGGACGCCAGAAGTCCATAATATCACGTGTTTGACATACATTTTCATCATTTATTACGGCAATTTTGGGGTCTTTTTTTATTAGCATTGCGATACTTCCTGCTCCCTGTGTAGATTCTCCAGGAGTGTCAATTCCGTATTTTGCAATATCTGAAGCAATTACGAGAACTGAGGCATTTTCGTTTTTTTCAATATAGTTTTTGGCAAAACTTAAAGCAGCAGTTGCTCCATAGCAAGCTTCCTTAATTTCAATACATCTTGCAAATGGCTGAATACCCAGCAGATGATGAATAAAAACAGCAGAAGCCTTGCTTTGATCAATTCCAGATTCTGTTCCAACAATAATCATTTCAATATTTTTTTTATCTTCTTCATCTAAAATCTGTTCAGCCGCACTTGCCCCAAGCGATACAATATCCTCCGTTACAGGTGCAATGCTCATCTCGCTTTGCATAAGCCCCTTCACAAACTTATTTTCATTCTCATTTCTTCCAAGCGCTAAATCCCGTATATCTAAAAAGTATTTTGGCATAGCAAAGCCAATTTTATCTATTCCAATTTTGATTTTTTTTCCTATTTCTTTTATTTTCATAAAATTCGGACCTTTCTATTAAATATTTTTTGAAGGAATCGTAAATTATACTTAAAATATGGTGTGAAAATTAATAAACATAAAAGTTTTAAGTATAACTACACATATTGTACTATAAAAAAAATGAAATAGCAACGGCTACTATCAAAAAGAAATATTTAATTATTTATTTAGTGCATATTTTCTAATTGCTTTTGCTACTCCGTCATTTGCATTACTGTCAGTTCTGTATTTTGCAGCTTTTGCAGCAAGATCTGAGGCATTTTCCATTGCAACGCTGTAATTGGCATATTCAAACATTTCAACATCATTATTTCCATCTCCAATTGCCATAACTTCTTCCTGTTTTATTCCTAGTTTTTCTGCAAGTTTTTTTAGACCTGTCCCTTTATTGTTGTTTTTTGGTAATACTTCATACACGTGTGACTGGCTTAGTACTCCGCTATATTTATCTTTTAATATATTTTCACATTTTTTTTGAAAATTTTCCATTTCTTTAGGATTTCCAAGAAACATTGCCTTGATTATTTTATATTTTCCACTTTTTGCTTCGTCAAGACTTATTTCTGTAATATCTGAAAAGACAAATTTTGCATCCATAATAAGTTCATCTGTAGGTTTTCTGCCTATATTGAAATAATGCGTATCGTCAACCAGCGTAAAATTTATATTGTATTCTTCAGAGAATTTATATAAATAATCAATATCATCAGGCGTAATTTCTGCCCAGTCAATTAATTCCCAGTCTTTTGTCCTGTGAATTGAACATCCATTATTTAAGATTACATACCCTTCTAAATCAAATTCATGAAGTCCAAGCTCTTTATAAAATGGCAAAATACCGTATAAAGGTCTTCCGGTGCACAGCACAATCTTTATTCCAGCTTCTATTGCTTCATGAATTGCCTCCTTTTGTGCTTTATCAATATGCTTATTTTCATTAAGCAAAGTTCCGTCCATATCAATTGCAATTAGTTTAATCATGTTTTTATCCTTTCCTTTGATAAGTTTTCGTTATTAGTATATCTTAATTTAAAAGAATATTCAATATATTTAATATGAATCTAATTTTATATTGCAATAAAAAATTTTTAACAATACTATTTTGTTTGTTTTTTCTAATAATGAAATATCTTAGTAAGAAAATATTAAAAAATTTAAGAAACTCCTTGAACAATTTAAGAAATTGAAGTAAAATATAATAAGTAAAAACTTTTTAGAAGAAATAACAATAATTATAAAAAATTTAGGAGGTAATGTAATGGGAACACCGCATATTGGAGCAAATAGAGGAGATGTTGCAGAAACTATACTATTGCCAGGAGACCCGCTTAGAGCAAAATATATTGCAGAAACATTTTTGGAAGACGTTGTTCAGTATAATAATGTTAGAGGAATGTTAGGATTTACCGGGACTTATAAAGGAAAAAAAATATCTGTTCAAGGAACTGGAATGGGAGTACCTTCAATTGGGATTTATTCACATGAACTGATAACTGAATTTGGAGTAAAGAACTTGATTAGAATTGGTACAGCTGGTTCTTATCAAGAAGATGTGAAAGTTAGAGATGTTGTTATCGCAATGTCAGCTTCGACTGATTCTGCTATTAACAAATTGAGATTTAATGGAGCAGACTATGCGCCTACAGCAAGTTCGGATTTAGTTTTCAAGGCTTATGAAATTGCTAAGGCAAAAGGATTGAATGTAAAGGCTGGAAATGTATTTACAAGTGATACTTTCTATGGAGATGATCCTAATGCTTGGAAAAAATGGGCTGAATTTGGAGTATTATGTGTAGAAATGGAAACAGCACAACTTTATACAACAGCTGCAAAATTAGGAGTAAATGCATTAACTTTACTTACAATAAGTGATTCATTCATTACTCATGAAGTTACAAGCGCTGAAGAAAGACAGACAACTTTTAATGAAATGATAGAAGTGGCCTTAGAAACAGCATTACAGCTTTAAAATAATTTAAAGAAAATAACTAAAGGGAGAAAAAATTAGTGGAATTTTATAAAAGATTAGTTATAAAAATTTTGGAACGTAGTTCAGTTGGATCTGAAAATAGAATTTTGAAAAAGTTAAAAAGCGGGTATGACTTGACACAGAGAGAAATGTCAGAACTTGAAGAATTATTGGAAAATATTTTATAAATTAAAGATATTTAATAAATCTTTATCTTTGAGACAAGGGGATTATCCCCTTGTTGTTAATTTAAACTAAAAGAAAGGAAAATAAAATGAAAATAGAAAATTTATATCCTGAAAAAGTTTTTCACTATTTTAGTGAAATTTCAAAAATACCAAGAGGTTCAAGAAAAGAAAAAAAGATTAGTGACTGGATTGTAGAATTTGCGAAGGAAAGAAATCTGGAAGTTATTCAGGACAAGGCATTAAATGTATTAATAAGAAAGCCTGCAACAGCTGGATACGAGGAATACTCACCACTTATCCTGCAAGGACATATGGATATGGTTTGGGAAAAAAATAAAAATACACAATTTGATTTTGAAACACAAGGAATTGAACTTGTTGTGGAAGATGGATACCTAAAGGCAAATGGAACAACACTTGGGGCAGATAATGGAATTGCTGTGGCTTATGCACTTGCGATACTTGACAGCAATGACTTGAAACATCCAGCACTTGAAATTATTATCACAACTGACGAAGAAGACGGAATGAGCGGAGTTAATAACCTTGACTTTGGAATTTTTTCTGGAAAGACACTTATAAATTTGGATACTGAAGAATACGGACAAGTTTATGTGAGCAGTGCAGGTGGGGCGAGAATTCTTAATGAGTTTAACTTTGATGCTGAAAAACTAGAAGAAGATGATACTGTTATAAGTATTGATGTGAAAGGTCTTCTAGGTGGGCATTCAGGTGCTGAAATTCATTTAGGATTAGGAAATTCAAATAAAATTTTGGCAGAAGTTCTGAATCATTTAAATAAAAAATACACTCTTGCAATAATGGACATTGACGGCGGGGAAAAAACTAATGCAATACCGAGAGAGGCTGTGGCGTTGCTAGCTGTAAAACTTGAGAATGAAAAAGTCAGTGATTTTGAAAAATTAGCAAAGCTTGCTTTTGAAAATATAATAAAGGATTTTAAAATTATTGATAAAAATCCAGTTATTGAAGTGAAGGAAGTTAAGAAAGAGGAACTAAAAAATCAAGGGAAATTATCAATTTCCAACACAAATGCCGTTATTTCATTTTTCCACGAATTTCCAAATGGAGTTATTTCAATGAGTAAGGATATAGAAGGTCTTGTAGAAACTTCAATAAATCTTGGAGTTATAAAAACCGAAAATAAAGATGGAAAAATTGTTATAAAAATTCAAGCATTGCCAAGAAGTTCAGTAAATAAATCACTTGAAAAATTACTAAATGATGTGAAGGAACTTTCTGAAAAATACGAAGTGGCAGTAAAAATAAATTCTCCATATCCATCTTGGGAATACCGAAAAGATTCAAAGATTCGTGAAATAGTTGTAAACTCATTTAAGAAAATAACAGGAAAAAATCCTGAAATTAAGGCAATTCACGCTGGACTTGAATGCGGAATTTTTGATAATAATATGGAAAATGTTGATATTGTTTCAATTGGGCCTAATATTTACGGTGCTCACACTCCTGAAGAAAGAATGGAAATAGATTCAGTTGGAAAAACTTGGGAATTATTGCTAAAAGTTATGGAAGATTATAACATTAAATAAAAAATAAAAACAAAAGGAATATTAAATGAAAAAAGAGCCAAATAAACAAAAAGAAAAACTAAAAATAAATGAAATTATAGTGGTTGAAGGGCGAGATGACATAACAGCCATAAAACGAGTTGTAGATGCACATATTATCGCCTTAAACGGCTTCTCCGCATTATCTAAAAAAACAATAAATAAAATGATTCAATTGTCAAAAACTAATGATTTAATTTTATTTACAGATCCTGATTTTGCAGGAAAAAAAATTCGTGATACATTAAAAAGATATATTCCAAACATAAAACATGCTTTTGTAAGTCAAAAGGATGCAACTAAAAATGATAATATAGGAGTTGAAAATGCCAATGACAAAGTAATTTTAGAGGCTTTGAAAAATGTTATTACAGCTAATCAAGATATTGAAAATAGGTTTGATATTAGTGACTTGATTGATAATGGATTTATTTCTGGAAGTAATGCAAAAGAACGTAGAATAATGCTTGGAGATATTTTAAAAATTGGCTATTATAATGCAAAACAGCTTTTAAAGGCTCTTAATTCATTTAATATTTCAAAAGAACAGTTTGAGGAAGCTGTTGAAGAAATAAATAAGGCTGGTGTAGAATAAAAATTTTAAAAAAAGCTGTGTTTGAAGTTGTAATTTGTTAATTGAAAAAATACAAGTTTAAATCAATAAAAAAAGGATATAAAAAATGTTTAAGATTAATGATGAACTATATGGAGAATGTTATGTAGATGATGTTATCTATGAAATAATAAACACAAGAATTTTTAAAAGATTAAAAAATATCTATCAGTCTGGTGGTGGATATCTGGTTAATGACCTATGGAATGTAAATAGATACGAACATTCAATAGGAACAATGATATTGTCTTTAAAATTTAATGGAAATATTAAAGAACAGATAAAAGCGCTTTTACATGATATTTCACATACGGCTTTTTCCCATGTAATTGATTATGTTTTAAAAAATGAAAATGAAGATTATCACGAGAAAATTCAGGAAGATTTTCTAAATGATGAAGACCTGTTAAGCATTTTAGGAAAATATAACTTGAATATAAAAAGAATAATGTCAAAAAATTATAGTTTTTTAGATAATGAGATGCCTGAATTATCCTTTGACAGAATAGATTATACTTTGAGAGACTTGTTTAGACAGAAAAAAATTTTGCTTAAAGAAATAAGAGAAATAGTTAATCATTTAACAGTATATCAAAATAAATTATGTTTTAATTCTTTAGAAATTGGAAAATGGTTTCAGAAATTATATTTTCAGGAAGTGGTAGAATATTTTCAAAATCCTTTAAATATGTATATAAATACGATGTTATGCAATTTACTGACTTCAGCCTTGAATGAAGAAATTATTCAGCTTCAAGATTTTAATTTTACAGATAGATATATATTGAGAAAAATAAATTCTTCATCCAAGAAGAAAGAGCTAGAAGATATAATAAATAAGAAAAAATATGATGATTTTTTATTGCTGAAAGAAAAAATAAAAGTAAAAAAAAGATATATAGATCCTTATATACTCGTAAATAACGAAATAAAAAGGATCTCTGAAATCAAATAAAATATAAAATTTATTTTACAAAATTTTATAAATAATTATTTAGCTGATTTTTTATAAGGACAACTGATTAAGTGGTCATCAATTATTCCGATTGCCTGTAAGAAAGAATAAACGATTGTAGAGCCAACAAATTTAAAGCCACGTTTTTTCAAATCTTTGCTGATTTTATCAGATAATTCTGTAGTAGCAGGTGCTTCTGATATATCTTTCCAGTTATTAATAATTTGCTTGTTATCTGTAAAATTCCAAATGTACTTGTCAAATGAGCCAAATTCCTTTTGTACTTCCATAAATGCAAGAGCGTTTTTAACAGAAGCGGCTATTTTTAATTTATTCCTCACAATTCCTTCATTTTGAGCCAGTTCAGCCAACTTAGTTTCATCATATTTTGCAATTTTTTTATAATCAAAATTATCAAAAGCCTTTCTAAAATTTTCCCTTTTATTCAAAATAAGATTCCAGCTAAGTCCTGCCTGAAAGCCTTCCAATATTAGCATTTCAAAAAGATAATTATCATCGTGGGAAGGCACTCCCCATTCAGTATCATGATAGATAATGTCATTTTCAGATTTTGCCCATGGACATCTAGTTTCTTTCATATTCCAATCCTTTCAATTTTTTTAGTTAGTATAAGTAAAATTATTTTAAATTTTAAACATGTTATTAGGATTTAGCATATTTTAAATATTCGTTTATAAATAAGTCAATGTCTCCATCCATAACTTTTTCCACATTTCCTTCTTCTGCCTTTGTTCTGTGATCTTTTACCATTTTATAAGGCTGGAAGACATACGAACGGATTTGGCTTCCCCATTCGATTTTTGATTCTGTTCCCTTTAATTCTGCCATTTCCTTCTCACGCTTTTCTAGTTCCAGCTCGAATAATTTAGATTTTAATATTTTCATTGCAGTTTCACGGTTTTTTAGCTGTGAACGTTCATTTTGGCATGTAACTACTGTGTTTGTAGGAATATGAGTAATTCTAACGGCTGAATCTGTTGTGTTTACGTGCTGTCCGCCTGCGCCGCTTGCCCTGTAAGTATCAATTTTCAAGTCTTCTGTACGAATATCGATTTCAACATCATCTTCTATTTCTGGCGTAACATTTACTGCGGCAAATGAAGTATGCCGCCTGGCATTAGAGTCAAATGGAGAAATTCTGACAAGCCTGTGAACGCCTTTTTCCCCTTTTAAATATCCATAAGCATAATTCCCTTTTATATTTAATGTTACACTTTTTATTCCAGCTTCTTCTCCAGCGAGGCTGTCAAGAATTTCAACTTTGAAATCATGCCGATTTGCCCATCTGTCATACATTCTGTAAAGCATTTCAGCCCAGTCACATGCCTCAGTTCCACCAGCCCCTGAATTTATTGTAAGAATTGCATTATTCATATCATATTCTTCGTCCAAAAGCAATTTCGTCTTAAAATTATCAATTTCGTTCTTCAAATCCTGTGCTTTTTGCTCAAGTTCATTTTCAAACGAATTGTCCCCCATCTCAATAAATTCAATAATGGTGGAAACATCTTCAAAAAGTCCATTTAATTTCTCGTATTCTTCAAGCAACTTTTTCTTTGCACTAATAGTCTTTAATATTTCCTGACTGTTCTCACTGTTCCAGAAATCTGCCTCAAACGTCTTTTTCTCCAAATTATCAATTTCATTTTTTAAATTTTCAATGTCAAAGATGCCTCCTGATTTCTTCAATGTTAATTTCATTTATTTCGTTCTGTTTTTTTATTTCAAATAAATCCATATTTTAAAACCTTTCTTCATATTATTTTTTTAGTTTTTTTTGATTCTAAAGTAAAATTTTTTTAGGAAAAAAGAAAATAACTATTAATTAAATAAATTTACAATACAAAAAATCTTTTAAATTTAGATTTTGTATTTTTTTGGAAAATATTAAAAGAAGCTGCCTTTTAAAACAGCCCCTTTGTAAGTTTTTAAAAGTAAAACTTATATTAAAATTTTAGATAATAATTATTTTTGAACTCTGACACCTTCAACAACTTTATTGTTTTCTTCATCATACCAAACTTCATTTTGTAAAGTTTCCTCTTTTACGTATGATAAGATATTATTAAATGTAGCTTCAGCAATGTTATCTAATGCTTCGTTTGTTAAGAATGCTTGGTGTGATGTTAATACAACATTATTGAATGATAATAATCTTGCTAAAATATCATCTTCTAAAACTTGGCTAGATTTATCATCGAAGAAGTAGCTTGATTCATTTTCATAAACGTCAAGTCCAACTCCGCCAACTTGTTTAGATTTTACAGCATCAAGCAAGGCTTCTGTTTCAATTAGCCCGCCACGTGCAGAGTTTATAATGATAACCCCTTTTTTAACTTTTGCAAGGCTTTCAGCGTTAATAATATGTCTTGTTTGTGGTGTTAATGGACAGTGAAGTGAAAGTACATCAGCTTTTGCAAGAACTTCATCTAAAGTTGCATAAGTAAAGTTTTCTTCTTTTGCTGCCTGTTCATTCGGATATAAATCGTATGCAATTACCTTCATTCCTAATCCGTTTAAGATTTTTATAAAAATTCTTGCAATTTTTCCAGTACCAATAATTCCAGCAGTTTTCCCATGCAAATCAATACCTGTTAATCCAGCAAGGCTGAAGTTCCCTTCACGAGTTCTATTGTATGCCTTATGTGTTTTTCTATTTACAGTCATAAGTAATGCCAAGGCATGTTCAGCAACAGCAAACGGTGAATAAGCAGGCACTCTTAAGACAGTAATTCTGTTTTCACGTGCAGCCTTTAAGTCAATATTGTTATAACCGGCACATCTTGCAGCAACAACTCTTACACCATTTTTTGCAAGTATATTTAGTACTTTTGCATTTAAGTCATCATTTACGAAAGTGCAGACAACGTCTTGATATTTCGTAAGCATCACATTTTTTAAACTTAGTTTTTCTTCAAAATATGTAATATTCGCCCCAAATGTTTCGTTCCATTTATCAAAAAACTCAATATCATAAGGTTTTGCATCGAAAACTACAATTTTCATATTCACATTCCTCCTAAAATTTATAATCTTTTTATCTTATTAAATTTATTATAGCAAAAAAAAATAGGCTAAGTCAAATGATTTTACAAGATTTTTATTATTTATTTAAAATTTTTGATTCCTTATTAATATAGTGAATAAAATAGGAAAAAATTATGTAAATATATAAAAAATAATAGAAAAATTATGAAAAATATGATATAAGTATAACTGAAGAAGAAATTAAGCAAATTAAAAATTTAAAATATAAGAGAGAGGATTGATTTGATGAACGGAGCAGCAGTTAGTGCAATCAACTATCAGCAGATGGCGTTTGGATTCCTGGGTGGACTGGGACTATTCCTGTTTTGCATAAAGTATATGGGAGATGGGCTGCAAATGGCAGCTGGAGATAGACTTAGATATATTTTGGATAAATATACAACTTCGCCATTTTTAGGTGTTCTAGTTGGAATTCTGGTAACAGCTTTGATACAATCGAGTTCAGGAACAACGGTTATTACGATAGGGCTGGTTGGAGCAGGGCTTCTGACTTTAAGGCAGGCTATTGGAATTGTTATGGGAGCCAATATTGGTACAACAATTACAACTTTCATAATTGGATTTAACATCACGCATTATGCATTGCCAATATTATTTTTAGGGGCAGCATGCCTATTTTTTGTAAAACATAATTTTATAAATAATTTAGGTAGAATTTTATTTGGTTTTGGTGGAATATTTTTTGCATTGACATTAATGTCAGGGGCAATGGAACCGCTTAAATATTTACCAGCATTTACAGAATTAACAGTAAAGTTAAGTAATAGTCCAGTTTTAGGAGTATTCATCGGAACATTAATCACAATGCTGGTTCAGGCTTCGAGTGCTACAATCAGTATTTTGCAAAATGTCTATCAGGAAAATCTTATAACATTAAAAGCAGCATTACCTGTACTTTTTGGAGATAACATAGGAACAACAATAACAGCAATAATCGCAGTAATTGGAGCAAATACTTCAGCAAAAAGGCTTGCCTTGTCGCATACAATGTTCAATGTTATAGGAACAATTATTTTTATGGTTTTATTGTCACCATTTTCAATATTTGTGCAAAAAATGGCTCAGTTTTTTCATCTGAATCCAAAGGTAACAATAGCATTTGCGCATGGATCTTTTAATGTTATGACGACAATTCTGCTATTCCCATTTATTGGAGTGCTTGAATATGTTGTTGTAAAATTAATTAGGGAAAAAGAAGAGGATAAAGTTGAACATAAACCAAGATATTTGGACGCTGCATTGATATATACACCTTCAATTGCATTGGGGCAAGTAAAACAGGAAATGCTTTCGATGATTTCAATAGCGCTGAAAAGTTTACAAAGATCAGTTGAATTTTTCCATGATCATAACGAAAAAACAGCAGAGAGAGTTGAAAAAACAGAGGAAGCAATAAATAATATTGATCAGGAAATTACAAAATATTTAACATCATTATCGCAGGAGCATATAACTGAAAAAGATGGAGAAGAAATTAGCATGTATCTTGATATGTGCCGTGATGTAGAGCGTATAGGAGATCATGCTATAGGAATTGTAAGAGATGTAAGATATGAAATTAAGAAAAAATTAGTATTTACAGAAATTGCTCATGAAGAAGTGCAAAAACTGTTCCTAATTTCAAAAGAAATTATAGAAGCAGCTGAAGAAGCGCTAAAAAATGACGATACAGAAAAAGCCTTTACAGTAGTAGATTTACATAATAAGCTTTATGCAAAGGAGAAGGAAGTAAGAAAAGCGCATATAAGCCGTGTAAGTAAACAGGAATGTGACGTAAAATCAGGGCTTTATTACATAGATGTTGTATCTCACTTTACAAGAATAGGAGACCATGCTAGAAACTTAGTTGAAAAAATGATTGAAAATAAAGGATAAGTTATAAAATGGGCGTTATGCCCATTTTTTGATATAAAGAAATAATTTTCAAGAATAAAATTTAATAAAGTTTTCTGATAAATATATTAAATCTTAAGAATAAAGAAAATAAAAAATTAAATAAAGTCATAATTTTGTCAAAAAAAAATGATATTCTATGAAATAAGTGTTATAATTTATTATAGGAAAAAGTCAAGATTACGTTGTAAATCTAGTTTAAGTTAATTTTAGCAAGTTTGATATTGAAAATTTTAACATGAATTGAAAAAATTTTAGTGAACATTCTGAAGGAAAGGAGAAAGGATGGTTAGAATATTTTTAAATTTTAAGAATAAAAAAATACAAGTTTTATCAATGTTAACATTATTTAATCTTATCAGTTACGGGACTAATGTGGATGACTTGATTTCACAGTATGAAAAAGATTCTTACACAACCAAAATTAATGAAAAAAGCATGAGAAAATATGACATAAAAGACAGGGCTCTGAAAAATGGCGATTGGAATGAGGTTACTGTAACATCGGACAATAATTATTCATTGCACAGCGAAGCAAACGGGCTTACTATGGAAAATAATGTGAAGTATGGAATTTTTTATTATAGAAATGGATATAATTTTAGGAATAGAGAAGTTACTCAAAATAAAATTGGAATTTCTAAGACATTAAATGATTATTTTGGTTACAGCGATAATAATTATAATAAAAAAACAAATCAGATTTCACGAAATATACAAAAAATTACGAATGAAACTACCAAAAATTCTGAAATACGTGATTTGATAGATCTGTACAAAAATTATAAGAATAAACAGAAGGCGATTGAGCAGGAAGCACTTACGCTGGAAGATACAAAAAAAGATTATGCAATTCAGTCTAAGAAATATGAACTGGGGACAGCGTCGCAGTATGATTATGAATTGGCAAGGACAGAATATGAAAATTCTCAGTTAAAATATGAAAATCTTGGACGAGAATTACAAGTTTTGGGCGAACAGTTTACAGCTTATAATATTACGTTGCCTGAAAAAGAAACACTGGATGACTTGAAAAAAGTTGAACTGAAAAAGGAAGATTTTTATGCACTCAGGCTGTCAGAAGCTGAAACAATTGAGTTAAATTCGCAGTTGACTAATGAACAGCTTAGAAAAGAGAATGCTGATTACAAGTATCCAAAACTGACTGGAGACGTTGGATATTCGCTAAAGGATCATTCAGTTGTTGTAGGACTTTCTGTTTCAAAATCTTTTAAGAGATATAACGACACTATAGAGGATTTGAAAAATGAAGCAGATAAATTGAGATTACAATATGAACAGAAAAAAAATGAACTGGTGTCAAATGCGGGGCAGCAGATGATAACTTATACAACTTACCAGACAAATGAATTAACAGCTGAAAATACAATGAAAATCAAGAAAAAAGAATACGAAATTTATGCCAAAAAATATGAACTGGGAGTTGATACATACTCAAACTATGTGGAAAAAAGAAATAACTATAAAAAGGCCGTAATGGACTATGAAACTGCCAAAAATGAACTTGCAGCATTTACTAAAAAAATAAAATATTATAAGTAAAGATTATTATTAACGCAAAAAATAAAAAGAAAAAATTAGGAAAGTGGTGATTTTGTGGAAATAAAGACAGAATTTTCTGAAATAGTTGAAATAATTGAATCAAAAAAGCAAAAGTCAAAAAATAAAAATTATTTTTATAAATTTATGGCAATTTTGACTGTAATGTTATTTGCTACAGTTTCATGCGGGAAGAAAGAAGCAGAACCCGAATATGAGGTTACGACAGTTGAGAAAGGGGATATTTCACTATCAGTATCAAAAACAGGACAAGTTGTGTCGGATAATTCAGTATCGGTTTATACGACAGCAAGTCAAAGAGTTAGTAAAGTATTTTTTAAAGAAGGAGATAATGTAAAAAAAGGTGATATTGTCGTAACATTTTACCCAGTTGATAAAAATGAAACTTTGAGAAAAATACAAATGAAAACTTTGGAAATTCAAAAATATGAAAGAAATTTGGCTGATGCTCAAGGCTCGCTTAGAAGAAAAAAAGAGTCTAAAAGTTTGGAAATTCAGCAAAAATCAAGAGATTTACATAATGCTGAAGAATTGTATAAAGTTGGCGGAGAAACAAGAGTTAATGTAGACGATGCAAGAAAGGCTCTAAGAAATTCAAGATTGGATATGGAAACTGTTGACAGTGAACAAAGGGCTAGTATAGAAGATTCAAGAACTGCATTAAAAACTGCAAGATTAGAATTGGCAACATTACAGGAAGATTTGGCGCTTATAAAAAATGAAATAACAAGTCCAGTAGATGGAGTTATTACAGAAATGACTGCCGATGAAAACTATAAGGTAAATACAGAAACAACCCTGTTTAAGGTATCGGATTCTCAAAATATGAGAGTGGAGGTCAGCCTGTCGGATACAGAAGTTAAAAATGTAGAAGTAGGGCAAAGAGTGGAAATTACATCAGATGCATTGCCTGATGGAGAAAAAGTAGAAGGGGAAGTGCTGCAAATTTCTGGAGTGGCTAAAAAGAGTTCATCTCTTGATGAAAGTAATACAGTTGTAAAAATTAAAATAAATGAAACTAAGGGTTTAAAACCAGGCGCTACAATAACAGCAACAATTTTTTACAAGGAAAGTAAAAATGTAACAAAGTTGCCATATAGTTCTGTTATTAATGAAAATGGAAAGTATTATGCATTTGTTGTAGGAAAAGGGAATAAAGTTTCAAAAAGGGAAATTAAAATTGGAATAAATGATGATTCTTTCTATGCAGTAGAATCAGGAATATCGGCAGGAGAAAAAGTAATTACTGTTGCAGATGAAAGATTGAAGGATGGGCAAAAAATAAAAATTGCAGATCCATCAAAACAGAAAGTGGCTCCTAATGGTGTAGTATTTAAGGAAGAAAAACAATCAGGAAAAGGTGGAGGACCTGGTGGACCACCACCAAGATAGAAAAATAAACTTTAGAGGTAAATTTTTATGATAAAAGTAAGTGACATAGTAAAGATATATAAAAATGGAAGTATGGAATTAAAAGTTTTAAAAGGGCTTAATCTTTCTGTAAGTGAAGGGGAATATGTGGCTTTTATGGGACCTTCAGGAAGTGGAAAATCTACGCTTATGAATATTTTGGGATGTCTTGACAGCCTTACTTCTGGAACTTATATTTTGGATAATGAAGATGTATCGACTATAAAAGGAGATGCGCTTGCCGAAGTGAGAAACAAAAAAATAGGGTTTGTATTCCAAACTTTTAATTTGCTTCCTAAAATGACAGCAGTTGAAAATGTAGCTCTTCCAGCTTTGTACGCAGGAGTAAAGAAAGCGGAAAGATTAAAGAGGGCAACAGAAGCGCTAGAAAGTGTTGGCCTTGGTGAAAGAATACATCATAAGCCAAATGAAATGTCAGGGGGACAAAGACAGAGGGTGGCAATAGCAAGGGCGATAATAAATAATCCAAAAATCCTTTTGGCAGATGAGCCAACAGGAAATCTAGATTCGAAATCCGGAGAAGAAGTTTTGGAAATTTTTAAAAAACTGAATGATAATGGAACAACAATAGTAATGGTTACACATGAGGAAGATGTGGCGGAGCATTGTAAAAGAATTATCAGATTAAAAGACGGTGTAATAGAAAAGGACGAAATTGTTCAACATCGGAGAGGAGTGTAGTTTAAATGGATTTTATGGAATTGCTAAAATTATCAGTATCAAATTTATTCAGTTATAAAATACGTTCCTTTTTGACAATGCTTGGAATAATAATCGGAATATCTTCAGTTATAATGATGTCTTCATTAGGAGCAGGAGTTAAGGAAAATATTACAGGAGATTTGAATAAACTAGGAGTATCAAACTTTGAAATATCAATTGATACTTCTCCAGGACAGACTTATAAATCACAGGATTTGCTTACCCAAAAAGATATTAAGGAATTAAAGAATATAGAAGGTGTCGAAGCAGTTACTCCTACTTCCAGCACTTTTGCAAGATTATCTTCAAATGATGGGTCAGATAGGATGTTTACTGGAACTGGAGTAACAGAAGATTATTTTAAGATTTCAAATTACACAATAATAAAAGGGAGAAAATTTTTGCCAAATGAATATAGAAAAGATGGTAAATACGTAATAATTGACAATACAACCTCAGATCAGTTATTTCCTGGTGAAAATCCTATAGGAAAGAAATTGACTTTAAATTTTAGAAAAAATAGTCAGATAGTGACAATCGTTGGAGTGTTTAAAAATCCGTATGCAAGTCTAGGAGGTGGAGATCAGATGCCTGCAATGGGGCTTCTGCCAAATAATTACTTAAATCATTTAGAAGGAAATGAGCAGAATAAATATACAGCTTTGCAGGTAAAAACTACTGATGCCAATGAAATGGCTAGAATAATGGAAATTGTAAAAGAAAAAATGAAGACAAGAGGAAGTGAGCCTAATGTTTATAATGTAAATTCAACAAGTCAAGGCTTGGATGAATTTAATAACATTCTTAACATGCTTTCACTTTTCATAAGTGGAGTTGCTGCAATTTCGTTATTTGTAGGTGGAATCGGAGTTATGAATATAATGCTTGTAAGTGTTACCGAGAGAATAAGGGAGGTTGGACTTAGAAAGGCGATTGGAGCCAAAACAATACACATTCTTATACAATTCTTGATTGAAGCTGTTATTTTGACATTTTTTGGTGGTATAATTGGAGTTGTAATTGGATATTCATTAGCACTTTTAGTTGGCATGTTTATACAGACATCGCCAATATTAAGTCCAGTTATAGTGTTTGTGTGTATATTTGTTTCGACAATGATAGGATTAGTTTTTGGAGTTTATCCAGCGAAAAAAGCTGCCGCATTGGAGCCAATGGAAGCGCTGCGAACAGATTAGAATTAACAATTTGATAAAAATAAAAATTGATTATCTTAAAAATATTAAATTAGGATAATCTTTTTTTATAGATTTTGAGAAAAGTGTGATATAATAAGGAATAAATTTTAGATATATTTGAATTACATATTAATAAAAAGTGTAGAGTATAAAAGGAGATGATAAAAAATGTCAAAAAATAAGTATCTTGATATGGATATAACAAATTTGCCAACACCAGCCTTTATAGTTGATGAAAGGCTGCTAAAAAGAAATCTTGAAACATTAAAAAGTGTAATTGATAGAACAGGATGTAAAATATTGCTTGCACAAAAGGGATTTTCAATGTTTTATTTTTATCCGTTAATTAGTGAATATTTAAATGGAACAACTGCAAGCTCACTATTTGAGGCAAGACTTGGCTATGAGGAAATGGAGTTGAAAAATCCTAACAGAAAATTGGAAACTCATATTTTTAATCCGTCTTACAGGGATGATGAGTTTGATGAAATAATGGAAATAACAAATCATATTGTTTTTAATTCTTTCAATCAATGGAAAAAATTTAAAAGTAGAGTAAGGGAATTTGAAGAAAAAAATGGTAAGAAAATTAGCTGTGGACTTCGATTAAATCCAGAATTTTCAGAAGTTGAAACTGAGATTTATAATCCAGCGGGAAGATTTTCGAGATTTGGAGTAACACTTGAAAATTTCAAGGAAGATGAACTTGAAGGATTGGATGGATTTCATTTTCACGCACTTTGTGAACAAAATTCGGATGCCCTTGAAAATGTATTAAAAATTTTTGAAGAAAAATTTGGAAAATATTTGCATAATATGAAATGGCTTAATTTTGGTGGGGGACACCACATTACAAGAGAAGATTATGATATTGAAAAACTTGTAAAATGCATAAATTATATAAAAGAAAAATATGATGTGGAAGTGTATTTAGAGCCAGGAGAAGCTGTTGCCTTGAATACAGGATTTTTAGTTTCAGAAGTTTTAGATATCACAAAAAATGAGATGAATATATTGTTAATGGATACTTCAGCATCGTGCCATATGCCTGATGTAATCGAAATGCCATACCGCCCATTTATTTTCGGCTCAGGAATGCCAAATGAGAATAAATACACTTATAGATTGGGAGGGCCTACTTGCCTTGCTGGAGATGTAATTGGAGATTATTCCTTTGATGAACCTGTAAAAGTAGGAGATAAACTTATTTTTACTGATATGGCACATTACAGCATGGTAAAGACGAATACTTTCAATGGGATAAACTTACCTGTGATTGCAGTTTATACAGAAAAAGGTGGAGTTGAGGTTATTAGAAAGTTCGGATACGAGGACTTTAGAAATAGATTGTCATAATTGAAATAAAAAATATTCCTAGATATTTGATATTATTTAGGGGTATTTTTTTAATTTAGTCAATATTACAAAAAAGATAGTCATTTCTAACTATCTTTACTAATACTAAACCCCATTTAAATAGCGAAATTATCAGGACAAACCTTTACTGCAAGATAAGATTTTGTGGAAATGAGCAATTCTACGAAAATAAAAATGAAAAAATATTTATTAATCAAAATATCTAAAAAATTATTCCTATTTTTAAACGGGATTTAGTATAAATATCTATTTAAAAAGTTCATTAATTTTTTGAATCACATAATTCACATCATTTTTCTGGGTAAACTCAACAATACTGGTTCCCACAATCACCCCATCCGCATATTTTCTCATCGTGTTCACATTATCATTAGTTTTTATTCCAAAACCTAATGAAACTGGCAAGTTTGAAACTTCTCTTATTTCATTAATAAAAGACTCCAAACGTGGTAAATCAACTTGTTTTGAACCTGTTACCCCAAGAGATCCGATTGCGTAAATAAAGCCGTCACCTTGAGAAATAATTTTTTTCATTCTGCTTCCAGAAGTAACGCTTACAAGAGGGATAAGAGCAATATTGTTTTCCTTTAATTTTTCTGACATTTCAAAGGCTTCTTCGTAAGGTAAGTCTGGAATAATTATTCCTTTAATATTAGTTTCACAGCATTTTTTGATAAATTCATCAATTCCGTAAGCAAAGACTAAATTGTAATAAACTAGAAAAATTAGAGGTTTTGAAATATCATTTTTTACTTCTGTTAATAAGTCAAAGACTGTATCGGTAGTAACTCCAGCTTCTGAAGCAAGAAATGAAGAGTGTGAAATCAATTTTCCATCGGCTAGGGGGTCAGAGTAGGGAATTCCGATTTCAAGCATATCAAGAGTTGTATTATCCAAATTTTGTAAAAATTGTTTTGTAAAATCAACACTTGGATAGCCTGCGACAATATAACCAATGTTTACTTTTTCTTTTTTCCTAAAAATATCAATAATTTTTTTATCTAAATTTTTTTCACTCATTTTCTAAACCTCCATTTAACTCATAAATTCCGTTTTTTCCGTCAGTTTCCTTATCTTTTAATACAGAAAAAACAGTATGCATATCTTTATCTCCACGTCCAGACACATTTACAATGATAGTTTCTCTCTTGTCTTTAGAAAGTGCAGGGCATAATTTTTCAAGATAGGCTAACGCATGGGAACTCTCAATTGCTGGAATAATACCTTCTTTTCTTGTAACAAGCATTAACGCCTCCATTGCCTCGTCATCAGTAATTGGTGCGTAAGTTGCCCTTTTTGTATCAAATAGATGTGAATGTTCAGGACCTGCTCCCGGGTAGTCAAGTCCAGCGGAAATTGAGTGAACTGGACTTATTTGTCCGTATTTGTTTTGAAGAACATAAGTTTTCATTCCGTGGATAATTCCAGGTTTTCCAAGTGTCAATGTGGCAGCGTGCATATCTGTGTCAATTCCGTATCCTCCAGCTTCGACTCCATAAAGTTTTGTCGAGCTGTCTTCCAAAAATGCACTAAAAATACCAATAGCATTACTTCCGCCACCAACACAGGCAATTACGTGATCAGCATGCTTTCCAAGTTCCTCCAGCTGTGCTTTTGCTTCGTAACCGATAATTGACTGAAAATCACGCACGATAGTCGGATATGGATGAGGCCCTACAACAGATCCGATTACATAAAACACAGTTTCTATTTCTGCAACCCAAGACTGAATAGCCGCAGTTGTCGCTTCCTTCAAGGTTTTAAGCCCGTCTTCAATTGAAATAACTCTCGCTCCCAAAAGCTCCATTCTAAAAACATTTAATTTTTGCCTTTCAATATCAACAGCTCCCATGTAAACGTCACACTCTAAACCTAATAGAGCGGCCGCAGTAGCAGTAGCAACTCCATGCTGTCCAGCCCCAGTTTCAGCAATAACTTTTTTCTTTCCCATTTTTTTAGCAAGTAAAACTTGCCCAAGCGCATTATTAATTTTATGAGCGCCAGTATGGTTCAAGTCTTCTCTTTTCAAGTAAATATCGTGGTTATAATGTTCACTCAAATTTTTGGCATAATAGAGCGGAGTTTCACGTCCAACATAATTTTTTAGCAAATTATCAAATTCTTGAAAAAATTCCTTGTCATTCTTCAGTTTTTCATATTCGGTTTCCAGTTCCGATAGAGCAAACATGGCAGTTTCAGCTACAAATTGTCCACCAAATTGCCCAAAATATGCCTTTTCATTAAAATGTTTATTTTCCATATTTTTTTCCTTTCATATCAATCTTTTTAAATTATTGTTATTTCTTTTTTACCAAATTTACAACATTTTCAACTAATTCCTTACTTTTTCTATTATTAACTTCAACTTTGCTGTTTATATCCAAAATGGCAGGCTTGTACCCAAGTGCTTTTTGAATATTCTCAATCGACAGCCCTCCAGCCAGTACAAATGAATACTTATCTAATTTTTTTAAAATACTCCAATCAAAGACAATTCCATTTCCTCCACGATTTACTCCTTTTGCATCAAATAGAGGGTATTCAATATATGGCTCGTAGTCAGTAATATTCGGAAGTTCATCAGTCACGCCAAAAACTTTCCAAAGCTTCCTTTTAGCAGGGAAGTTTTTACGTTTTCTAAAACAATTTTTTTCGTACAATTTTTCTAATTTTTGAGTAAGTTCCATGCAATATTCCACTGACTCATCTCCATGCAGCTGAATGACATCGATATCTGTTTCTTCAACAATTTTTACAACATTCTCAATCATCGCATTTACAAATACCCCAACAGTCTTTTTCCCATGCCTATGTGCAATCCGTGTAATTTTAGCCGCAAGTTCATTATCCACTTGCCTTTGACTTTCTGCAAAAATACATCCGAAATAGTCAATATCCAAAGTTTTCAATTCATTAATTTCAGTAATGCTTCTAATTCCACAAACCTTTAATTTAGTAGTATTTTCTGTGAAATCATCAGTTGCCACATTATTTTCTTTTTTCTCCAATTTTTTTCCTTCCATAAATTTATTTTATCAAATTCTAAAGAAGCCCTTTCATAAGTGCCTCTCCGATTAGCAGTCCATCCACGTTCAATTTTTCTGCATACTTCACATCTTCTTTTGACAAAAATCCACTTTCACTTACAATAGTCAAATTGTTTAAAACATCGTTTGGAATTTCATTTAACAGTTTTTCTGTAGTTTTAATATCAACTTCAAAAGTATTCAAATTTCGGTTATTAATTCCCAAAATTTCCAAGTTCGGAATTTTCAAAGCTCTTTTTATTTCCTCTTCATCATGAGTTTCCACCAGAACATCCATTTCCAAATTCTTTGCCAGCTTATGAAGTTCCAAAAGTGTCTTATCATCCAGCATTCTCACGATTAGCAAAATCGCTGAAGCTCCTAAAAATTTAGCATGAGCTACCTGAAACGGAGTATAAATAAAATCCTTTCTCAAAATCGGCATTTCTGGAAATTTTTCCCTTACAACTTTTATAAAATCATTCTCCCCTTTAAAATATTCCTTTTCTGTCAATATCGAAAAAGATGAAACTCCTTTATCCACATAACTTTGTGCCTGTTTTAACAAATCAAAATCATCTTTTGCAATTTTTCCCTTCGATGGAGAAGCTCTCTTAATTTCCCCAATAATCTGAATTCCCTTTTGATTAAATGCCTTTTTTAAAGATGGCTGTTTAAAAGACTTTAATTCGTTTTCAAGCTGTATATCTCTTTTAATTTTTATTTTTTCTAAAATATCCATATTTCTCCTTTTGTTTTTAAATATTTGGTATGAAAATTTCATTTTTTACTAAACTGATAAATATACTAAACATTATTAAATTTACTAAAAAAATTACTAATTTTAATTTATTTTTAGATTTTTTTTCATCTTCAACTTTATTTATTTCTTTTAATTTTTTGAACTTGAATATATTGCTATTATTTTAAACAAAATATAAATTAAAGGAATATTTTGAAAAATATTATCAAATAAATTATTTAAAAGATAGATTAATAATATAGTAGATTCAAACGGAATAAAACAGGTAAACATAACTAGTAAAAAAGATCTTTTTTTTAAATTTTATCAATTATAATCTATAAAAAATATAAATTAGTAATTTTATCAATTATATCCCAAAATTATTTTGTAATTTTTACATAATCCTTATAAAACTCATAAACCTTCCCGCTCTCAATCGCCTCCAAGACCATATCCTTTGCTTTCGCAGGGTGACTTACTACATCCGCAGTATAAAGTGCGAACATTGCATTTAATACAACAATATCAAATTTCGCCGATTTTTCTTCGCCTTTTAAGATTTTTACCAAGATTTCAGCGTTTTCCTCTGGAGTTCCGCCTTCGATTTCAGAATGAAAAGCCCGCTTAAAGCCAAAACTTTCAGGAGATACTGTATATTCGAGAATTTGTTCACCTTTTACTTCAATAATTTTAGTGTCATCACAAATTGTTATTTCATCAAGCCCATCATTTCCTCGAACAGCTAATGCATGTTTTCTTCCCAGTAATTGTAATGTTTCAGCGTATAATCTGTGTACAGGCTCGTGGTAAAGTCCAACCAATTGGTATTTTAATTTTGTGTTTGGGTGAAGCAGTGGACCTAAAATGTTAAAGACAGTTCTGATTCCAAGACGGCTTCTTACTTCTCGCACTTCTCCAACTAATTTGTGGAAAAATGGGGCATGAAAGAAAGCAAGATTTTTTACGTGCAGTTTTTCAATTTGATTTGCAAGTGAGTTTTCAAGTGGTACTCCTAGTTTGTCAAGCACATCACTGCTTCCACTTTTACTTGAGATTGCACGGTTTCCATGTTTTGCGACATTTACTCCCATTGCTCCTAGAATAAATGCAACTGCTGTTGAAATATTTATTGTCTTGAATCCATCGCCGCCAGTTCCGCAAACATCAATCATATCAGAATCATCTTCAAAAGTTGTGCTGTATTCCAGAATATTTTTTACAAATGCTGTAAGCGATTCAGGATAAAGGCTTTTTTCTGAAATTAATACAAGCAAGGCTCCAAGATGTACGATGTCATAATTCTTGCTGTCAATAATTTTGCAGATTTCACGAAAATCAGTATCTGTTAATGCAATATTTTCCTGTAATTTTTTTAAATATTTATTCATATCTATAAAGTTTCCTTTCTCGTTATTATTTTTAGAATTTTCATTATTTTGCAAAGTTTCTGAAACTTCAATATTCAAGAAATTTCGTATCATATTTTTTCCATATTCAGTAAAAATTGATTCTGGATGAAACTGAATTCCAAAAATATTTTTACTTTTGTGTTCCACAGCCATTGCAACCCCATCCTCAGACTTTGCCGTAACTTCAAGATCTTCTGGAATATCGTCAACATAAAGTGAATGATATCTCATAACTTTAAATTTTTTTGGCAAGTTTTTAAATAATACAGAATTCTCGGATAAAACTGTAATTTCTGAAGTTTTACCATGCAACGGATTTTCAAGCCTTTTTATTTCTCCACCAAAATTCATTCCAATTGCCTGATGCCCAAGACAAATTCCTAAAATTGGAATATTCCCCAGTTCATCAGTATTATTTAAAATTTCTAGGCAAATTCCACTGTCCTTTGGATGTTTTGGACCTGGAGAAAAAATTATTTTACTAGGATTCATTTTTTTTATATCATCAATTGTTATTGCGTCATTTCTAACAGTAATAACTTCATCATCTGTCATTTCCTTCAAATACTGCTCAACATTAAATACAAACGAATCGTAATTGTCAATCATCAAAATCATTTATTTCACATCCTTTCTATTTTCATCTTTATAATTTTTATTTTTTTCTTCATTGCAGAATTTTTTAAAAATGTTTAGCACAGATGCTCTTTTATGGCAAATTTCATCATATTCCTTCTCTTTTACAGAATCAAACACAATTCCTGCTCCAGCCTGAATAAATACATTTCGAACCTCATCAACTTTATTCAAGTCGTAATTTTTATTTTCAAAAAATGCAGTACGAATAATAATCGCAAGCTGAACATCTCCGTTAAATCTTAAGAATCCAATTCCGCCAGCATAAGCATTTCTTTTAAATGTCTCGAGTTCTGAAATGATTTGCATAGCACGAATTTTTGGCGACCCAGAAAGCGTTCCCGCTGGAAGAGCCTGAGCGATAACTTCAAATATCGACACATCTTTTCGCTTTTTCCCGTAAACATCAGTTACAATGTGCATTACATGTTCATAATTCTTAATATGCATAAGATTTTTTACAACAACTGAGCCACTTTCTGCAAATTTCCCAATATCATTTCTAGCCAAATCAACAAGCATCCTATGTTCAGCACATTCCTTTTCATCATTTAATAAGTCATTTGCTAAAAATGCGTCTTCGTTGGCATCTTTTCCTCTGGGACGAGTTCCAGCGATAGGAGCAATATAAATATTATCCGATGAAATATCAACCAGTATTTCAGGACTAGAACCAACAATATCCCCATATTTCGTAGGAAAATGGTACATATACGGACTCGGATTTGCCTTTGACAATTTTTCATAAAAATCAAGAGAATCCATATTTGACGTAAGTTTTAACTGCTCACTTAGAACAACTTGAAAAATATCTCCAGACTTAATATATTCCTTCGCTTTTTCAATAATTTCATAATAATGTAATTTTTCCTCTTCAAAATCTGTTTTTATATCATAAAATAAATCAGAATCATTAAATTTTTCAGAAATTTCATCATTTAAAAAACTAAAATATTTTTCTTCATCTCCATAAAATGAAAATTCTTTACTAGTCTTTGAATAATGTAAATATGCCTTTGCATTGGCAAAAATAAACTGTGGAAATTTAAACTGCTCTTTTTCAATTTTTCCAATTTTTTCAAAAAAATGTATCGACTCATAAGCAAATGTCCCAAAAAGCCCTGCAAAAGGGGAAAGTCTTTTCTGTTTTACAAAAGAATTGTATATTTTTTTTAACGAGTCATAACTATATTCATTAGAATCAAAATACTCACAGTCAATCCCAATAATAACTTGCCTTTCATCTTCAGCAAAATAGGAATTGCTAAATTTTTTTCTTATAATAGAGTAGTAATAAGTAGGTTTATTTGTTAACATAAAATATCTCACTTTCTATATTATTGTATTTTTCATTTTAGTATTTTTTCTTTCTTAGTTGAAATTTATAAAAAAATTCTCTTAAATCGTTTTACCGACTAAGAGAATTGTATAAAATAAAAGCATTGATTTTGTTTCACCAATGCTTTTCTCACAATATTTAATAATAGTAATTACAATAAATTTCAACATAGCTGGCAAAAAAATATTAAATTGTATTTAATTTTTTCCACCATGTCCAAGTTTGTCTAATCATTGTAATCACTCCTTAAAATTTTTATTTGTTATTTTACTCTACAAATAATATACCACAAAAAATGTATTTTGTAAAATATATTTTATTAATTTAATCATAAATTTTACTAATGATTAATTTGTACTTGCTGTACCGTTTTCTTCCTGCAATTTCTTATCATCCCATATTTTAAAGAATGGATAGTAAATAGCAGCTGTTATGAAGAAGTTTACTACTTGTATGGCTGTCCCTGTCCAATGGTTTGTTGCAAGGAAACCAGAAATGAAAGGAGGCGTTGTCCAAGGCAAGGCGACTCCAGTTACTTTTGCAACTAATCCTGAGTACATAGCTAGATAAGTAACCATTACTGTAACTAAAGGAGCCAATATAAATGGAATGATTAAAATAGGATTCATAACTATTGGAAGTCCAAATAAAATGGGCTCGTTAATATTGAAAAAAGCAGGACCAATTGCTAATTTACCAATTTCTTTAAGCTGTTTACTCTTAGAAAGGAAAAGCAGCATAATAGCAAGAGAGAAAGTAGTTCCAGAACCTCCCATATTATGGAAAATGTCAAAAAACTGAGTTGTAACTATGTTTGGAAGAGGTTGTCCTGCACTAAGTGCAATTCTATTCTGATCCATTAATGTATCCAGTACAGGTCTTGCTATACCTCCTGTTACTAGGTTTGAACCATGTATTCCAGCAGTCCATAGTAAATTAGTTATGAAAGAAAGTCCCATCATTCCAAAGAAAGATCCTCCCAATGCTGTAAGTGGTTTAGTTAATACCATTTCAACAACCTTATGAATATTTCCAAATGGAGAAACTTCGAATGAAATTCTTATTATTAATGAAATTAGAATAACAAAAAATCCTGGAATTAATGCAGCAAATGATTTTGATACTGCAGGCGGTACAGAATCAGGCATTTTAATAATAATGTTCTTTTTCACGATAAGGTTTACAATCTCTATTGCTAAAAGTGACATTATTATAGCTACAAATAAACCTCCACTTCCCATACTAGCTAATGGAATTCCGTTGTTATCAAAAGGTGTTACTAGTAAAAATGCCAAAACGCCTAAGATTGTACTCGAAATTTCATCTAATTTATAGTATTGAGCCAATTTGTATGAAATACCGACACATGCAATAAATCCTAATAAACTAAATGTTACACCAACAGGATAAGATAACCATTTTGCGATAATCTTTCCAACTGCATTATATTTATAAAAATTAGCTAATGCTGGTATTGGCAAGTTTCCTAAAATCAGAAATACAGATCCTGCAATAATAAATGGTAATGTAATAACCATTCCGTCTTTAACTGCTGCCAAGTGTCTCTGATTAGCCACTTTTACAGCGACAGGCATTAATTTTTCTTCTAAAAACTGTGTAAATTTGTCCATAATATTCGCCATTTTAATTCCTCCTAAATAATAATTCTTTTAAATTTTAATGTATTTGAGTAAAAAAATAAATATTTATCTATTTGTAAGCCAAATACTGGTATTCATAGTTTAAAATTATTTTTACCAGTATTTGAACTTTTAACAAAAACACAACTAAATTAAACTATTTAAGCAAATTTAACGCTTGATCCAGCACTTTTGCCCCATTCATCATTCCATAATCAACCATATTAATTACATCTATATTAATTTTGTTTTCTTCAGCAATTTTTTTAGCTTCTGGTAAAGCATATTTAACTTGTGGCCCTAATAAAACAACATCAGCTTTTGCAAATTCTTCTTTTGCTTTATCAAGTGGCTCGGCCCAAATTTCTACTTCAATTCCTCTTTTTTCAGCTTCTGCTTTCATTTTGTTTACTAATAGGCTAGTAGACATTCCTGCGGCACAGCATAATAAGATTTTTTTCATTTTTGATCATCCTTCTTTCTTTTATAAAAAAATTTGTTGTAAGTGTATTTTCATTGTTTTGTGTTTCAATGAGCGTAACTTCTATATTTATAGTATACCATCAATTTTTTAGAAGTCAAATTTTATAAAAAAATTATGTTTTTTCGTCTATAATCTGTTTGAAATATAGAAAAAATAAGTTTTTATAAAATAAAAATTATAATAAGCGATATAAATTATATATATTTTTTCGTCTATTATTTTAAATGAATATTTCAAAAAAAATAAAATTTTTATAAGAATTTTGTAATTTTTATTTGACTTTTGGAATTTTTCAAGTATTTTATATAAATTTTGAAATCAGTAAAATTTTCTTCCATTATCTGTTCATCTTTTAAAGTAAGTATTTCATTAAAATATCCATCATCAAGTAATATTTTAAGTTCATTTTCCAGTTGATTCTGACGCATAAGGTTAGAAATATCAAGTTGAAGAAAAAAAGGATTACGGTAATTTTTTTTAATATTCAAGACTTCTGTTTCATGTTTTAAACTATTTTTTAAAGATTGTCCCAAGTCTAGTAATAATACTTTTTTTAGATGCTTTTCAATATTATTTTTAAAGTGTTTTTGTGTAAAAAGGATATTTTTATAAACGTAATCATAATCTTTTTTTAAAATATATGTCTTTATTAGTTCATAAACTGAATGGAAATCTTTTATATCATTCTTTATAATTTCCATAATAGTATTTATATTTTCTGAAAGTTCTATATTTTTTTGCTCTATATTTTTTTTATTGTTATCTATAATTTTAAAACGAATTTTTTCAACTTTGTTGTTCATATATTCTCCAGTTTTTATTTTTTCATAGACAACTTTAATATCTGAAAAAATATTAATAGTTTCTATTGCCTTTTTTAAAACTTGTTTTTCAAAATCAAAAAATCTTTCATACTTGTCCTCAATATCAAAGATTTCTTTTAGTCTTCCAAGTGTAATAATGGTATGATTATTATAATTCCTGTCTGAAATTAGATAAGTGTAAAAATTATAAATAGCCTCATCTCCCATAAAAATCATAAAATCAAGCCTAAGTAAGGAGAAAAGAGTATCATTTTTTCTTGCAGCATGAATTTCTCTCGGAAATTGAAATTCGATTTTTGAATAAACAATACTATAAGAAGCTAAAATAGGAAAACGCCCATAAATAACAGTATTATCATTACTAAAAATAAAAAATTCAAGTTTCTTTAACTGCAAATTATCCAAAAATTTTTTTAATTGCTGAAAAGACTTAAATTTTAGAACTTTCATTATTTCTGTTAACTCAATATCGCTTAGAACAGTCGTTTTTTCAAGTTTTTCCAAAAGTTTATATTCAGTAAAAAGAAACTTTAAAAAATAACGTTCTTTTTTGTTCAATGCTTTTGAAAATGAAATTTTTATTTTTTTATTTTCAAAAAAATGCTTGTTAATTGGTTTGTAAATATCCATAGATAATCTCCTTTCAATTTTTTGTCTGATTAGTGTTATTTCACGTTTAAATAGCCAATTTATTATAAAACTTTTTGTTAAAGGATAAAAACTTAGTATTTTCAAATAATTAAAATATAATTTTACATTTTTTTTTAACTTCTTAATATACATTATACACGAAAAAATATAGAATTGTAAATCGTTTATTTTGAAAAAATATTGAAATTATGGTTTAAATAATAGAAAAATTAATAAAAATAGACGAAAATTTATATAAAAATATACAAAATTGACATAGTGAAAAACGTGTGTTATAACAATGTTAAGAATGAATTTTAATATAGAATATAAAAATATAATTATTTTTTAGGAGGATTTATTATGGCTGAAGAAATATTGGATATTGAAATGATTGCGATGACATTGATTGGACACGCAGGAGAAACTAAAAGTTTGGCTTATCAGGCTATGAATGCGGCGAAGGCAGGCAAGTTTGATGAAGCAGAAGAGTTTATGAAGCAGTCTACTGAGGAAATGCTTAAGGCACATGAATTACAGACAGATTTGATTGTAAGGGAAGCTGGAGGAGAAAAAATTGATGTTGGATTAATTATGGTACATTCACAAGATCACTTGATGACGGCAATTTTGTTTAAGGAACTGGCAAAGGAATTTATCGAAGTGTACAAGAGATTGGAACAAAAATAGTTTTCGACTGAATTTTGAAATATATTAACAGGACAATTGCGTATAAAAATATTATTTTATGTGTGAGTGTCCTGTATTCATAATAAAGGGATTTAGATTAAACTTCGTTGAATAAGAAAGTTATTAAAGACTTTTTTAACAAGGGATAAAAACCAATATTCTAAAATAATTAAATATAACTTTTGCTTTTTTATAGGAAAGTATTAATTAGAAGGCAATAATAAAGCTGTAAAAATTGAAAAATGATGTACTAATGAAATTTGATAAATTTTTACAAAATGCTGTCTTACAAATAAAATTTAGGAGGATAAAAATGATAAATAAAGGATTTCCAGAAGGGTTTTTGTGGGGAGGAGCGGTTGCCGCTCATCAACTTGAAGGTGGATGGAATCAAGGTGGAAAAGGACCAAGCACAGCGGATGTAATGACTGCTGGAGCACACGGAGTTCCTAGAGAAATTACTGATGGAATAATAGAAGGAAAAAATTATCCAAATCATGAAGCAATAGACTTTTATCATAGATATAAGGAAGATGTGGCATTGTTTGCAGAAATGGGATTTAAATGTTTTAGAACTTCTATCGGATGGAGCAGAATTTTTCCTAATGGAGATGACGAACAGCCAAATGAGGCAGGACTGCAATTTTATGATGATTTGTTTGATGAATTATTAAAATATGGAATTGAGCCTGTAATTACATTGTCACACTTTGAGATTCCATATAATCTTGTAAAAAATTATGGTGGATTTAGAAGCAGAAAAGTAATTGATTTTTTTGAAAAGTTTGCAATTACCGTTTTTGAAAGATATAAAAATAAAGTAAAATACTGGATGACATTTAATGAAATCAATAATCAGGCTTCAAATCTTGATGTTGATATATTTGCATTCACTTGTTCTGGAGTTACTTACAAAGATGGTGAAAACCGTGAGGAAACAATGTATCAAGTTGTTCATAATGAATTTGTGGCAAGTGCGAGAGCTGTTAGAGCTGGTAAGAAAATAAATCCTGATTTTGAAATTGGATGTATGGTTGCGTTCGTACCGATTTATCCATATTCATGCAATCCTGACGATATGATGAAATCTGTAGAAGAAATGCACAAGAGATGGCACTTTCTTGATGTTCATGTAAGAGGGGAGTATCCTGCCTACACTAAGAAAATGTGGGAACGAAAAGGATTTAATATTCATATTGAGCCACAGGATTTCATTGACTTGAAGGAAGGAACTGTTGATTATATTGGATTTAGTTATTATATGTCGTCAGTTGACAAGGCAGATAAATCAGATGTGGAAAGTGGGGACAAATTAGTTGGAAGTGTTAAAAATCCATACATAAAAGAATCTGACTGGGGCTGGCCAATTGATCCTGTTGGACTTCGATACGCTCTTAACATAATGTATGAAAGATACAACAAGCCTTTATTTATTGTAGAAAATGGCTTTGGAGCAATCGATGTGAAGGATGAAAAAGGCGAAGTTCACGATGATTATAGAATTGATTATTTAAGAAGACACATTGAAGAAATGCAGAAAGCGATTGAAATTGATGGTGTGGAACTTTTGGGATATACTCCTTGGGGATGTATTGACTTGGTTTCATTCACGACCGGGGAAATGAAAAAACGTTATGGATTTATTTATGTGGATAAAAATAACGATGGAAGCGGAACGCTGGAAAGAAGTAAAAAAGACTCATTTTACTGGTATAAGAAAGTAATTGAAAGTAATGGAAAAGAATTGTAAAAGATACTAAAGAATTATAAATTGTTTAAAAGGGAAATTTTTAGAATAGAAATCATTTTGTGATATTTTATTTGAATTTTTCTCTTTTAAATTATATAATATTTTAAAAGAAATCTTAGTTTGAAGTGAGAGTAGAGAATTAGGCTATATACAGCCAGTCCATTGTTTTAAGCAGATTGACTTATAAAATTGAATAGAAGGGATAATTATTATGATGAAAATAGGAGTTATAGGAAATGGAAAAAGTGCAAACAGATACCATCTTCCATTTTTACTGCAAAGAAAAGATAAAATAAAAGTTAAGACTATTGTTGCAAATAATTTGGAAAATAAGACTTGGAAGAGAATAGACGGGATTCATTATACTGATAAAATTGAAGAATTGTATAATGATCCTGAAATTGATTTGGTTGTTATCTGCCTAAGATCCGACTTACATTATAAATATGCTAAAGAAGTACTGGAACACTATAAGAATTGTCTTGTGGAAAAACCTTTTGTTGAAACTTTGGAAGAAGCACAGGAGTTATTTAGGTTAGCTAAGGAAAAAGAGTTAATTGTTCAGCCTTATCACAATAGAAGATTTGACAGTGATTTCTTGACTACAATGAAAGTGATTGAAAGTGGGAAATTAGGAGAAATTTTAGAAATTGAATCTAATTATGATTATTACAGGGCAGAAGTGCCTGAAAATGTGAAGGAATATGACGGGAAACAAGCAAATACATTTTTATATGGGCATGGGACGCATGTCTTGGATCAGATAATTTCACGATACGGCAATCCTGATAAAGTTCATTATGATGTAAGACAGCTTCTTGGGACAAATCGGATGAATGACTATTATGATATAGACTTGTTTTATAAAAGGGAAAATGATAAAAGCTTAAAAGTAAGTTTAAAAGGAAGCTATTTTAGGATAAAATCTAGAGCATCATTTATTGTATATGGAACTAAAGGGTGCTTTATAAAAGAAACAGAGGATAGGCAAGAAGAACATTTGAAATTATTTTATATGCCAGATAATGTAGATTTTGGAATAGATTTGCCAAAACATTATGGGACGTTAATTTATTATGATAATAATGGAAATTACCATGAGGAAAAAGTAATTTCTGAAAAAGGTGATTATGGTAGAGTCTACGATGATTTATATGAGGCAATAAAAAATGGTAAAGAAAAAACTATTAAAGATGAGGAAATAATTTGCCAGATAAAGATTTTGGAAGAGGGAAGTAAGGATTTGAAATAGGTTTTTAAATTTATTTGTAAATAAATAAAAAATGACTCATTTATGAGTCATTTTAATATGTTTATTTCTTTTTGTCCTTATAATAACTTTCTCTTATTTCTTTTAAAATTTTTTGTGCTTTGTCACTTTGCTCTTTGGTATGCCTTATTGCCTCTACATTTCCTTTACGGTCAGATTTTATTATAATCTTATCCGTACTTTTTGAACTTTTTGGCAGTTTGGCAGCTTTATTACCGCTAAAATAACTAGCCCTTGCTTCTTTTAAAGCCTTTTTAGCTCTTTTTATTTCTTCTGGCGTTAATTCACGTTTTTCTACAACATTTGCTGTAGGAGTAAAAGTTGTAGTTGCATTGCTTATTTTAACTTTTTCTTTTCCTTTCTTGCTTTTTTGTGAATTTTGACCAGTAACGGGCTCTTTTCTTTCATTAGCAAGTTTTTGTTCTCTTTCGGCTTTTTCCAATTGGAGCTGTCGTTCTTTTTCGGCTTTTTCCTGTGCTAGCTTTTGTTCCCTTTCGGCTTTTTCTTTAGCTTTTTGAGCCTCAATTTGCTCTCTTTGGTTTTTGTAATAATCCTCCCTTACTTTTTTTAATATTGATTGTGTACCTATTGCCAATAGTGGAATACCTATTGCCAAGATGGAAGTTATAATTATCAATTTCTTTTTATTCTTCATAGATTACCTCCTAATTTTACTTTAGATAAAGTAAACTAAAAATATACTTGAAAGATTTTAAGAAAAGATTTACTATAAATTACTTAAAAAAATCCAATTATATCTTACTTAATAAGTTTACCACAATTTTTTTGTTTTTTCAATTTATTTTTACTTATATTAATTTTAATATTTATATAATTGTAGAGCAATTGTTTCAAAAATGTCTTAGAAAAAATTTGAATTATAAAAGGAAGTAATTGTATAGAAAAGAAGTTAGGATTTTAAAGCAACAGGACTTAGAGAATAAGAAAAATAGACTTTATAATAGAAAAAACCTGTTTCAAGACATTTTTAAATGAAAACAGGTTTTTGTCTGAAATTTAAATTAATTTATAGTTTTTAGCATACAGTTCCAGCAGTTTCTTTGATGTCTTCACTATTTTTTACAATAGCTTCAATTGCCGCAGTCAATCCTTTTACAATGGCATTTAATTCCATTGAAGGTGTATTTTTTTTGTCGATAACTTGCTGTGGTAAAAATGGGATGTGGATAAATCCAGCTTTTTTACCTTTATACTTTTTGTTTACAAGATAAAGAGTACCATAAAGAACGTGGTTACATACAAAAGTTCCTGCGGTATATGATACTGAAGCTGGAATTTCATTTTTTTGTACATTTTTTACCATGGCTTTTACAGGCAGATTTACGAAATAGGCATTTTCTCCATCTGGAAAAATTGGTTCATCAATAGTTTGGTTTCCTTCGTTGTCAGGAATTCGGAAGTCATCAAGATTTATTCCCACACGTTCAATGGAAATATCAAATCTCCCTCCTGCCTGCCCAATTGACAGGATAACATCTGGATTATGTTCTTCAATAGCTTTTTCAATTTTTTCAATAGATTTTCTTTTTACTGTCGGAATTTCCAGTTTGATAATTTCGGCTCCTGCAATATTATCTGGTAATTTTTTTACTGATTCGATAGCAGGATTTATAGGCTCTCCTCCAAAGGGGTCAAAGCCTGTAACAAGTATTTTCATATATTTATTGCACGATACTATAACGGTTTATAATTTCATGCACTCCTTTCTATTAGTTTATTTTGATATTTATTTTACTCCAAAAAGAAACAGCATAAGTACAATATGTGATAAAAGCAGTAATAAAGCCATTGGAGCTTGAATTTTTATAATTCCATACTTGTCCTTTATTTCAAGGATTGAAGCAGGAACGATATTAAAGTTTGCTGCCATTGGAGTCATAAGGGTACCACAATAACCTGCAGTCATTCCTAAAGCACCTATAACAGCTGGATTTCCACCGTGCTTTATGATAAAAGGTATACCAATACCTGCAGTTATTACTGAAAATGCGGCAAAGGCATTTCCCATAATCATAGTAAATACAGCCATTCCAACGGCATAAATAATAATTCCTATAAAAATATTTCCTGTCGGTACAACTGAAGAAATACTGGCAGCAATTACTTTTCCAACTCCAGCTTTTGTAAATACTGCACCTAATGCTGCAAGAAGCTGTGGAAGAATGGCAGTAGCACCAATTTGCATAAGAAGCCTTGAAGTATCTTCGTTTGTTTCTTTAAATTTTGGTTTTATAATAATGGCAGCTGCTAACAGTGCAACAAGTGAGCCTCCGCCGATACCTAATGCAGGCGGTATTGCAGTTTTTCCAATTTTAAACTGAAGTATTAGAAAAGCGGCAATTCCAATTAATGCGGCAGGAATGAAAATTTTGTTTTTTAGCCTTTCACTTTGTGCAATTTTGAATTGAGATGAAATATTTTCAAATTTTCCTATATGAAGCTGTTTTGTTACAGTAATTATAGCAAGAACTACAAGGAGTCCGCCAGTAACTTTGTATGGAATAACAGGCCCAAAAATAAATATTATTCCAAGAATAAACCAGAATAAAAATGTTCCTATTCTTGATTTTTCATTCCTCAGACCTCTGATTGCAGTAGCAATACTGACAAATCCACAAAGGATATAAACAATTTCTGTTAAAATTTTTAAAAGGGCTTTCACATCCATTATTTATTACCTCCTTTATTTGCTGTTATTTTTTTATCATAAATATAAACTTGAATAAAGGTCAAGATTATTGTGATAATTCCCATTGGTATTGAGAATAATGCTAATTGCTTTAATGACACATTGTATCCATTTTCCTGTAATGTAGTCTGAATTAGAAGAAGTCCTGATGCACCGATAAATATGTTTTGAGCAAAGAAGTTTCCGTAGTTTTCAATTGCAGCACTCAAGCTTTTCAACTTTTCGATTTCTTTTTCTGTAAGCCCCTGTTCTTTATGAGATTTTGCAGCAGCTTCAGCCATTGGATAGATAAGAGGACGTATAAACTGCACATGTCCTACAATTCTGATTGATAATACACTTGCAATTGAACGGATAACCATATAAAATCCTAAAATTCTACCAGCAGTCGCATTTTTCAATTTTTCAATTAAAGTTGCACTTCTCTCTCTAAGTCCATATCTTTCAAGAACTGCAATAACTGGCAAGCTGACTAGAAAAACAGACATAAGCCTATTATCCACAAAAGCCTTTCCAATAATTCCAAGTATTTCTAAAAAATCCATTTTCGCGGCGAGTCCTGTAGCAATACCAGCAGTAAGCACTACAGCCAGCACATCAAGCTTTAATGTGAATCCCACTACAATAATAACAATACCAATAAGTATCCATAAATTCATAAGTTTTCCTCCCTAAATAAGTTTTTATAATATAATTTTACCTTTAAAATGACAGAAATGCAATAGTTTAAAGGAAAAATTGTATATTTTTCTTATACAAGATATGAATTTTCTTTTTTTATTTTTGAAAATAAAACATATGTATAATACAATTATTTTCGATATTTTCATTAGTTTTTATATGGCTCTACAATGGAAAAACAGGATATTTATAATAAAATTACAAAATATATACTTTACAGTTTTATCCATTATATCTTTTGTTAATTGTAATGATTTATATTTTTTTTAAAGAAATACATCATTTATTGAACTAAATGATATAAGTATTATAACAAAAAACGGATTTAATCATAAATTTATAGAAATTCTTAATAGTAAAATAGTATAGAGAATTAATAAAGGAATAGAGATTTAAAAAAATGCACATTAATAAAATAGCCCAAGTCTATAAATTATTTAGAACTTGGGTTACAATAAAACTATTATTTAAAACAGGGGGGAATGTTAGAATAAAAATGTAAAATTTTTTTTAAGAAGATACATTCCCTTTTTATAAAACATTTTTGTGAAATCTAAAATAATTTTACAATTTTTACTTTTATTTTTAAGTGTTTAGTAGATTTAAAAAATGAATTTTTATAGATGCCTAACTTTAGAGATGAATTTTTATCCTAATACTATTTAGTTTTTAATTCATTTAAAATATCTTTCCATTCTTCATATTTATCTTTATTTTCTTTTTTCAGTTTTCTCTTGAATTTTTCTATGTCAATCTCATTATTATTTAACCTATCAGTTATCTCCTTAATTGTAGGATTTATTTCTTTCAAATCTAATTTCAATATATTTAAATTAATAATATGATGAACATTTACTTTTATGATACTATTTTCTCTTAAGATCTTTACATAATTAACTAATTTTTTATTTTTATAAAATTTATCTAGATATTTTTTTGATTTAATATCTAAATCCAAATTATTTTGATTAAAACTATTTTCTACATCAACGATGAAATCAAAATGCATTCCCAAAATAGTAAACCATGCGTCTTCTTTATATTCATTTTCTGCTTCTTTAAATGCTTTAAGTAAGGGATTTACATCATCATTAGATATAAAATTTTCAATTCCAATCTTTATATTGGAATATAAGGTATTGTATTTTGAAGTTTGAGAAGTTTCGTTATAAATTTTAGAAATAAAGTCTAAAATTTTATAGATTTCTTGTTTATTTTTATGTTGGTTAAATTTTTCAAATATTTTTTCTTCTAACAGATTAATATTATTCGTTTGAATTAATTTGATAATATCACTAAGTTCTTTTAAAGAAATTAAAGATAAGCTATATAAAAATTTACAAAATTCGCGTATTAATAAATATTTATTAATAAAGGTACTACCACAATTATTTGATTTATTATTAATTTTTTCAATAAAAGTTGTTATATCGTCTAGATATAATTTATAATTCAATTCAAATTGAATATACAATTGAATGAAGTCATATTTACTTATTCTATTATCTCTTATAAAAAAATCTAAAATTTGTTTTTTTTCATCTTCTGAAAATTTAAAAATTTTAGCAGTTTCTAAATATTCTTCAATTAATATATTTTCACTTTTATTAATAGATTTTTTAGTAATAAAATTTTTAATATTTTGATATTTTGAAAAATAATTTTGCGTTTTAGACTTTTTATAATTTAAAACTTCATCAGCACATGAGTAAATAAATTGATTATATCTTTCAGAATTAATTTCTGGATTATCTTTATAGATAAATATATTATTTAAAACTAATTCCATTTTGTTTCTCTCTAAATTTTCCCAAGATTTCGGTAATAATAATTCAAATATTTCAAATAATATAAATATCTTTTCGTAAATTTCTTTATTTTCGATTATTTCATTTATACTTATATTTATATTCTTTATAAGTCTTTCAATATTACGGAATGTTTGTTTTGAGAGATAAGTTATATTTTGTTTTTCAACTTCTAAATCATAATATTTTTCAATAGCTTGTTTACATTGTTTTATAATTTTTTGCAAGTTTTTATCCTTACAAAAATATTCAATTAGTTCTTCTCCATTTACTTTTTGAAGATAAAATTTTTTATCAAAATATTTTTCTAAATAATCTTCCCCTTCTTTTTTTTCTGTATGGTTTTGTACCTTTTTGTTTAATTTGTTATAGGATGATAAAGTAATAAGCCCTATTTTTTTACCTAATTCAATATTTATTTCTCCAATGAAATTAAGTATTTCTTGGATATCTTCTCCTTTTTCAATTCTATCTAAATCATCTAAAACTATAACAATTCTTTTATCTAATTTACACATTTTCTTTACGATTTCTTCTATAGTTTCATTATAATTTTTTTCTATTTGATTTAGTGTTATTCCCTGAATTTCGATACCAAAATATTTTGTTAAATTTGAAATAGATGTATTAAATATTCCACTTTTAGTAAATACTTTGTTTAATTCAGTCAAAAAAACTTTCCTAAATTCTTCTCTAGTTTGAAAATATGGGGCTTTTATATAAATAAATTCATAATTTTTTTCATATACTTTCATAAATTCTTTTATAAAAAATGTTTTTCCATTTCCCCATTCATCATCTATAATAATGGAATCTAATGTATTATCTAAAATATTCTTTAATTTTTCTAAATCTTGATTTCTGCTGGTTATTAATTTTGATTTATTTTGATTATTAGTATCAATTTTTTGATATTTATTTATATAATTTATTATGAAACCATAAAGTAGAATTATAAATAAAATAAAACAAATAGCAATTGATACAACATCTTTTATTTTATTACGATCTATTGTTTTGTATACTAAATATGCGAAATTTTTTATCTGATTAAATATTTTAAATTTATATATAAATGTTTGGAAAAATATTATAGAAAAACAATACATTAAATAATTATATAAATATTTTTCTATTTTAAATTTCTTTTTTAATATTATAATAGTAAAAGGAAGAGTTAATAAAAATAAAATTATCCAGTTACTGAAAACTATAACATTTTTTTTATCTTTTAAAATTTCATTTATAAAAAAAGCTATTGGAATATTTATTAAAAACCATTCAAGTAGTTTTTTTAATGTAATTTTTGTTTTCTTCTGCATAGTTGTTTGTACACACTCCTTTATTTATATTTTGTAATATTTTATTTATTTATTTTTCAATATATATTTTATTATAGCATATAATAATGGAAAAAAGAAAACAAGATAAAAAGTTAAATAAAAATAATAAAATTTGTAAACACAAATACTCTTGTTTTTTTATAAAAAATGTGGTATTCTTAAAACAAGGAAATCTAATTTTATAATGAATACAATTATGTAACTAATTGTATAAAATGGAAAGGACGAAGAAAATGAAAAAATATGATGCAATAATAATTGGATTTGGAAAAGGTGGAAAAACTTTGGCAGGATTTTTGGCTGGAAAAGGTCAGAATGTGGCTTTGATTGAGAAATCGGACAAGATGTATGGAGGAACTTGTATAAATATTGGGTGTATTCCTACAAAAAAACTTGTTGATAGTACAAAAGTTCTTAAAAATAAAGGATTAAGCGGTATTGAGGAAAAGGAGAGATTTTATACAGAAAGTATAAATAATAAAAATACATTAATTGGTGCATTACGTGGAAAAAATTATGAAATGCTAGCTACAAAGGAAAATATTGATATTTATGATGGATTTGGAAGTTTTGCTTCAAAAAATGTAGTTAATATTGAAAGCAATGGAGAAAATGTTCAGATTGAAGGAGAAAAAATATTTATAAATACAGGTTCGACTACAATAATTCCTGGTATAAAAGGGCTTAAAGAAAGTAACCATGTGTATACAAGCACTTCAATTATGGAACTGAAGGAACTTCCTAAAAAATTGACTATTTTGGGAGCAGGGTATATTGGGCTGGAATTTGCTTCGATGTATGCTGATTTTGGGTCAGAAGTTACAGTGATTGATTTGGCACAAAGACTTATGCCTAGAGAAGATGAAGAAATTGCTGATAGAGCAAAAGCTATATTTGAGGCAAAAGGGGTTAAATTTTTACTAGAATCAAAAATTGAGGAAATTATTGATAAAAATGGAAAAGGATATGTGCAAATTTCACAAGGGTCAAGCAAGAGCGAAATTGAATCAGATGCAATTCTTGTGGCAATAGGAAGAAAACCTAATACAGAAGGTCTTAATTTAGAAGCGGCAGGAGTAAAAACTGACGAAAAAGGTGCGGTTGTAGTTGATGAAACATTGAAAACAACGGCTGATAACATTTGGGCAATGGGAGATATGAAAGGCGGACTTCAATTTACGTATATTTCTCTTGATGACTTTAGAATAATAAGAGATAATCTTTACAATGGAGGAAATAGAACAGTAAACGACAGAAATGTAATTCCATACAGCGTATTCATAAATCCACCTTTATCAAGAGTTGGAATGACTGAAAGCGAAGCAATTGCCAAAGGATATGAAGTAAAAACAGGAAGACTTGAAGCAATGGCAATTCCAAAAGCAAAAATAGAAGGTGTAACAGATGGACTGCTTAAAGCAGTTATAGATGCAAAAACAGATAAAATACTGGGATGTACTTTATTATGCAACACTTCCCACGAAATGATAAACATTGTTGCAGCGGCTATGAAAGCTGAACAAAAATATACATTCCTGAAAGATATGATATTTACTCATCCGACAATGAGTGAAGCTTTGAATGATTTATTTGGAAGTGTGAAATAAATTGAAAGAACTGATTGTACTTATATTTTTAGATTTATTGATGCTTTATAGCTTATTTAGATTATTTTTTTGTTTTATAAAAGTTTTTCAGAAAAAAGAAATTAAGAAGTTTTTATGGGGTGATTTAATTTTTGGAATAGTGTATTTGTTTTTGTGCATAGAAGTTTTGGGTAAGGATTTTTTTTCGCAAAACCAAGGATTACACGTAATAGTATGTATTTTGGTTGTTTTATTATTTATGATAATGAAAAGAAAAAATAACAAGTTCTTGTCTTATGTTGCTTTTTCTTTAGTTTTTATTGATTTGTTAGGATTGATTTATCATGGAAATATGCAATTTTATGGAATTATAATTTTGCAAATGCCGATTTTTATAATTGCAAATTTTGTAAAAGATGATAATAGATTAAATAAATATACATATTCAACATTGATAATGGCTAATTTATTGAATATATCTGCAATCTCACTTAAAACTTTTATGTTGTTGGAAAATATGGGAAGAATTTAAATAAAGGAAGTAAGAAAACAATAAATAATGCTTGAATAATAGGTTTGTTATGAATTTCTTCTGGTATAGGGTTACTAAATAATTAAAATATAATTTCAGTTTCTTAAATGAAATTTGATATAAAATAAAAATTCTTTTCAAATTAAAATCACGGTTATTAAGATTAACTGTGATTTTTTGCTATATACATTTGTGAAAATGTATAAATTTTTTTAGAGAAATGCTTTAGGAAAAAGTATTGATAAATTACAGGTAATACAGTATAATAATATTGTTATATACTTTTTGGATTATGAAATTTCTACAATAGAAAAAAGATAAAAAAATAAGCCCAACATTAAGGGCTTAAACACAATCAAATTTTACTTTAATATGTATACCATATTTTAGATAAAATCAAAATGGAAATTAGAAATTAAAGTAATGTTTTTTAGAAAGGAAGATTTAAAAATGGAAGATATTATTAAAAAAGTAAATGAATTTTCAAAGTTGGCACGTGAGAGGGAATTGACGGAAGAAGAGAAGAAAGAGCGTGAAAAATATAGAAAAATGTATATTGAAAAATTTAAGGAAAGTGTGAGAGGGCATTTGGATAGCATTAAGGTTGTTAGAGTGGATGACGATGGGAATCCAATTGATGATAACGGGAATGTTATTGAGCCTGAAGCGTAAATAAAACGGTAATAATAGTATTTAGAGATTAATCTCTTAAAATCTTGAAAGTTGGATTGATAAGATTTTAGTAATTGTTTAAAGTGGATTAGGAAGGGAATGAGTGGGAATTTATGAAATACGATTTAGTTATATTTGATTTGGATGGAACACTTATGGATACGTCAAAATCTATTACAAAGACTGTAAATTCAGCGATGGAAGAACTTGGAAAAAAGCAATATTCTGCTAATGAATGTGTAAAATTTGTTGGTGGTGGAGTTTCAGGGCTTGCACGGAATATTTTGGGAAAAGAGAAGTATGAGGATGTAACGAATGAGGAAATGGAAAAAGTTATAAGAAAATATTACGATATTTACTTTGACTATGGTGTTGAGCCTTATGAAGGAATACCTGAATTGCTTGATTTTTTGGAACAGAATGGCGTGAAAAAAGGTATTGTAACCAATAAGGATCATGAAACAGCCTTATCTGCAGTTGATAAAAAGTTATCCAAATGGAAATTTGATGGAATATTTGGCTCAAATGAAAAGGAATATCCAAATAAGCCAAATCCGTATAATGTTGATAAAATGGCACAAAACTTAAATATTTCAAAAGAAAAAATATTATTTGTTGGAGATATGCTTGTGGATGTAAATACAGCTAAAAATGCTGGAATTGATATTGTTTACTGCAAATGGGGATTTGGCGAAGTAAAAGGCGAGGATGGAATTGATGAAGATGTAAAGGTGTCCAGTGTTCAGGAAATTATTGAAAGAATAAAAGGTAAATAGAAAGTTTTTAGGGAAATCGTTTTAGTATTTTATATTAAAGCGATTTTTTTTTGATTTGTAAAGTGCTATACATTTACTAGAGAAAATGATAAAATAAAGGCAAGATAAAAAAGTTTGGATAACGAATGAAAAGCAGAAGAAGGAACGGTGGGATGTATGCAAGAACAAAGCAGTCAGAAGATTTTGGTAATAAATACAGGTGGAACAATCAGCATGGTTCATTCAGATAAAGATGACAATAAAAGTGCATTGAAACCCTCTTCATCTTGGGAGGAAGTTATATATAACTATCAATTTTTAAAGGATATGAAAGTTGATTATATTCAGACAAGCAAAATCATTGATTCTTCTGATATGAATTATGAAATTTGGCTGGAAATTGGTAAAATAATTGAAGAAAATTACGCTAAATACAAAGGTTTTGTAATACTGCATGGAACAGATACAATGTCCTATACTGCAAGTGTTCTTTCTTTTATGTTAAAAAATCTTGGGAAAACGGTGATTTTGACAGGAGCACAGCGTCCAATTCAGGAAATTAGAAGTGATGGACTGCAAAATTTGCTAACTTCTATTGAAATAATTGAAAAACAGACACAGGTAAATAGTGAAATTTGTAATTCAGAAAATGAAAAGTTGCCTATTATTCCAGAAGTGTGCGTATTTTTCAGGGATCATCTTTTTAGGGGAAATCGTTCAAGAAAGCTTGATTCTACAAATTATTTTGGATTTTCTTCCCCAAATTATCTCCCATTAGGGCAGGCAGGCTCAAAAATAAAAATATATGAAAACAGGCTATTATCAAAGCCAGAGGGAAAATTTTATGTAGATTACAAAATTAATCCAAATGTACTGATGATGGATGTATTTCCTGGATTTAATCCTAAAATTTTAAAACGGATATTCCAAGATGATGATAGTATAAAAGGGCTTGTATTACGAACTTACGGAAGCGGAAATACTCCACAAAATAAAGAATTTTTAGAAACAATAAAATATATAATTGATATGGAAGTTATAATTCTTAATGTAACTCAATGCACAGTTGGAAGTGTGGAAATGGGACTTTATGAGTCAAATGCAATACTTACGGAACTAGGTGTTGTAAATGGATACGATATGACACCAGAAGCTGCAATTACAAAATTTATGTGCCTTTTAGGGAAATATGATGTGGAAAAAGTGAAAGAAAGTTTGGTAATGAATATTGCGGGAGAGCTTACTAAATAGATTTGCTTTTTAATTATGCAGATTTAAATTTATGTTAATACTAAACCCCGTTTAAAAATGAGAATAAATTTTTATAATAGGGTTGTTCAACAGCTAATTTATAATCATTCAACTTTTTCATTTTTATTTCTGTAGGATTGCTCATTGCCGCAAATCCTACAACCTATGGCTAGTCTACGACATTTTTCTGCACTGACAAAAAACTCGCTATGCTCAGACAGTTTTGCCAGCACAGAAAAATGCTCCGACGGATTAGTTCATGCCGGATTCTGTTTAAAAAACGAAAATTATATTTTAAATTATTTGAAAATATTAGATTTATATCCTTTATTAGAAAAATCTATAACAAATTCGTTATTTAAATGGTGTTTAGTATAAAATAAATTTAGCAAGGAATTAAGAATTATTGTCATAAATGAAAATCAGATAATTTAATAAATTGATTAAGGGATAGAAAATGGAAAAAATTGATATGGAGAAGCCAAAAATAGATAAATTAATAAGAGATTTTGAGAATACAAAATATTTTGGATATATGTTTTTTGTAGAATATGATGGACAGAAATTTGAATCTTTTGATGAAAATCCTAATAAAAAGAGTGTTAAATCAGAATTCAGGAAAATTTTGGAAAATAACAAAATCAAGATTTTTAAAGGTATTCAGCAGGCTGGAAGAACTGATGCAAATGTGAGTGCAAAAGAAAACATACTTTATATAAATTCCAAAGAGATAATTGATTTTTCAAAATTAAAATTTTTGGAAACAGAAGGGCTGAAAATCAATAAATTATTGAGAACATTGCCATTTCTTGAATTTCCACAAATGATTGAAAAAAGATATTATATTTATGAATATCCAAAAAAACTTAGGAAAAATGATGAAGATAGAATAAATAAGATTTGCAATAAAGTATCTGGGAAAAAGGATTTTTACGAATTTACTTCAGAAAAAGGGAAAAAATTAAAAAATCACACAAGAGAAATTTTTGTGAAATATGAAAATGGTAAGCTGTATTTTGTGGGAGATGGATTTTTGGCACAGCAGGTGCGGATTATGAGCAATTTTATTTTAAATAATACAAAATTTGATATTGAAAAGTTAAATGATGAAAATTTTGAAAATAGGAAATTGGGAATAAAAGATAAACCGCTTGATGGGAAATATTTGACACTTATGAAAGTTGATTTTTCAGAGAAATTGGACAAAATCAGTTTTTTTGATGTGAAAAATATTGAAGAATTGATAAATTTGAAAAAGAATAATAATGAAAATTTGGAAACAAGAAATTCTGAAATCAAAATAGATGATTTTAATGAACAATTAAAAAGCATTGATGAAGTTAGAAAAATTGAGAGAAATAGTTATTTTACGGTATTTTTCGTTGAAAAGAAAGATAAAGGTGAATTTATTGGGAAAAGAGGGAAAAATATTAGGAAGTTAAAGAAGATTTTTGGAGATATAGTTGTAAAAGAGATTTGAAAAAATTGAAAAATATTTTATAGATTATGTATAAATTTATTGTTTTTAAAAATTTTTAGATACTGTTTATAGAAAAATATTGAATGATGAAATTTGATAGCAGGATATTAACATATTTTGTTAGAAAGTGTAGAAAAATAAGAAAAATCAAGATTAGGAAAAGAGTGGAAAAATGTATATAATTAGAAAAGCAATGGAATATTTTAAACCGAAAATTAACAAGGCTTATATGAATGAGGCTTTGAAAAAATTGACAGAAAAAGAAAAGAAAATATTTTTGGAAATGTCTGATTACGATAAGTTTCATTCACTTGAAGTTTATAAAAAAATAAAGAAAACAGAATTAAAAAATAATGAAAAATATTTGAAATTGGCACTTCTGCATGACTGTGGAAAAGAAAATGTGTCGATTATAACGAGAGTTTTGCATAAATTAGGATTTAAAACACAGTTGCAAAATCATGCACAAAGAAGTTTTGAAAAGCTGGAAAAAGTAGATGAAGAAGTAGCGCTTTTGGCAAAAAATCATCATAATAGAGTTTATTCTCAGGAAATAGATATTTTTCAGAAATGTGATGATGAGAGTTAAGAAATTGATGAAAAATTTTTAGAAAAAAGTGATTTTATGAAAGACAAGTATAAAATGACATTGAAGGAAAATATTTTTGGAATTGCTTGTGAAATTTTATGAAACTAATGATATGAGTGAAATTAAGAAATTAATTTACAATCATTGCATTGACGGGATAAATTTTAAAAGAGAATAGAATTTTGGAAAATAAAAAATTATAAAAGAAAGAAAAATAGATAATTATGAAAGAAAAATATGAAATTGAAAATGAATTTGAAGATGAAATAGATGTTGAAAATAGTGAAAATAAGCAAAATATTGTTATTTTGAAGGAAGAGGCTGGGAGCAGGATTGATAAATTTTTGTCGGAAAGGCTCGAGTTGACACGGACACGTATTCAACAGCTTATAAAAGATGAAAATATTTTGGTAAATGAAAAAAAGACAAAGCCTGCTTATAAAATTGAAGAAAATGATACAATAAAAGTTGTAATTCCAGAACTGGAAACTGTTGAAATTAAACCTGAAAACATTGATATTGAAATAATTTATGAAGATAATGATTTGGCAGTTATTAATAAAAGAGCTGGAATTGTCGTACATCCTGCAAACGGACATTATTCAGGAACGCTTGTAAATGCAATTTTGTATTACATCAAAGATTTGTCAGGAATAAATGGAGAAATCCGTCCTGGCATTGTGCATAGGCTAGATAAGGACACAAGCGGACTTTTAATAATCGCTAAAAATGACAAGGCACATCTAAGATTGTCACAAATGTTTCACGACAAAACTGTAAAAAAAACTTATCTTGCAATTTTAAAAGGAAAACTAAACCAGAAAAGCGGAAGAATTGTAACACAAATCGGGCGTGATAAAAATGACAGGAAGAAAATGACTGTAATAAATGACTTAAATTCAGGAAAAACTGCAATTACGAATTACGAAGTAATTTCACAGACGGAAAAATTTACGCTTGTTAAAGTTCATATTGAAACTGGAAGGACTCACCAAATCAGAGTTCACATGAAACATTTAGGCTATCCAATTCTAGGCGACAGTGTCTACGGCAGAACAGATGCCGAAAAACGCCAAATGCTTCATGCCTACAAACTGGAATTTCAACATCCAATTACAGAAGAAGAAATAGAATTTATTGCAGAATTGCCTGAAAATTTTGAAAGGGCATTGAAAAAATGTGGGCTTAAATTTGAAATTTTTTGATTTTTTTAAATATTCATTCTAATTAAATGAGTGATTATAGTTAAATTAAAAGTGTTGAATTTATAAGTTGCTTAGTATTAGATAAATTAATTAGAAATATTATTAAGCAAAATTTTGTTAAGAGAAAAAACTAATATAAAATTAATTATCATACTAAACCTCTTTTAGAAATAGGAATAAATTTTTATAATCATTCATCTAATTACTATGGTTTTTTCTTTTTTATTTTCGTAGGATTGCTCATTGCCGCAAAACCTTATCTTGCAGTAAAGGTTTATCCTGATAATCAAAATATTTGGCAAGATTGCTACGCAATAACCTATGGCTAGTCTACGACATTTTTCTGCACTGCCAAAAAACTCGCTATGCTCAGACAGTTTTGCCAGCACAGAAAAATGCTACGACGGATTAGTTTATGCTAGACTCTGTTTAAAAAATGAAAATTATATCTTTTATTGGAAAAGTTTGTAATAAATTCATTATTTAAATTGGGAATGGTATCAAAATTTAAGTTTAGAAATATTATAGAAAGTAAAGGAATATGCTTATGGATAAAAAAAATGAATTAATGGAATTTGACGAAAAATATAATAGAATTGTTGTTGGGGTTGATGAGGCTGGGAGAGGACCTTTGGCGGGACCAGTTGTGGCTGGAGCTGTAATTGTGATTCAGGATTTCGCAGAATTGCAGGAGATTAACGATTCGAAGAAGTTGACTGAGAAAAAAAGAGAAAGATTGTTTGAAGTGATAGAAAAGAATTGTATCGTAGGAGTCGGGATTGCTTCGGAAAAGGAAATTGATGAAATGAATATTTTGAATGCAACATTTCTTGCAATGCGTCGAGCGATTAATGAAGTGGCTGAAAAATCAGCATTTGATATAGTTCTGGTTGATGGTAACCACTTGATTCGTGAGTATGAAGGAAAACAGGATTGCATTGTGAAGGGAGATAGCAAGTCATTAGCTATTGCGACAGCTTCGATTATGGCAAAGGTTACAAGGGATAGAATACTTTGTGAGATTTCAAAAGAATTTCCTGAGTATGAATTTGAGAAGCATAAAGGATATGGAACTAAGAAACATAGGGAGATTTTGCTTGAAAAAGGGGCTTGTAAGTATCATAGGAAGACGTTTTTGAAGAAGATATTGGGTGGAAGTGAGAAGAAAAAGTAGATTTTTATTTATACAGTAAAATAAAAATGAAGGTGAAACATGTAAGAAAATTAAAAATTTTAAAGTAAATGAAAATTTTGAAAAAAATTAAATAATAAAAAAAGAAAAAAATTTCCAGTCTTGAAAAATAAGTGAAAAATTGGTATCATATAATATAAAATTAAAAGAATAAATATAGATATTTATGATACAATGTAAAAAAAGGGATGGGACGAGAAATAGTATGAATAAAAGGGAAATTGGGTTTAAGTATGAGAATGTGGCGAAGGAATATTTGATTTTGCAAGGGCTTACGTTTGTTGAGAGTAATTTTTATACCAGGTTTGGGGAGATTGACTTGATTTTTTTTGAAAAGAAGAGTCAGACGCTGGTGTTTGTGGAGGTCAAATATCGGAAGAATGATTTTTTTGGATCGGCGATTGAGATGGTGACGGAGGAGAAGCAGAATAAGATTCTTGTGAGTTCACAAATTTACCTTTTAAAAAAGGAATGGGATAAAAATGTAAGGTATGATATTATTGGAGTAGGTCGTGGCTCTAACAGTATTGAGTGGTTAAAAAATGCGTTTTGAGGTGATTGTATGAGAAATGATGAGAAATGTTGCAAGTGTGGAGAAGAAATATTTGAAGTGAAAAAGGTGGCAATTCCTACAAAAAAAGTTGCTGGAACGCAGATTGCCATTGATACATTTTATTTAAAAATATGTAAAAATTGTGGATATACAGAAATGTACTCAACTAAAATAGTTCAAAAGGTTGAGGATCCAGTTGAGGGATATTAAATTTTTTAAGGAAATAATATTTAATTTTAAAGGAATTTTATTTAGAAATCGGGATATAATTTCAGGGGTGGAATTAGTTGAGTACGGTATTGTATCGAAGGATACGAAAAATATTCTGAAAAGTCTGAAAAAATTACGGAAATTAAATAATATTTATTATGTATGGGATTACAATAAGGAGTTTAAGAGGTTAATTTATTCTTATAAATATAATCATAGAAAAATCATGGCAAAGTTGATTGCTGAATTGATAAAGGAAGAATTTTATTATGTTTTGAAACGTGAAAAGATAGATGTTGTCGTGAGTGTGCCTGTCAGCAGGAAAAGAAAGAATGAAAGAGGGTATAATCAGGTTGATGAAATTTTGAATTGCTTGAAAGTGAATTATGCTCGGATTGAGAGGGTAAAAAATACTAAAAAGATGGCTGAAATTTTGGATGAAGAAGAAAGAAACAGGAATATTGAGGGAGCTTTCAGAGTTTCTCAGAATATTGACTTGAGCAATAAAAAAATTTTGATACTTGATGACATTGTAACGACAGGAGCTACGCTTAGAGAAATAAAAAATAGCATTTTAAGGCAATTTGATAATAAAGATAAAAAAAATGGAAATAATATAAAAATTACCGTTTTTTGTCTGGCTGCGGCTAGGGAGATTAAGGTAAATAGAGGAGAAATATGAGTTTTAAATTAAAAATGAAAGTTTTATTGTTTTTGGTAAGTTCAGTTGTTTCGTTTTCTGCACAAAATGAAAATTTGCAAGCGGATATTAAAAATAACGATACAAATAATCGTGAAAATTATTTAATCAGCGCAGTAAAGAAAAAAGATAAGAGCAGAGAAGAAAATAGTGAAAATTCTAAGAATAATGAAACAGAAGAAAATACAACAGAATTATTAAAATATAGCCAAAGAAATGACGGAGTGATTGATTTAAATTCTTTAGTTCATAATGAAGATTCAGAGTTTCGTGTGCTTAATGGAACTAATGTAAAAATCATGCTGCGAACGAAAAATAATGATGTTTATTCTGCCGAAGTTGTCTACAATGGCGGGAAAAAAATGATGCGTGGAATTGGAAATTATGGTGGTAACGAGATTTTTATGGCTGAAATTCCGAGCAATGTGTCAAGTTATTATTTTGTATTGACTGATGACAAGACTAAATATTATATGGGAAGAAATATCACAAAAAATCCTGCGGATGTAGAGAAATTTGAATATTCACGTTCTACAAAACTGACAACAATTCCAGAATGGGCTAGAGGCTCAGTTGGATATCAGATTTATATTGATTCGTTTAGAAATGGCGATGTGGATAATGATGCGATTTTTAACGAATTTGGAACAGATGACTTTTCAGAGCCTACTGGAGAAATTCGTTCAGGAACATCTAAGAAAGACTTAGTGCTGGCATATTGGGGTGGAAATGAAAAACCGCAGTTTTCATTGAATGAATGGAACAGTAACTATGAGGAAAAAAATGAATGGGAAGAAAACACACTAAATGACGTGCAGAACTACACACGTTACTATGGTGGAGATTTACAGGGAATAATTGATAAACTTGATTACATTAAAAATCTTGGTGTAGAATACATAATTTTATCATCGCCATTTTATTCGCTTTCAAACCATAAATATGACACAATCTACTTTAATCACGTGGATCCCTATTTTGGCTACATTGAGCAGACTGGAACATCAAAAGGGCTTGATATAAAGGCAAAAGTCCATAATAACAATGGGGATAAGGAATTAAACTTGCTTATTTTCAATCCTGAAACGGATAAAAATTTACTTGACGAGGATTTACTGAATGTAAAAAGCTGGATTTGGACAGATTCTGATTTGCAATTGGCAAGTCTTGTAAAACAGGCTCACCAGAAAGGGCTGAAAGTAGTTCTGGAAGTGGCTCCTGATACGACTTCAAGCAGATTTTTTGCTAGAAATAATAAAGAATTTTCTAACTGGTATTTAAAGGATACTGTGCTTGACTTAAAAAATCCGCAAGTTAGAAATTATATTGAAAATGCGATGAAAAAATGGATTTTAGGACCTGATGAAACTTTTAAAAAAGATGTATATGATGACGGAATTGACGGAATAAGATATGTTTATTACGACAACGAGAATAAGGAATATCTTGCGCAAATTACAGAAAATTTGAAAAAATATAAACCTGACTTGCTAATTACAGGAGAGGTTTCAAACAGTATTACAAAAGATGTTGAAGATGGGATTTACGATAGCGGTGCAGATTACAATATAGTTAATAATATCATAAAATATACTGTAAATACTAATCCAAGCTACCGTATCGGCGGAGTAGAATTTGCTACAAAACTGAATGAAATTTACAATAGATACTCAAGTAACCGTTTTAATATGACACAAGTATTTATTGGTTCTCTTGATACAGATAGAATCTTTAGTGGAATGATAAATCCAAATAGAGTTTATGATAGAAATAATCAATCGGATCAAGGATACTTGAATATTCGTCCTGATTTGTATGACGGAACAGCTGTAAGTAAGCTGAAAAGAGTCGTTGCAATGCAAATGATGCTGCCTGCTACACCAGTTATCTATTACGGTGATGAAAAGGGAATGTGGGGAGCAGATTCGCCACGAAATAGAAAGCCTATGTTGTGGGAAGATTATGAACCATATGACCCTGAAACAGATAATATAAACAAATATAAAGATAGACTTAGAAATTTTCCTAGTGTTGTGGAAGTAAACGAAGTGCAAAAATGGATTTCGTATCCTGTAAATAGCAATGCAGATATAGAAAACCACTATAAAGCATTGCTAAAAGTTAGAAAAGAACATAAAAATCTATTTAAAAATGGTAAATTAAGAATCCTTGAAGTCTACAGCGATCCAAAAACACAAGGTCGTATTGATTCAGAAATATCTGCTTATTTAGCCGATCAGAATAGACGGGCAAAATTATACCAAGGTCGTGATTTTACACCAGCAAGGCCAAATACAGACTTTATTTCCTATGAAATTTCAGATGGAAATGAATCAATGATAATTGTAGTAAATAACGGAGCAGACGAATATCCATTATCATTGCAAGTACCCAAATTATTTGGATTTTATCGAAATCAGCTGAATTTAAAAGAAAATTATGCGATTTCTGATAAGAAAATTCAAATTAATGTAAAACCTTATGAAGTTAAGGTTTTATACAGTAATGCAAAAAATATATTTGATTCATTTAGACAAAATAAAAATTAATAGATTATCTGGAAAATTTCCAATAACTTCTAGTGAATGAGATAGGGGGACTTTGTTCCCCAAGTTTTTTTGAGTACAAAGTATGGAAAGGAGAAATAGTGAGTAAAAAAATATCACTAAATATGAAGCTGGAAATAGGAATGTTTTTATTATTTGTATTTTTGACAGTTGTATTTTACATTTTACTGCCTAAAATTAACTTAATGTATTACTTCTGGCTTTATGAATCTTTTTTACATAGAATCATAGTAATAATAGGAATTGTTTTAACAGGTTATATAATAGATATTAATTTACGTAGAAAAATTTACAAAAATCTTTTGTATTTATTAGACGAGAAATTAGAAGTTTATACATATATTGATAAATTAAGTCAAGAATATATAATATCTAAAAAGGCTTTATATAAGGATTTTTATGCTAATAATTTATCGGTAGCTTATTTTGAGATAAATGAATTTGAAAAAGCTCTTTTTTACTTAAATCTAATAAATACAAAAAGTAAAAAAGGATATTATGCAAAAGATCCAGTTTTATATTATTACAATTATATTAACATTTTACTTAAGTCAAATAAAAAAGAAGAAGCAAAAGAGATGTATAATAAAAATTTGAATAAAAATAATTTGAAATTAAAAAATATATCAAAAGAAATGTTAGAATTGTTAGAGGCTAATTTATACGAAAATGATGACCAGACTTTTAAATGTGTTCAAACCTTATTATCACAAAAAATTAGTAAAAGAATGAAAATGCATTGTAAATTTTGGTTAGCAGAGTATAATGAAAAAAATAATAATGTTGAAAAAGCAGTTGAATATTATAAATATGTATCTGAAAATGGGAAAGATTTATATTTGAAAAAATTATCAGACGATAAATTAATAGAATTAAAATAATAGTAAGCATAATAAACTTGTTCAATGTCAAAGAACATAATAAATAAAAATTATATATTGAATATAGTATAATTGAAAATTATAGGAGTAAAGATGGGATTTCATTTAAATAATAACATAGGTAAATTAGAAGTTGTTACTGGAAGCATGTTTTCAGGAAAAAGTGAGGAACTTATAAGAAGGCTTAGGCGTGCAGAGTATGCAAAGCAGAAAATTGTGGCATTTAAGCATTCAATTGATAATAGATATGGGGAAGAAGGGGTATTTTCGCATGGGAATGACAGTTTTAGAGCTTATCCCGTGAGTGATGTTTCTCAAATGGAAGAAATTATGGAAAAAAATGTTGATGCGGAAGTAATTGGAATTGATGAGGTGCAGTTTTTTGGGGAAAAAATCGTTGAGTTTTGCAAAAAATATGTTGAATATGGAAAAAGAGTGATTGTCGCAGGGCTTGATATGAGCTTTAGGGCAGAGCCTTACGAGCCAGTGCCAGAACTTATGAGTATTGCTGATCAGGTGGATAAGCTTCACGCAATTTGCATGGTTTGTGGAAAGCCTGCTTATGCGAGCCAGCGTCTTATCAATGGGGAGCCTGCTTATTATGATGATCCGCTCGTTATGGTTGGTGCGAATGAAAATTACGAGGCAAGATGCCGAAGGCATCACATTGTCAGATGTAGAACTGATAAAAAAGGGAAAATATATTTTATAGTTGGAACTGAAATTAATGTTGGCAAGAAATTTGTTGAAAAAATGTATGAAGAGCAGCTATTTGAAAATAAAAAAGTAACAACAATAGTTATAAAAGGGCAAATGGAGGAAAATGAAAAAAGAGATTTAATAAATTTGCGTGAAAAAATAAATTCGGCATTAACTGAAAACGACTATATCTTTGTCAGAATTACTGGCGGACTTTTGTTAAAGTTGGAAGGAAGCTACAGTATTTTGGATTTTATGTGTGAATTTAGAAAAAATTCAGAAGTTATCATTGTTTCAAAAAATAAAAAAGGTGTACTTAACCAGATTTTATTGACAGTAGATTTACTAAAAAAATCGGACTTGAACTTGAAGGAAATTGTCTATAAGAATGGGAATAGTCACGCTGGAGAAGAAAAGGAAGAAAATGGAGTTATTGAGAAAATATCGAAAATAACGGAAGTTAAATATAGAGAATTGTAAAAAATAATGAGAAAAAAGGAGAAATATGAGCAGTATTTTAGATGAATTAAATGAAGAGCAGAGAAAAGCTGCGGAAAAGATAGAAGGGCCTGTATTGATACTGGCTGGAGCGGGAAGTGGTAAAACACGTACAGTTACTTATAGAATTGCACACATGGTAAAAGAAATAGGGATTTCACCGCTTAATATTCTGGCACTTACTTTTACGAATAAGGCGGCAAGAGAGATGAAGGAAAGGGCTGCGGCACTTATTGGCCATGAGGCGAATAATCTTGTAGTTTCTACATTTCACTCATTTTCGGTAAGACTGCTTAAAACTTATTCTGAAAGAATTGGATATGGGCGAAATTTTAATATTTATGATGTGGATGATCAAAAATCGATTATTACAAAGATAAAAAAGGATATGGGAATTAAGGATAATGATGGTGTTCAGCCGGGAAAACTTGCAAATAGAATTAGTAAATTGAAGGAACAGGGGATAGGAATTAAGGAGCTTGAACGTGAAATAGATATGAGAATTCCTGCTAACAGGCTTTTTGGCGAGATTTATCAGAAGTATGATGAAGTTTTGAAGGCAAATAATGCGATGGATTTTTCGGATTTGCTTTTGAATGCGAGAAAATTGCTGGATGATGCTTTTGTGCTAGAAAGAATACAGGAAAGATATCAGTATATTGTAGTGGATGAGTATCAGGATACCAATGATATTCAGTATGAAATGATTAATATGATTGCAGCAAAGTATCGGAATATTTGTGTCGTAGGAGATGAGGATCAAAGTATTTATGCGTTTCGTGGGGCAAATATTAATAATATCTTGAATTTTGAGAGAGATTATAAGGAAGCTTTTACAGTAAAACTGGAAAGAAATTACCGTTCTACAAAGAAAATACTGGATACAGCCAATGAGCTTATTAAAAATAATAAAAGTTCAAAAGGGAAAACACTTTGGACAGATGGTTCTGATGGAGAAAAAATCAAGATTTATAATGCGATGACTGTTTATGATGAAGCGGATTTCATTGTGACAGAGATGAAGAAAAAGAAAAGAGATGGTGCCGATTACAAGGATATGACGATTTTGTACAGGACAAATGCACAGTCAAGAGTTTTGGAGGAAAAATTACTGTCTGCAAATATTCCTTACAAAATTTACGGCGGGATGCAGTTCTTTCAACGTAAGGAAATAAAGGATATTTTGGCATATTTAAGTCTTTTAAATAATAAAAATGATAATCATAATTTTTATCGTATAATTAATGTCCCAAAACGTTCTGTTGGAGAAAAGACGCTGGAAAAAATACAGGAAGTTGCAAATGAAAAAAACATTTCGATGCTTGAAGCGCTTCACTACATTGATGAAATTCCTGTAAGAGCAGCTACAAAACTGGCATTAAAGGAATTTTACAATTTAATGCAAGGCATTTACTCAAGCCTTGAAGAAATGTCAATTAAGGAAATATTTGATGAAATTCTTATAAAAACACGTTATATTGACTCAATTGAAGACAACAAGGAAGACAGAGTTAGAAATATTGAGGAATTGTTAAATAGTATTACTGAAATTGAAAAGCAAAATCCAAGTATGTCCTTGAATGAATATCTTGATATGATTTCGTTAAGTTCAGCGACTGATGAAATGGAAGATGATGAAAATTATGTAAAACTTATGACAATTCACAGCTCGAAAGGACTGGAATTTGATTATGTCTTTCTTGCAGGAATGGAAGATGGGCTGTTTCCATCAATTTCTTTTGACGCTCCTGAAGAAGAGCTGGAAGAAGAGCGTAGACTTTGTTATGTGGCGATAACTCGTGCTAAAAAAGAACTGTTTATTTCCTATTCTTCATCAAGAAAAATTTGGGGAAAAGATGATAATTTGCGTCGTCCATCAAGATTTATCTACGAAATGAAGCAAGATAATCTGGAATATGTGGGCGGAAAATGCGCAAGCCTAAAAGGGCAATCTTCAGCTCCAAGAAGTTTTACACCGAAAATAGAAAACTTTAATCCATTTTCTAAAGATAAACTGGGAACATTTGGTAAAAAATCAGGTTCTCAAACAACTTCAAATGTGAATTCTAAATATAAAGTTGGGGATATGGTTAATCACAAGAAATTTGGACGTGGAAAAATAAAAAAAGTGGATACCAAAAGCATGATTGTTGAATTTATGGTTGGAGAAAAGAAAATAGCATTAGTGCTGGCAGATAAAATTCTAGAAAAATAAAAAAATTTTATTACAGTAAAAATCTTTTTGTTTAATTCAAAGAGTTTTTACTGTATTTTGTGTATATTTTCAAAGGGAAAAGAGTTATAATTGAATATACAAATTTTAATCAAGAAAGAAGGAAAAAATGAAGAAAGTAATATTATTAGCGGCAATTACAGTAGTTTTGGCTGCCTGCGGAAATAAACAAAAAATAGAAAATGAAACAGGAAAGACAGGAGAGAATGCAGAATATACACAATATTTGGAGACTTTGAAAGCTGATAATAATTTAAAAATTACAATGGGGAAAGTTCCAATAACAATAGTTGGAAAAGAATTAAAAGTTGGCGATAAAATAAAGGAAGTGCCTCTAGTAGTGAATACAAAACTGGAAGAAAAAAATATTTTTGAAGATAAAAATATAAAAGTAGTTTATACAGCGCCATCGCTTGATACAAAAGTTTGTTCATTGCAGACAAAACAGTTAAATGAAGCAGCAAAAACTCATACAAATGTGAAATTTTATTCAGTAACAGTTGATACTCCATTTGCACAGGAAAGATTCTGTACTGCCAATGAAATTAATGGATTAAAAGCAGTTTCTGACTTTAAATATCATCAATTTGGTATTCAAAATGGATTTTTCATAAAGGAAAAAGGTCTTTTAACAAGGGCACTTATGATTCTTGATGAAAATAATACTGTAAAATATATTGAATATGTTTCTGAAGAAGGAAAAGAAGCTGATGTTGAGAAAGCATTGAAATTCTTGGAAAATAATCTGATAAAAAAGCAAAAATTTTGAAAATATAAAAATATGAGGTATAATTAATAAAAATGAATTTTCTGGAGGTAAAAATGAAAAAAATTATTTTATTATTGTTAGTTGTTTCAGCTATTACATTTGCTGCTCCTGCAAATAAAAATAGAAATCAAAACTTGAATACAACTGTTCAAAATAGTAAAAAAGGAGAAACAGCACAGGAAGCTTGGGAAAGAGTAAAACCTGAGATTAAAATGCGGTTAGATAAAATTTCAAAAGATTTGATTGCAGGAAATTATAAAGCAAGTTTCGACGAAATGCCGGAAAAGTTTTTAGCATATTTGGCTAAAAAAGCGTCTGTATCTACAAATGAACTAAAAAATGTGACAATAAAAAAAATGAATCAGATGACAAGTAATATGAAAATAATTGAAAACACCTATAATTTTGAAAATGTTAAAGTGGGGAAAACTGAAACAGGAAGAAATTATGTAATTATACCAACTAAAGTTACAATACTTTACGATGGGCAAAAAATAAGCGGTGAAGGGAAAACAATGGCATTTGAGGATGGGAATAAATGGTACATTATCAATTATGAAAAAGAGTATATGATCTTCTTAAAGGATGTGTATCCAGATTTAGCTAAAATAAAATAGAAATAATAAAAAATAGACTTGGAGGCTAAATGAAAAAAATAAGAATATTATACTTAATTGCAACTTCTATAGCAATCTTTACAGCCTGTGGAAATAAATATAGCGTTGAAAATTTGAAAAAAAACAATAATCTCTTAAAAGAAACGGTTCAAAAATGTAAAATAAAAATAGATGAAAAAATCTGTAAAAATGTAGAGAATGCACAGAGTGAACTTGCATTAGAAGCTTGGAATAAAGTAAAGCCCGAAATTGAAGAAAAGTTAGATAAAATATCAAAAGAGTTGATAGCTGGAAATCTTGCAGCAAGTATGGAAAATGCACCTGAAAGACTATGGGAGTGGGAAGCAAAAAATGCTTCAACAACACCTCAAAAAGCAAAAGAAATGACATTACAGCTATTGATGAATGCTCTAAAATATGTAAAATTTGAAAAAGTTGAATATGATTTTGGAAATGTAAAAACAGGTCAAACAAGTGCTGGAAGAAATTATGCAATTATACCAACAAAGAGTATAGTTTCTGGTCAAGGCAAAAAAATAGAACTGAATCAAAAATCTTTGGTGTTTGAAGATAAAAATAAATGGTATATAGTAAATATTGATGAAAGGAATAAAGATGTTTTAAAAGGATTGTATCCTGATTTTACAGATGTAAATACTGATTAGTCAATCTTATAAATAGAATGAATAGTAAAGAATACTGGGGAGCAATTTTGCTGAGAATTAAACCCACATAACCTGTACAGATAATGCTGTCGGAGGGAGTATTTTATATAAAATAAGAAATAATTTTAAAGTTATTTTGCATATCTTTTTAAATTATTTTAGAAAATTTATAGAAATATAGAATCTCCTTGTGATAAGGGGATTTTTTTATACAAAGAAATTTTAAATAAAAAAACAATTTTAGGTAAAGGAATGATAGATTATGGAAAAAAAAGAAATTAATGCGAGTATTGCAATTCAGGTATTGCCAAATGTTGTGGGAAATGAGGAAATTGTAAGAGTTGTTGATGAAGTTATTGAATTTATTAAAAGCAAAGGGTTAAAAATGAATGTTGCTCCATTTGAAACGACGATAGAAGGGGATTTTGACGAGCTTATGGAAATTGTTAAGGAATGTCAAGTTGTGGCTGTGAAGGCGGGGGCTGAGGACGTAATGTCGTATGTAAAAATAAATTATAAACCGAAAGGAGACATTTTAAAGATTGATGAAAAAATTTCAAAATATAACAGATAAAATTGCACCAGGTATTATTATTGCTGTATTATTGATGATTTGGCAAATTTTATCAATGGTTAACATTATACCAAAATTTATGTTGCCATCGCCATTTGAAGTTGTAAAAGCGTTTGTTTTCGATTTTCCACTGCTTATAGAGCATACAAAAATTACTTTACTTGAAGCATTTTTAGGGCTTGGTCTAGGAATAATTCTTGGATTTTCCGTGGCGGTTATTATGGACAGGTTTGAGTATGCATATAAAATGATTTATCCTGTTTTGATAATTAGTCAAACAATACCTACAGTTGCGATTGCACCGCTTTTGGTACTTTGGATGGGATATGGAATATTGCCAAAGATTACGCTTATTGTTATGACTTCATTTTTTCCAATAACTATTGGGCTTCTGGATGGATTTCGCTCGGCTGACAAGGATATGCTGAATTTGTTGAAAACAATGGGAGCAACGCCATTTCAGAATTTTGTTCATGTCAAATTGCCAGGTTCATTAGGATATTTTTTTGCAGGGCTTAGAATTTCGGTTTCATATTCTATTATTGGAGCAGTTGTGGCTGAATGGCTTGGTGGATTTAGTGGGCTTGGAGTTTATATGACAAGAGTCAGAAAATCGTATTCATTTGATAAGATGTTTGCAGTAATTTTTCTTATTTCTGCAATAAGCCTGCTACTTATGTATCTTGTAAAAAAAATACAGAAATGGTGCATGGTTTGGGAAAAGTAAGTTTTTAAAGAAAAAAAATCAAAATAAAAAGTAAAGAGAGGTAAAAGAAATGAAAAAAGTATCAAAAATTCTAATTTTATGTTTAATCTTGGTTTTGGCTGTTTCATGTGGAAAATCTAAAAGTAATCAGAAAATAAAAATTGTACTGGACTGGGTGCCAAATACTAATCATACGGGGCTTTATGTGGCAAAAGACTTGGGGTATTTCAAAGAGGAAGGACTGGATGTGGAAATTGTGCAGCCGCCTGAAGGGAGTACAACGGCACTTATTGGAGCTGGAGGAGCAGAATTTGGAATAAGTTTTCAGGATACATTGGCAAAATCATTTGCAAAGGAAAATCCTGTACCAGTAACAGCTGTCGCGGCAATTCTTCAGCATAATACATCTGGGATTATTTCATTAAAGGAAAAGGGCATTGATTCGCCAAAAAAACTGGAAGGTAAAAAATATGCCACTTGGGAAGATAATATTGAGCAGGCTATTTTGAAAAAATTAGTAACAGATGATAAAGGTGATTTTTCTAAAGTAAAATTGATCCCTTATACTATAACAGATGTTGTAACTGGCTTAAAGACTGATGTTGATGCTGTCTGGGTTTATTATGCATGGGATGGAATTGCTACAGAAAGGGCAGGGCTTCAGACAAATTTTCTAAAAATTCGTGACTATGGAGAGGAACTTGACTATTACAGCCCTGTAATTATCGCAAATAATGACTTTCTGAAAAAGAATCCTGAAATTGCAAAAAAAGTTTTGAAGGCAATAAAAAAAGGGTATGAATATGCAATGAAAAATCCAGAGGAATCAGCGAAAATTTTGGTAAAAAATTCACCAGAACTTGATATAAACCTTGTAACAGCTAGCCAAAAATGGATTTCTAAAGAATATCAGTCTGATGCAAAGGAATGGGGAATAATTGATGCAGGCCGTTGGAACAGATTTTATGAATGGCTTTACAAAAATAAGGCTGTAGAGCGTGAAATACCAAAGGATTTTGGATATAGTAACGAGTATCTGAAATAGTAGAATTTTCTTATTGAAATATATCAAATATTTTGCTAGAATTACTTTATTATAAAAATTAGAAAGGCAACGAATAACTAAAATGAAAGAAAAAGATATAAACACAAGAATTTATAATAATATTTTTGAACTAAATTATTTGATAAAGTATGGATATTATGATATTTCATTAAGAAATAAAAATCATATTCGAGAAAATACTTATTTATATGAAGTTTCAGAAGGTGCATCAGATGCGTTCTTTACAAGAATTTTTAATATGGATTTTGTTGCTAATTTTATAAAAAATATGGATTCTAATGACAAAGAAAAGTTTTTTAATATTGATGAAAATAAACTTAGCAAATACAAGGCGACAGAACCAATATATTTTTCTATTCCTAAAAATATTTCAAATCGAAGATTGTATAAATTACCCAATATTTATAGTTATTTATTGTTAGCATTTTTTGTTAATAGAAATAAAAATAATTTTGTAAAAATATTTAAAGATAATAAATTTTCTACTTCAAAATTTTTTAATTTTTACACATTTCCTGATACAAATGAACTAAGAGAAAAGTTACTTTATTCAGGAATTAAACATCTTCATTTAGATTTATCTAACTTTTATCATACTTTATATACTCACAGTATACCTTGGATTATTGATGGAAAAAGTAATGCTAAAAATAATCAAAATGGAGGTTTTGGAAATAATTTAGATACTTTAATTAGAAAATGTCAATATGATGAAACTTATGGTGTTCCTACTGGAAATTTAATTTCAAGAATAATAACAGAACTATATATGTGTTATTTTGATGAAAAAATGGCAAAAAAAGGATTTAAATATTCAAGATATGTTGATGATATTTGCTTTTCATATTCTTTTGAAAATGAAGCAATTGAATTTTTAACTTTATTTAGAAAAATTTGTAAGGAACATAATTTAATGATTAATGAAAGCAAAACTAGAATTGAAAGTTTTCCTTTTGAAGATAAATGTGATAAAACAAAAATTTTTGACTATTTTGATGATATTAATGAAAATGCTTCAATTAAAAAATGGATTGAAAAAATTAGAAATTTTATAAATTATTGTATTTCAGCAGAATCTATGGGTAATAAAGGAGCAATAAAATGTATGTTTGGGGTTTTAAGAAAATTAGATATTGAAAAAAATAAACTAAATGATATATTCAGTTATTATTCTCCATTAACCAAATTTAATATTTTTGAAAAAATTCTAGACATTTCTTTAAAAGATTCTAAACTGACTAACAGATTTATGGATTTGGTTGAGACATTGCAAAAAAAAGGTTTTCAACAAAAAAATTCTGAAGAAATTATCAATGAGTATTTTAAAAATAATAAAGAAAAATATCAAAAAAAAATTGATTATTATTTTAAAAATAATTGCAATCAAGAACTTTATCAAATTTTACTTTTATCTATCGAATTTCATTCAAATGTTTTATTTGATAAAAATAAATTGAAAGAATTAATTTCATTTGAAACCGATGATTTTTCTCTTGTTTTAGCAACAATATTGTTTTATAGGATAGAAAAAAAATTAGAAGAGTTATTACCTAAAATAGATAAGTTATTTATTGAAACTAATAAAAGATATACTGAACAACCGATTATGGCTCAGCAATTTTGGTTTTATAGATATTTTATATATTTTATTATGAAAAAAAATAATAATATTTATAAAGAAATAGAAGTATATTGTGAAAGTAAAAAATATAAAAAAAATAAAAAATGTACAAAAGAAAAAAAAGTATATGATTCTGAATTATTTTGGGAATATAAAAAAAATAATCCATCGGGAAAGATAAATGATTTTTATGATAAGCTATTTGAAAATGAAGTTGAGTTAGTGATTTTAAAAGGAGAATTTTTAAAATAAGAAAGAAGAATTTAGATATGAAACAATATAAAAAATTGGAAATAGAAAACATTTCCATTTCTTTTGAAAATAAAAAAGTTTTGGAAAATGTTTCGATTGATTTGTATGAAAATGAACTGGTTTGCATTTTAGGAGTGAGTGGTGCTGGGAAAACGACGTTATTTAACATTATTGCGGGACTTTTAAAGCCTGATTGTGGAAATGTGAAAATGAATGGAGAAGATATAACTGGAAAATCTGGAAAAATAAGCTACATGCTGCAAAAAGACTTACTTTTGCCTCATAAAAAAATTATTGACAATGCGGCGCTTCCACTTGTGATAAGGGGTGAAAATAAAAATAAGGCACGGGAGATTGCAAAGCCTTATTTTAAAGATTTTGGATTGGAAGGTACGGAAAATTTGTATCCAAGCAAACTGTCAGGTGGAATGAAACAAAGGGCGGCATTGCTTAGAACATATTTATTTTCCAGCGAAGTTGCTCTCCTTGATGAGCCTTTCAGTGCATTGGACGCCATTACAAAGCATAAAATTCATAGCTGGTATCTGAACATAATGAACAAGATTAAGATGTCAACTTTGTTTATTACTCATGATATTGATGAGGCGATACTGCTTTCCAACAGAATTTATATTTTGGCAGGAAGTCCAGGTAAAATTGCTGCACAAATAAATGTTGACTTGAAAAATAGTCAGGACAAGAGTTATAATAATGAAGAAGTTATAATGTCTGAAAAATTTATTCAATATAAGCGTGAAATATTGAAATATTTGTAAACTTTTTAAATTTGATTTTGAAATGATTTTACTATATAATAAAATAAAATATTGAAAGGAAGTTTGAAAAAATGGAAATAAGACATGTAGTAAATGAAGGATTTTTTATATTTGGAGAAAATGGAGATGAACTTGCAAAATTAACTTATAGAAAAGAAGGGGGAAAATTGTATTTTGAATCGACAGTCGTATCTTCTGAATTGCGAGGGCAAGGGATTGCAGGAAAATTATTCGATGCTGGTGTGAAATATGCAAGAGAAAATGGGTATAAAATTGTGCCAATTTGCAGTTATATTGTGAAAAAGTTTGAAAGTGGAGAATATAATGATTTAAAGGCATAATTTATTGAACTTTTTAGAAATTATTCAGATTTGGAATTGAAGAAAATATTTTAAATAAATTTACTTCAAAAAGAAGTTTCAAGTAAAGTATGTGGAAAGAAGGGAATTTACATGAAATTGGGAATTGTTGGTTCAGGGATGATTGTTCAGGAATTTTTGCCTAGTCTTGTTCAGTTGGAAGGACTGGAAATTGTGGGGATACAAGGGACAAAAAAGAGTATTGGAAAAGTTGAGGAAATTTGTGTAAAATATGGTATTCCGAAATTTACTGATGATTTTAACAAACTTTGTGAATTTGGAATTGACACTGTTTATATTGCTGTTCCGAATTTTTTACATTTTGAATATTGTAAAAAAGCATTGGAAAAAGGTCTGAATGTTATTGTTGAAAAGCCGATAACAACTAATTATAGACAAGCTAAAGAATTGTCGAATTTGGCAAAAGAAAAAAAAGTGTTTTTATTTGAAGCGATAACAACACTTTATTTTGAAAACTATAAAAAAATAAAAGACTGGATTGGGAAAATTGGAGATGTGAAACTTGTTCAGAGCCAGTATAGTCAGTATTCCAGCAGGTATGACGCTTTTAAGAGAGGAGAAATTCTGCCTGTATTTGATCCTGAAAAAGCTGGAGGATCATTGATGGATTTGGGGTTGTATAATTTACATTATGTTTTAGGACTTTTTGGAAAGCCTGAAAATATAAAATACTATACAAACATCGAGCGAAATATTGACACAAGCGGAGTTCTTATGATAGAATACAAAAATTTCAATGCTATGTGTGTATGTGCAAAAGATAGTGAAGGAGAAAGAATAGGAGTAATTCAAGGAAGTGAAGGAAAAATCGTAAGCGAAGAGGCTCCGGGACTTGTCGGAAAAGTCACATTAAAAATGTATGATGGAACAACAGAAAGTTTTGATGATGGATTTTCAAAAGACAGAGTTGTGCCTGAGTTTAAAGCCTTCATTCGAGCAGTAAGTGAAAATGACTTGGAATTTTGCTACAGACAGCTGGAAAAAAGCTTGCTGGTAAGCGAAGTGCAGACAAAAGCTAGACTTGAGGCGGGGATTAGGTTTCCGCAGGATTAATAAAAGAGGGGGGAGTTTTTTAATCAAGAAATTCAAAAAATTACTGCTTCAAATCTAAAAAAATAATGGAGTAAATATAGAGAGAAAAAAAACATTTATAAGAGATAACAGATTATGAATTGATAGAAAAAGAAAAAAGAAAGGCAGTAATTGTAAAAGTCAATTATAACGGTGAAAAAATGGAAAAATATAAAAAATTTTGGGAAGCTGTGGATATAGAATATACTGAAAAAGAAGGAAAGAGAAAAGAGAAAAGCAAATATTATACAAAAGAGTTACTGGAGAAATACGGAGTAAGAAAATATGTTAATTTAGTATTAGACTATGAATTGATAGCATTTAAGCCACTGCTTCGTTGTAAAAATATTGACCCAGAAACGAATAAAGAAGGAAAGTCTTTATTTTTTGAATTAGATTTTAGTGATGAAATGTATGAAAATGGAAGAAAAAAATTAATATGGTACTCTGAAAAAATTCATAAGAAGAAATATGGAAAAGATGCTAAAAAAATTGAAGTAAACTATGGAGAGTTAGATAATTATATACCAATAATAAGTGGGGAACCTTATGCCTATATGTATATATCAAAGGCATCAAATAGGATAGTGCAGTATTCTTCATATTCAGATTTAGAGGATGAAAGTAAAGGAGTTTATTGGAAATGGACAGAATTAGCAGAAAATTTTGATGAATTTATTGAAAAACTGTATGTAGATCCAAAAGACAATAAGGAAATGTCGAAGGAAGAAAAAGAGCAACTGACAAAATTTGTTGATGGATTGCTGGAACAATTGGATGAAGAAAGATAGGAGATGATAGAAATGGATAGACAAAAGCATTTGGAAGAAATACTTGAGATAGAAGATTGTGAAGTGAGGGAAGAGGAAAGTTACTATTATGACGATGAGTTTATAGAAAGTTTGGGAATTGAAAAAGAAGAATACAGAGATATGGTTAAAAAATATTCTGAAATTTATTTTAAGGAAACTGTATATATACCCATTGATGATGAAAATATAAATGATAAATTTATTTCGTATTTATATTTTGATGATGAAACAGTTGAGAGAGGAAAAAATCTGCTTACAGAATTTGATGAGAGGGAATATGAAAAAAATCCTGATTTAAAAAGAACATATTTTTGGAGAAACAACTATGTGGCAATAGGTGCGGATGAAGATGAGTACATATTTATTTCTAAAGAAACAAAGGAGATTTTTATGTATTATTTTGCTGATGATATACATAAAATTTTTACTGAAGGAGGAAATAGGGAAAAATGGAAATGGATAAAATTAGGAGATAACTTTGATGAATTTTTTGATAAATTGTATTTAAAAAAATAATGGATATACTTTAAAAGTATGCTCGAACGTCTCTAATACCTAATTAATCGGAATAAATTTTTTATTTTTAATAGAATAGTTGCCTTTTAATTGGTTATTAAAGCGGTTTGAGGATAAAATTTCTTAAAATTTTAAAAATAAAATAAGGAGAGAAAATGGATAAAGAAAAAGTTTCAATAATTGTGCCAATGTACAATGCAGAAAAGTTTATTGGGAAAACAATAGAATCAGTGCTTTCACAGACTTATGAAAATTGGGAAATGCTTATTATGAATGATGTTTCAACGGATAACAGTCTTGCAGTTGTAAATGAATATGGAAAAAAAGATGATAGAATAAAGGTTGTAAATACTGAAAAAAATATGGGTGTTGTAAAAGGTAGAAATCATTTGATTGATTTGGCAAATGGAAAATATATTGCATTTTTAGACGCTGATGATTACTGGCACAGCCAAAAATTGGAAAAGCAGATACAATTTATGAAAGAAAAAAATGCAGGCATAAGCTGTACAGAGTACACGAGAGTTAAGGAAAATGGCGAAAAAATCAATGAAGTTGTAATTAAATCAGAAATCTCCTATACTGATATGCTGAAAAACAACTATCTAGGCTGTCTTACAGTTATGTATGATGTAGAAAAAGTTGGGAAGCGGTATTTTAAGGAACTCGAGAAAAATGAGGATTATGTTCTTTGGCTGGAGATTGTGAAAGACGTGAAAACAATTTTTGGACTCAAGGAAAATTTGGCTTATTATCGAGTGCTGGATAATTCTCGTTCGAGCAATAAGGCTAAAACGGCAAAAGTTCGTTGGGAAATTTATCGAAAAATTGAGAAATTACCGTTTTTGAAGTCAGTTTATTATTTTTTACATTATGCAGTTAGGGCTGTGCTAAAAAGTAAATAAAAAAATATTTTTTGACACACAGAAAAAAATATGCTAACATATAGAAAAGTGAATAATTTGGATGAAGGTATGAGGAGAGATTTTATCTCATTTATAAATTTTGTAAATGTAGAATAAAACACCGAAGAAGTGACTCTTTCAGGTAAAAGGACTCATAGTGGACGAGCCTCTGGAGAGACTGTCTTAAATGACGGCACCGAAGGAGCAAAGGAATTTTTATTCCCTAAACTCTCAGGTAAAAGAACAGAGAATGATACATATAAAATTATGGATTTTATATTTCTTTTTTAATATAAAAGAAATTTTAAGAGGTTGTCTTGACTTTATTTAAGTAAAAGACAGCCTTTTTCTTTGACTTATAATAAAATTTGTATTAAAACGCTTTAAACTTTTCTATCCATTCTAAAATTCAGAAATAAAAAACGAAGGAGAAGGATTTAGATGTTAGAAATTATTAAAAATTTTAATGAATTTTTTTGGGGAGTTATTTTAATTGTTTTGTTAGTTGGAACGGGAGTATTTTATACATTTCGGCTAAAATTTATTCAAGTTAGGGAGTTTAAAAGCGGTTTGAAACAGTTGACGAGCGGATTTGACTTGAGCGGAGAAAAGGCGGATAATAATGGGATGTCGTCGTTTCAGGCTTTAGCAACGGCTATTGCAGCACAAGTTGGAACAGGAAATCTTGCAGGAGCGGCAACAGCGATTGTATCAGGAGGCCCAGGGGCAATATTCTGGATGTGGGTAAGTGCATTTTTTGGAATGGCAACTATCTATTCAGAAGCTGTATTAAGTCAGATTTTTAAACAGAAAAAAGATGGAGAAATGACAGGAGGCCCAGCATACTACATTGAAACATTATTTAAAGGAGGAAAAGCGGCCAAATTTCTGGCAGGATTCTTTGCGGTTTCATGCGTACTGTCTTTAGGATTTATGGGAAATGCGGTTCAGGCAAATTCGGTAGGAGATGCTTTTCATAATGCTTTTCATGTTCCGACAGTTATAACAGGGATATTTTTGGCAATTTTATCTGGATTTATATTTTTTGGAGGAGTAAAAAGAATTGCCTCAGTTACTGAAAAAATAGTTCCTATTATGGCAGTTCTTTATGTTGTAATATGCCTGTTCATTATTGTGTTAAATATTGGAAATGCAGGTTTGGCATTTAAAGCGATTTTTGTGAATGCTTTTTCGACAAAGGCAGTTTTAGGTGGATTTTTAGGAATGGGAATAAAAAAAGCGATAAGATTTGGAGTGGCAAGAGGGCTGTTCTCGAATGAGGCTGGAATGGGGTCAACTCCGCATGCTCACGCAATTGCAAAGGTTAAAAATCCTGAAGATCAAGGGCATGTTGCAATTGTTACAGTTTTTATTGATACTTTCGTAATCTTAACACTATCAGCATTAGTAATTCTGATTGCAGACGGAAAAGCAGATGGAACTGGGATTTCATTGACACAACAGGCATTTCACGCAGTATTGGGGCATTTTGGAGTGATTTTTGTTGCAGTTGCATTATTCTTTTTTGCGTTTTCTACTATAATTGGATGGTATTTCTTTGGGGAAGCTAATGTGAAATATCTCTTTGGTAAAAAAGCGCTTAATATTTATAGAATTTTAGTAATGATTTGCATAATTGCCGGCTCACTGCAAAAAGTTGATTTAGTGTGGGAACTGGCTGATATGTTTAACGGACTTATGGTAATTCCGAATTTGATAGCATTGATTGGATTGCATAAACTGGTGGTCGAGGTTACGAAAAAGGATCCGCTTTTAAAGGATTAGATAGTTAACAAAAATACTCAAACTGTAAAATATATGAAGTCTGCAGATTGAGTATTTTTTATTTAAACTTAAGAATATTTAATTTCAGGAGATTTGACCTTAAGAAATTTTAAACATAATAAAGAAATCTTAGTAAACAAGGATAATAAATATAAATTAAGTAAGAATTCTATTTTTCAAAAGTATAAATTCCAAGTCTGTTATTACCAATGTAAAAAAGTGGAATAAGTAATTTTTTCCAGCCAGGAAGATGTAATTTCATTTCATCAGTAAAATTAATAAGTCGAGTTTGCTTTAATTTTGGATTTAATTTTACAACTTCACTTCCATCCTTTACTCCCCATTTAAAAGTTGCTTTCATATTTTTTAATACATCGTGATGTTTTGTTGCTTTTACTGTTCCTTTATAAAGCAAGTCAAATTGAGCTTCAAAAGAATCAAAACTGTCAGTCAGCATTTCCAAAAACTCTTTAATTTGCTTTTCCTCAAAATACATAAGAACACCTTCTGAAATAATAAGCAGCTTTTTACCATTTAACTTAATTTCTTTAGTCCAGCTCGAATCAAATGCTGATTTTGGAATGTCAGTAACCCTTTCGTTAGGTTCAAAGAATAATTTTCTTTCTTCAATAACTTCAGGCAAGTCAAGGTTATACCATTGTATTTTTCCATTGTCAACTCTTGAAAATCGTGTATCAAGACCGCTTCCTATAGATACAATTACACAGTCTGGATACTTTTTCATAAATTTTTTTACTTGATTATCCATTACTTTTGCACGTGACAGAATCCCGTAGTATGAAGCCCATGCCTTTTCAAATTTTGAAAAATCATAATCTAACTGTGAAAAAATCTCGAAAGATTTTTTGTCATTTAAAATTGGATTTTTGCTGTTAGCATCTTTTGCACGTGCATATAAGGTAACAAGCATAGTTTCTGAAACATTGTCAAGTTTTATTCCCATAACATGTTCCTCCTTATTATAAAAATTTTGATTATCAAACTATCTAATAGAATTATACCCGCATTTATTCAAAATGCAAGTTTTATTTAAAAAATAAAAATAGTTATTAAACTGTTAAAATCATATAAATTTGGTATTTGAGACCAATAATTATAATCGTAAGCCTATTTATATAAAGGAAAATTGATTGAAAAATAGCCTGAATTATGTTAAAATTAGTTATATTTTTATTGAGGTAAATTGATAAATTTGGAGATTTATAAATGGTAAAAAATAAGGACAGATTTTTTAATTTTGATATTTTAAAATGCATTGCAATTAGTATGGTTTTATTTATTCATATCGTTGCAAGCGAGCTATATAATTATGGTAAAATATCTGGAAACAGATGGATGATGGCAAATATTGCAGATTCATTTAGCAGAATGTGCGTGCCGATATTTGTTATGGTTAGCGGTTTTTTTCTGTTGAGAAAAGATGAGGATGTGAAAATATTTTTTAAAAAAAGATTTGCAAAAATTTTGCCAAAGTTTTTTGTATATTCTGTTATTTTTTTTATATTTACAATAATTTTTAAAGATGTTAAAGATAATGAATTATTTTCAGTTTTTTTTAGAAAATCAACTTATAAGACTATGATTTCGATTTTTTTCCAGAAAGAAAGTTATAATAATTTTTTTTCAAACTTTTTTCAAGGGAAAATTTACTATCATTTGTGGTATATTTATATGATATTGTCGCTTTATTTGATAACTCCGTTTTTAAGAAAAGTTGTAGGAAAAGTTGATAGAAAAAGTATTAATTATCTGGTTTTTGTGTGGATAATATTTATGATTTTAGTACCATTTCTAAATGTGATTTTTAAGAAAAATATAAAAGTATATTCTCCAGCTGGGCAATATGTCGGTTACTTCTTAATTGGCTATTTACTTGCAGAAAAGCCTTTGAATATGAAAAAATGGCAAAAATATACAGTTTTTTTAATAGCAGTGTCACTAACTGTCTTTTTAACGTATATATTTACAAAATCAAGTGGAAAATTTTTTGACTATTTTTACGATTATCACTCACTTAGTGTATTTACAGCCACAGTTTTTCTTTATGATTATATTGTAAATATTTTTGATGGAGAAAAAGTTTTAGGTAAAGTAAAAGAAATCATAAAATCTGTATCAGCAAAAACTTATGATATTTATTTAATTCATCCGATTTTTTTATTTTTTTGTGAAAGAATATTAAAATCCAGAATGAATTATTTTTTATATATAATTATTACGTTTTTAATAGTATTTTTGCTATCGTTTTTTTCAAGTGAAATATTAGATAGAATATATAATTTTTTAGTTGGAATGAATGAATGGAGGGAGAAATATGGCATAAAAAA
>CAUQGN010000008.1:0-91500 GCA_963517565.1 uncultured Leptotrichia sp. | reverse complement strand
GAAAGAAATATTTTTTTTAATATATTTTTGTAACAAATGTTTGACATCTATACAGTTAAAATAGCATATTATTCAATTTTTTTATTGACTTTTTATTAAAAAAATGGTATTATAATTTGTAAACAGGAAGTTTTAGCTAAAGAATATATTATAAGGCTAAAGTGTTGCATTTTCTTCTAAAATGTTGTATAATTTTAATAGAGGATTAGAAGAAAATAGTAACAACTTAAAAAGTTAGAGAAAATAAAATGAAATTCAGGAGGAATTGAAATGAAAAAATTAGTAATTTTAGGAACAGCTTTATTAGCTTTAAATGCTGTAGCATCTGAATTCCAAGTTAAAGGTGGATATGATTTCTACAGAAAATACAAAAATGGAAGTAATGATCTTGGTAAAGATTTTATGGTAAAACATGGACCAACAGCTGGTTTAGAATATATCGTTGATAACCAAGGTGAATTTGAATGGGGATTAGGGGCAGAATATAAATTGTCATCTAATTCTGGGAAAATAAAAGTTAAAGATACAAATACAAGAATTGGAAGAAGTGTACCAGTTTATGCTTTAGGTAAATTTAACTTAGTTACTACTAATAGTGGAAATGATGCATTATATGTATTAGGAAGAGCAGGATATAACTTCGCTAAAGAATCTAAACAATTTAATGGAGATTTATCAGGTGGATTATATGTAGCTGCAGGATTAGGAACTGAGTTTGGACCAGTTTCATTAGAAGCTATTTATGAAAGATCAAATGTTAAATATAAATTAGGAAACCTTAGAGAAAGAGATCATATTGATTCAGCAGGAGTTAGAGTAGGATATAGATTTGGACAATTGAAAAATGACAGATCACCTAAAATCATAACTCAAACTGTGCAAGTGCCTGTACCAACTCCAGTACCTACACCAGAACCACAAACAAATGATATTAATCAACCAAATACTGCTGTATTACCATTTAGTTGTTCAGCAAATGAGAAAAAATGTGTAATCAGAGGATTTAAAGTAGATGGAAGAGTACCTAACGAAAATGAAGCTTCAGACTTAAGAACTATCGCTGGAGTAATTAATCAATTCGCTGAAGGTGGATCAATTGATTTCGTTGGACACACAGATTCAACTGGATCAGATGCATATAACCAAAAATTATCAGTAGCAAGAGCACAAAACGTTGCTAGATTATTGAAAGATTATGGATTGAAAAACTCAATCTCTTACGGAACAATTACTGGACAAGGAGAAAGCAACCCAGCTGATACTAATGATACAGTTGAAGGAAGATACAATAACAGAAGAGTTGAATTATTCTTCCAAAACGTTGACTTCAGTAACGTAAGATTCATTAATCAATAATTAAATTGAAAATTTCAAAATAAATTTAGAGAGTCATTTTATATGGCTCTCTTTTTTTGAAGTAATATTATTTTATAAAATTATTTTTTATTTAAGACTAAATCAAAAAATTAAGTTTTGCAATATTTATATTATTTTGCAAGGTGTTAATAATTCTTAATATTAAAAAACTCTATTTTTTAAACAAAATAATATAATTTATTAAAAAATTTATAAAAATAGATAGATAAACATTGATTTTTAACTGAATAAATGATATTATTTACATAGATTTATAATACGATGCAGATTATCTGTCTTAAAATTGAAACAAGCAAGTTTATTTGGATTAAAGATTTATTCAAATTTATTAGTTTTTAAGAACAGGTAATAAATGTGGAAAGGTAAATTATGACAGAAATTGTTGTAGAAATAAAGAACGAGCAAGGACTTCATGCTAGGCCAGCGGGACAGATTGTTAATATTGCAAAGAAGTATGACTTGATTTTAGAAATAGAAAAAATTGGAGAAATTGAAACTGTAGATGGGAAGAATGTATTTGGAGTAATGTCACTTGGAGCAGGTAAGGGTGATAAATTGAAATTTAGAGCAATTTCAAAAAATGAGGAAAATCTTGAAAAGGAAAAACAATTATTAGAAGAATTAAAAAAAATGATTGAAGTTGATAAATTTTTTGAAGAATAATTTTTATAAATAAAAAAGAAGGGAGAAGAACTGGCTTTTAATGGCAGTTCTAGAGTGCAAAATGAACGAAAAAGAATTTGAATTATTATTGGAAGATTATTTACCAGAAGAAAAGAAGTCTGGAGATGTAGTAGAAGGAGTCATTACTAGAAAAGAACTGAATTATGGTTTTCTTGATTTGAATGCAAAAAAAGAAGGAAGAATTTATGCAAGTGAGGTTAAAGATTTTGAAATAGGAGATAAAATTGAAGTAAAAGTTTTAAGAGAAGATGATGAAAATATCATTGTTTCAAAATTTGTATTGGATAAGGCAAAAGAACTTGCGTCATTTAATGTAGATGACATTGTAACAGGCGAAATTATTAAGAAAATTAAAGGTGGATATACTGTAAGAATTGGTAAGAATGAAGCATTTCTACCATTTTCACTTGCCAGATTTGACAAAAACAAAGACTATACAGGACAAAAATTTAAATTTTTAATAAAGGAAAAAAATAAAAGCAACATAACTATTTCAAGAAGTGACTTAATAAAATTTGAAGAAGAAAAATATTTTGAAAAAGTAAGCATTGGAGATGTTGTTACTGGTAAAATTAAGGAAATATTTGATTTTGGTATTATTTTGGACTTGGAAGTAACTAGCGGATTTATCCATATATCTGAAATTTCTTGGAATCAAGTGGATAATTTGACTGAAAAATATAAAATTGGTGATGAAATAAGTGCTAAAATTATTGAAAAGGATGCTGAAAAAAATAGATTAAAATTAAGCATAAAACAATTATCAGAAGATCCTTGGGTTGCATTTGCGGCAAGCCATAATGTAGGAGATGTAGTTGAAGCAGTTGTAAAGGATGTACTTGAGTTTGGGATAGTTGTAACTGTTGACGGAAATTCTGGATTTGTACATGTTTCAGAGTTGGCTTGGCACAATGGAGCTAAGGAACTTAAAAACTACAAGGAAGGGGACAAATTTTCTGTAAAAATTATTCAAATTGAAGATGAAAAGAAAAATGTTAAATTAAGTGTAAAACAATTGTCAGAAAACCCTTGGGATACAGTTAAGGAAAAATACCACATCGGAGATATTATCGAAAAACCAATAACAGAAGTATTTGACTTTGGATTGTTAATTTCGCTGGAAAAAGATATTGACGGACTTTTACATGTGTCTGACTTGTCATATAAGAGAGAATCTAATTTATCTTCAAAATACAAGGCAGGAGATGTAATCAAATTTAAAATAGTTGACTTTAATGACGAAAAAAATAGAGTTACTTTAAGTGCAAAAGCGTTGTTAGACGATAAGTGGAATATTCTTGAAGAAACTTATGACTTTGATAATGCATTTAAAGGAAAGGTTATGAATGTTCAGGATTATGGAATTTTTGTGGAATTGGAAAAAGGAATAGAAGTTTTTATCCATAAAAATGAATTTTCTTGGGATAAAAAGGATCAAAAGGAATATAAAGTTGGAGATGAAATTGAATTTAAGGTAATTGTAATTGATAAACTTGATAAAAAACTGTCTGGAAGTATTAAACAGTTAGAAAAATCACCTTGGAAGGAAGCAATTGAGCAATATAAGAAGGGAAATATTATTAATACTGAAATTGTGGAAATTCAGGAAAACTTTGTTCTTGTTAAATTGACAGACAGATTTAATGGAATTATACCAAAACGTGAGTTGACAGAGGAATTTTTGAAAGATATTTCTGAAAAATTCTCAGTTGGAGATAAAGTTGAGGCTGTAATTACAGATATTAATGATAAGAAAAAATCAATTGCATTGTCTGTAAAAAAAGTTAAGGAAATGGAAGAAAAAAAAGAACTGGATGAACTTATGAAAGTTTATGGAGTCTAATTTTACAAATTCAAAAGTTAATAAAATTAAGAAAGAATTATAATTTTAGCATTTAAATATATATAATATATATAGTTAATTATAAAAAATAAATTTTACATAATTTTAAAAAAGTGCTAAAATATAAAAGTAAATATTAGAATACTGAAATATATGGAGGTAAAATTAGATGGCAAAGACAGAATTTATGAAGTTTGCATATTTTAATAAAGAAATAATAGAATTTGAAAAAGCGACAGTTAGTATTGCTACACACAGTTTACAATATGGAACAACTTGCTTTGGTGGTATCAGAGGATATTACAGAAATGGGAAAGTAGCGATTTTTAGACTGAAAGATCACTATATAAGATTAATGAATGCGTCAAAAATGTTAGGATTTGAATATTTTATAACTTGGGATGAATTTAAGGATATTGTTACAGAATTAGTTAAGAAAAACGACGTAAAAGAAGATTTTTATATGCGTCCATTCGTATTTTGTAAAGAGCCGAGATTGTCACCTAAAAAAGCAGGATTAGACTTTGATTTAGCAATTTACATGCTGCCGCTTGCAGATTATGTAAGTACAGAAGGTGGATTGAACTTAATGAGTTCGACTTATAGAAAATATAATGATTCGGCAATTCCTACAAAAGCGAAAGCAGGAGGTTCATATATTAACTCGTTCCTTGCGACAAGTGATGCTCAAAGAAACGGTTATGATGATGCATTAATGTTTGATGATGCTGGAAACGTGGTAGAAGTGTCAGTTGCAAACATAATACTGGTTTACAGAGGGCAAATAATAATCCCTGATACTGGAAATGCAGCTCTTGAAGGAATTACAGTAAGATTGGCATTGGAATTATTAGAATACAATGGATATAAAATAAATCGTGGAAAAATTGACAGATCAATGGTATTCACAGCAGACGAACTGCTAGTAACAGGAACAGCGATGAAAATTACTTATGCAGAATCATTGGACAAACGTCCTATTGGGCAGTTAGACTTTAATGCAAAACCAGAAGCAGGTAAATTTCATAAATTGTTAAAATCAGAATATGAAAAAGTAATCAATGGAGAACATGAATTGTCTTCTGAATGGTTATTTATTGTAGAATAAAGGTAAGTACACTGGAAATGTTTGAAAAAGGCATTGAAGGTGTACTTTTTATTATTATTAATAATTTTTTTATTATTTTGAAAAAAACTTGTATTTAAGATAAATTGAGAGTAAAATATAGTTGAAAGGGAAGTGATGATAAGAGAAAATTATTGAAAAATTATAAAAAACTGGAGTTTAGATATAATTTTTTACGCTAATTAATTTAATTGTGAAAGAATTAAGGTATGCCAAAAGATTGAAACTTCTTGGGAAATTAAATAGTAATGTAAAATTTGGGAAGAGAGATGGTTATTTAAAATCGTCTCTCTTTTTGTTATTATAAAAGAATCTAATAAAAATTTGGATACAAAACTATAATTTTTTAATTTGTTATACTAAATTCCATTATAAAGTAGAAACTACATTAAGGACAAAAAATTTTAATTCTTTATAATATACTGTGTAATTCAAAATTTATTAAATATTCGCTATTTAAATAGAGAATAGTATTAAATGTTGTTTAGATTGAATTGAAAAAAAACTTTTAAGAAAATTATTTTCTCAAAAGTCTTATTTATAAATTTAAATATTCAAATCATTTTTTTTAATAAATTCTAACAACGCTTTACAACCTTTTACTACATCATCATAAGTTGTATCAAAATCACCAGTAAACCACGGATCTTTTATTTTCCGTTTTTCTCCTGCGTATTCTAACAGCATTCTTATTTCGCCTTTATTTTTTCCATTTGTAAAAAGTTTTATATTTTCTATATTGCTTTCGTCCATCCCAATAATATAATCGGCATCCAAATCATCGTTATTTAAAATTCTGGAATACATTCCTTTTACGCTTATTCCTTCTTTGGCGAGCCTAGTTTTAGTACCGTGGTGAACTGGATTTCCATGTTCCCAGGAACTTGTGGCTGCTGAATCAATTATGATTTTGTCAGATAGCTTTTCTTTTTTTACCATTTCCCGAAAGACTGCTTCTGCCATTGGGGAACGGCATATATTTCCTAGACAGACAAATAATACTTTTACCATTTTCACCTCTTTATTTTTTTATTTTAATCTAATTATTTTAATTTTTCAAAAACGTCTCTTATGCTTTCGTGTATAACTAAATTTGCAAAATTGTCCTGCTCAGTCTTGGATTTATTTATTAATACGAGATTTTTTCCTTGAAAATAATGTATAAGGGAAGCGGCTGGATACACGATAAGCGAAGTTCCGCCTATAATTAGTGTATCAGCTTTGGATATTTCGTTTATTGCTTTTCTAAAAGTATCTGGATCAGGAACTTCTTCATACAAAGTAACATCTGGTTTTATAATTCCGCCACATTTTGAACAATGAGGGATGTTTTCAGTTTTACAGATTTCTAAAAATTCTTCCATATTGTATTTTTTATCGCAAATAACACAAGTATTGCTGTCAGCAGTTCCATGCAGTTTCAAGACGTTTTTGCTTCCAGCCATTTCATGCAGGCAGTCGATATTTTGAGTGATAACAGCCGTTAATTTTCCATCTTGTTCCAGCTTTGCCAAATATTTATGAGCAAAATTCGGTTTTGCATTTGGATAAACAAGATGTTTTTTATAAAAATCATAAAATTCTTCTGGATATTTTTCATACATTGTGTGAGAAATAAGCTCTTCTGGAGAAAAATTCCTATCAAGTTTTAAATTGTAGACTCCATTTGCACTTCTAAAATCAGGAATGCCAGATTCTGTAGAAACGCCTGCACCTCCAAAAAAGACAACTCTTTTACTTTCATTAATTGTTTTTTGAAGCAAACTTATTTTATCCATTTCTATCACCTTGTTTTTTTTTACTTTGTTTTTCTATTATTAAATTCACTATTGAAATAGAGAGATCAAAAAAAATTTATTGTAAAAAAATTATAAATATTTCAATTTTCCTCTAAAATCTTCAATAGTTTTGTATCCTTTTTTATCCATAATATCTTTTAATTCGTTAGTTATTCTCTCAAAAGCAACAGGACCTTCCTTGTGCAAAGTTGTACCAATCTGAACCATGCTCGCCCCACATAAAATATGCTCAAAAGCATCTTGTCCTGTAAGAACACCACCTGTTCCAATAATTTTAATAGAAGGGTTCAACCTTTGATAAAAGGCGTGAATATTAGCAAGGGCAGTTGGTTTTATATATTCTCCACCAATTCCTCCAAATCCATTTTTAGGCTTTATTACAACACTTTCATCTTCAATTACAAGCCCATTTCCAATGCTGTTTATACAATTTATGAATGTCAATGGAAATTTATTGAATACTGCGGCTGCCTGATCGAAGTGAACAATATCAAAGTAGGGAGGCAATTTTACTCCAAGTGGCTTTTTGAAATATGAAAAAATATCTGCCAGCAACTTTTCAGTAGTTTCCAGATCATAGGCAATTTGTGGTTTTCCTGGCACATTTGGGCAAGACAGGTTAAGTTCTGTTATTCCCTTAAAATCACTTTCCTGAACTTTTTTTAGTAATGCGTGAGTGTCTTCTGTCGACATTCCTACAAGCGAGAAAAAGAAAGTTCTATGAGGATGTGTTTTCTGCAATTCCAGTAAATAATCTAAATAGTAATCAAATCCCAAATTTGGAAGTCCCATTGAATTTATGCTTCCCAGAGCTGTGTCATGGTATCTAGGCTCTGGATTTCCAGGACGGGACTGTAATGTAGCAGTTTTCGTGACAAATGTTCCAGCCTGTGAATTTATAACTTGTTCCAATTCATTTCTATCGTAGCAGTAAACTCCCGCTGCATTCATAAAGCAGTTTTCAAAATCAAAATTACCGATGGATGTTTTTGTAGTTGCCATTTTTCCTCCTAAGATTAATTGTTTTATTTTTAATTAAATTATAGATGTAAAGCTGATTTGTAATATTGGATAGCCAATTTTAACTGATCTGCTTCTTCGTAAAGTTTTGCAACTTCAATTACATTATCAGAAATTTTCAGATATTCGCTGCCCTTCAAGTTTTGTTCAGCTGCATCGAATTTTCCAAGTTTTATACAGCATTTTCCAAAATTGAATTTAAGTTTTGCATCGTCGATTTTTCTCATATCAACTTTTGCATTTTCACGAACCTTTCCTTCAAAAAAATGATTATAATTTGTGTAGGCAAGATTATAGTTCTTTTCATCAGCAAATATATTTCCAAGCAGTGCAAAGGCTTCCAAATGGTTTTCGTCTGCAAGCAATGTTAAATAATGTTTTGCAAGAGTAAGATTGTTTTTATCTGTATAAAGTTTTGAAAGAACTTCCTGCGCTCTTTTGTTGTCATAGTCATCTGCTGCTGTTTTTAGATGCCTTTCAGCAGTTTCAATATCCTGTTTTTCTCCATACAGCTTTCCGAGAAGATAATATGCTTCTCCGTTGTCCTTAGCCTTATGTAAATATTCTTCAGCCAAGTCAACTTGACCGTTATCATAATAAATTTTGGCAAGTAATACTTGAGCCTCCTGATCTCTTTCATCAGCAACAGGTTTTAAGTAATCTATTGCTAAATTTTTCTTTTTGAATAAATAGTATAGTTTTCCCAAATGATAATGTGCTCTTTGATTTCCATTGCTTATAGCCTGTTTGTAATAGTACTCTGACAGTTCAAAATTTGATTTTCTTTTATAAACAGTCCCAAGTTTATCCTGCAGTTCAAAATCTCCGCCATCAGCAATTTTTTTTAAATATTTTTCAGCCAAATTTAGTTTATCATATTTTAGATAGATATCAGCAAGTAATAGAAAAGCTTTTCTATTCCCACCTTTAGCAGCTTCTTTCAAGTATTTCTCAGCGAGTATGTCAGAACCGCTGTCATAGTAATTTTTCCCCATTTCATACAATCGCCCTGAATCATCATTTTCAATATTATCGAAACTTTCAAATTCAATATTTTCCATAAAAAGTAACCTCCTATTTTTCAATGTTTTATTTTATTGCCTCCAGATTTATTATTCAAAAGTTTGGAGTTTAAGTTTAAAATTATTACATTATTATATTATACTATATTTTTTTATATTTGTCATACTATTTCAGAAAAATAAAAAAATTTAATTAATTTTTTATAATTTTATTTTTTAGATTAATAAGTATTTTTTCTTTTTCATAGGATTGTTGATTGCTGCAAATCCTTATTTGCAGTAAAGGTTTATGCTGATAATCAAAATATTAGACTTTGTTAAAAAATGAAAATTATATTTTTATAAAGTAAAATATAAAACAAAAAATGTACCTTAAAACTTTCTAATTGTTATTATCCAGTTTATTGGTACATATTTAATATTTTATTTCTTTAAGTTTAGAATTATAAATTATTTTCTCTTAAATATTCTTCTACATCAAGTCCCGCAATAGCACCACTTCCTGCTGCAATTATTGCCTGCTGATATTTGCTATCTTGGACATCTCCAGCTGCAAAGATTCCAGCAGTACTTGTTTTAGAGGATTTTCCTTTTGTTATAATATAGCCTCTATCGTCAATTTCGACTTTTCCTTCAAGGAATTTTGTATTTGGAGTTCTTCCAATCGCTACAAAAATTCCATCTGTTGCTAAAGTTTCAATTTCGCCTGTTTTGTTATTTAAAAGCTCTATTCCTGTAACTTTTTCATCAGCTAGCACTTTTTTTGGAGTATAATCTAATTTCCACTCAATTTTTTCATTATCTTTTGCTCTTTGTTGCATAATTGCAGAGGCACGTAATATATCTCTTCTGTTAATGATAGTAACTTTGTTTACAAATTTTGTTAAAAATATAGCTTCTTCCATTGCAGTATCTCCACCGCCAATTACAACAACATCTTTTCCACGGTAGAAAAATCCGTCACAAGTTGCACATGCACTAACACCTTTTCCTATATTTTCTTTTTCATTTTCAATTCCAAGGTATTTTGCACTTGCTCCTGTTGATAAAATTACTGTTTTTGCTTCTATTATATTTCCGTTATCTAAATGTAGCTTAAATGTTTTCTTACCATTATTTTCTACATTTTCAATATCTTTTACAACTGCCTGTAGAAATTCAGTTCCAAAATTTTTTGATTGAGCTTTTATATCCTCTATTAGCTGCGGACCTGAAATTCCTTGTGGAAATCCAGGAAAATTTTCAACTTCTGTTGTAGTTGTCAATTGTCCACCTGGTTCCATTCCATTTATTATTATATTTTTTAATCCAGCACGGCTTAGATAAATTGCGGCTGTTAGTCCTGCTGGTCCTGATCCTATAATTACTGAATCATACATATTTTTCACCCTTCCTTTTTTACGATTTTTTATTTTATAAATTATAACTTAGTTAAATTTATTTTTTAATATTAAAGCCTAGCAGAATTGAAAAATAACCGCTAGACTTTTTTATAAATAAATATTTCTTTAAATAATATATTTTGCCCAAATTCTATAATACTTGGTTTACTTCTTCATAAAGTGCTTCTTTTGAATGTAATCCAACTAATTTTTTTACAGGTTTTCCATCCTTGAATAAAATTAATGTAGGGATGCTTTGAATTCCGAAAGATTGTGCTAATTCTAGTTCTTCATCTACATTTACTTTTCCTATTGTAGCTTTTCCTTCCATTTCTCCTGAAAATTCTTCAATAATAGGAAGTTGCATTTTACAAGGTCCACACCATTCTGCCCAAAAATCTACTAAAGCTACTCCATTTGCAATGCTTTTTTCAAAATTATCTTTATTTAAACTTAATGCCATTTTACATCAACCTCTTTCTTAAAATCATTTTTGTTAAGTTTTATAATTTATAGTTTATTTTTTAAAAAAATTGTGTTATACTGTTTTTAGAAAATCAACTATTCAATCAAGTAATTGAATAGTATCATATTTAAAATAAATTGTCAACACTTTTAATATAAAATTTTAGAAGCATACTCAAATTGCTTTAAAACTGAGTTAGTTAAAGTTAAATGAGATTCGGGATTAAAATAATCATAATTTTTGAATTTAGATTTAATTAGATTTAGTATAGATGTTGAAAGCAGAAAGGGGATGAATTAAATGGATAAAATATGTCAAAATTACAAAAATAGCCTGTATTCAGGATTATCAAAAATAGGAAAATGCCTGTCTAGTGAAAAAAGAATCGAAATACTGGATTTACTTGTGCAGGGGGCAAAAACTGTGGAAAGTATTTCAAATGAAACAGGAATGAGCATTGCAAACACTTCAAGACATTTACAGATTTTAAAGGATGGCAATCTGGTTGTTTGTGAAAAAAAGGGAAACTATGTTGTTTATGAGATTGCAAATACGCAGATAATTGATTTAGTGTATCTTCTGATTGGAGTAGGAGAACAGCAGCTGGCAGACATTCAGCGGATACACAGTGAATTTAATGACAGTTGCATGAAAATCCGTCCGATTACTTTGGAGCAGGCTTACGAAATGGTAAAAAATAAAGAAACTTTAATAATAGATTTACGTCCGGCAGATGAATTTAATTCAAGCCATATAGAAAATGCAATAAATATTCCAATGAAGAATCTAGAAGAAAATTTGAAGAATTTACCCCAAAATAAAGAAATAATTGTTTATTGCAGAGGACGGAACTGTGCCTATGCAAATTTAGCTTCCAAACTTTTAAATGATAATGGATTTCACGCCTACAGTTTGAATCAGAGTTATTATGACTGGCAAAAGTATGATAATTTTTAGTTCATATATTGTAAAAAAGGAGAAAATATTTTATAAATATAGAAAATTTTTTAAAGAAAAACTAAATTAAAAACACAAATATAATTAAATTTTTTTAATATAAAGTTGTTAAAATTAAAATAAAATTATAAATAAACAAAATAAACTTAACTTTAGGATTTATTTTTAAAATAATTTATAGTGTAAATGAAATTCCTTATAGATAATTATTGGGAATTTTTTAAATGTATTTAGGCAGATAGTAATTAAATCAAACAAGTTTTATCAATAAATTTACAAATGAAAAACTAATGTAGAAATGTTATATTAATCTTTAGGAAATTTATTAGATAGAAAAGAGGAAAGAAAGGTAAAATGGGAAAAAAAGTAAAAATTAACAATAAAAGTAAAAAATTAATATTATCCATAGCATTTTTGTTTACATCAGCATTTTCATTTGCTGAAGGGGAGAATTATCATGACTATAAAGCTTTATTAATAGGAGATGTTAATGGAAATATTATAAAGGAAGATAACAGTTCAACAGTTCGTCCATTAGCGTCTGTTACAAAAATTATGACATCAATACTGACATTAGATAAAATTAAGCAAGGTTCAATTTCATATGAGGACAAGGTGACAGTTTCATCAAAAGCTGCTTCTGTTCCTTATGGAATAAAATTAACTGCTGGAAAGCAATATACAGTAAGGGATCTATTAAAGGCAACTATTATAAAATCATCAAACAATGCGGCTTATGCACTTGCTGAATATGTTGCAGGCGATGTGCCAAGTTTTGTAAACTTAATGAATCAGAAAGCAAGAAGTTATGGATTGAATTCTCTTCGATATTGTTCTCCGCACGGATTGCCGCCTAAGTATACAGGTTCTTGCATGGATCAAGGGAATGCTAAAGATTTGTACAAATTGGCTCAAATCACATTAAAGGATTATAGTGAATATTTAAATTTCTCAAAAAACAAAACAGATTATGTAGATAATGGAAATACAAAAGTAAGTTCTACAAATTCACTTTTAGGAAATGTTTTGGGAGTAGATGGAATAAAAACAGGCTATCATGATGCGGCAGGTTCGAATATAGTTTTGACAGCAAACAGAGGCAATGATAGAATGATAGCAGTTATTTTAGGTTCAGACAGGGCAAGAGATAGAAATGCAATAGGTGCAAAAGAAATAAATGATTATTATGCAAATGGTTATGCTAGAAAAACTGGTGAAAGTAATAATTATGTGAGCAATGCTTCTCATAATAACCCTGTAAATAGTAATGAAACTAATAAAACTGAAAATAGCAATGCTCCAAAAGGAAATAAAATAGAACAGTTCTTTAATACGCTTTTTGGAAAAAATAATAATAATTCTGCTAAGAAAATGAAGATTATAAGTAAAAATGATGTAGTGGCAGTAGCGACAATTGGAGACAGCAAATATAATTTATATCCTACAAAAGATGTAGAAATAACTGCTACTCAGAGACCAAATTTAACTTTCACAGTAAACTTGAACTCAGGAGTAACTAAAAATAGCAGGGGAAAAATTGTAGGAACGTATATTGCAACTGATGGAACTTTGACTTATAGTGGAGAACTAATTATGAAATAATGTAAAAAGAGCTGTTGTTTTTTAACGGCTCAATTTTATTTTTTTAAATATAATTACAGGAAAGGAATAAAATGTCTATTGGAGTATTTGATTCAGGAATTGGAGGACTTACAGTATTAAAAGAAATTAGAAAAGTATTGCCAAATGAAAAAATATATTATCTCGGAGATACAGCGAGAGTTCCTTATGGAGAAAAGACAAAAGAACTGATTGTAAGATACTCAAAAGAAATTGTTGAGTTTTTGCTGGAAAAAGAAGTAAGCGCTATTGTAGTGGCTTGCAATACAGCTACTGCACTTGCACTAAAGGAACTGAAAGAAACTTTTAAAATACCAATTATAGGGGTAATAGAGGCTGGAGCAAGAACAGCAATAAATACTACAAAAAGTAATAAAATTGGTGTAATTGGAACGAAAGCAACTATAAAATCGGGGAAATACGAAGAAGAAATAAAACTTTTTAATACAAAGGCAGAAGTATTTCAGAAGGCATGCCCGCTTTTTGTTCCAGCTGTAGAAGAAGGAATTTTAAGCGGTAAGCTTGTTAATCAGATAATAAAGACGTATTTAGATGATTTTGAAGGGAAAGTTGATACATTGATATTGGGGTGTACTCATTATCCGCTTTTAAAAGAGGCAATTGGAAAAATTTATCCAGATATAAAAATAGTGGATCCGGCAAGGGAAACAGCGTTAGATTTGAAAAAAATTTTACAAAAAAATGAATTTTTAAAAAATGATGCTAAGAAAAATGAGGAAGTAAAATATTATGTAACAGATGGGCAGGAAAAATTTAAGGAAATTGGAATTATGTTTTTGGAAGAAAATATTTCAAAAGTTGAATTAGTAAAATTATAAATTACAAATTTAAAAAGAAAGGGTATAAATGTTTGAATATATTTTAGGAAAATTAACAGTGAAGAAAGTTGATTATGTTGCTTTGGAGATAAATGGCTTGGCATACAAAATTCATATATCATTAAAAACATTTGAAAAAATAGATAATATTGGAAGCAACGAAAAACTATACATTTATACAAATGTAAAAGAAGATGATATTTCTCTTTACGGATTTAAAACACAAAATGAAAGGGAACTTTTTAAAGCGCTAATAAGTATAAGTGGAGTAGGGCCGAAACTTGCAATTGCAATACTTTCTACTTTTAATATGAGAGAAATTATTGATATTGTTACAGAGAACGAATCAAAAATCTTTACAAGAGTTCCAGGACTGGGTATAAAAAAAGCTCAAAAGATAATACTGGATTTGAAAGATAAAGTGAAAAAACTGGATGTAGTAGAAGTAATTGAAGAAAATAGCAATATATTAAGTGGAAAACTGATAACTTCAGAAGTATCAGATTCTAGAGTTTTGTTAATGAAGGAAGATTTGAAATTAGCTTTAGAATCTTTAGGATATGTAAATACAGATGTTTCTAAATGGATAAAAGATAGTGAGTTAGTTCAAATAAAAGATATTAGTGAAGCTATAAAAATAGTTTTGCAGAAAATTCAAAATAAAAAATAAAAAAGATAAACTTTATTTTAAAATAAGAGTGGAATATTAGTTAATTACTTTTTACATATTTTTACTCTAATTTTTTTAGATTGACTATAATTACAAAAATGTACCTTTAAACATTGCAATTTTTATTGCTTTGTCTACAGGTACATATTTTTTTCATTTACATAATTTTATAGTAAAACTTATTTAAAACTAAACTCAAAAACTATGACTATTTTACTCAAACCATAAATTTATATAATTTTAGCAGTTTAATTCAAAATAGGTTTGAGTATAATTTGTATAAATTTTTATGAGTAATAATTTTATAAATTTAATTTTATTTGTTATATTTTTTATTAATTCTTTTTTCTTGAGGTTTTGTTGCTTGTTTTCTTGTTGGCTTTTTGTTTATCGATTTTCTTTTTGGTTGAAGAACCGTTGCTTTTGGCTTTGGTCTTTGCTCTTTAGGTGAAATGGCAAAAGATACAATTGACACTCCTGCTATTCCTAGAATTGCAACCATTTTCTTAAAAGTATTTTTCATATTCATATTAATCATCTCCATTTCGATTTCTGTTTTTATGCTCTTACCTTTTGAACAAATACATAATACCATTTAATTTTGACAAAAATATGTAAATTTTATGTCTTTTTTGTGAAATTTAAAACCAAAAATATTAATTATAAATTAAAAATATGTTGACAAAAATATAATAATATAGTATTATTTAATTAAAATTAAAGAAAAATTAATAAAGAAGGAAGAGGCATGGATTATTATAAAATACTGGAAGTACCTGAGAATGCAGATATTTCTGAAATAAAAAAGAAATATAGAAAAATGGCAATGAAATATCATCCCGATAGAAACGCAGGAGATGAAAAAGCTGTAAAAAAATTTCGAGAAATAACAGAGGCTTATGAAGTTCTTTCAAATGAGAAAAAAAGAAAAGAGTATGATTGTAAAAGGAAAAATGGGAACAATCAGCCAAAAAATAAAAATAATAAGGAAAATTTTAAAAGTAAATCTTCTCAAAATAATTTTACTTTTGGAAAAGAATTTTTTAAGAGTGCAGCTGAAATGAAAGGAATGTTTGAAAACAGTTTTGGGCTAGATAAAATTGGGAAAAATAAAGCAAAAGCTGAGAAGGAAAGTGTGAAAAGCAGATTTGAGAGTTTTTTTGATATGAAAGAGAAAAAGTAAGAAGGGGAAATTAGAAATGTTGTGGGGAATCAGAAGAAGTTTTACAAATTGGGGAAATATTTTTAGGCGTCCATTTGGGCGTGGGAGCATTTATAGGCTGGAAAGGCTTAGAAGTGTAGCACGGCTTGGAAAAAAGAGAGAAAATGGAAAAATTAATGATGAAAGAAATAAAATTAGCGTGGATAAGGGAATTAAAAAATATGAAAAACGTAAATTGAATGCAAAAAATCAAAAAAGTTACAAATTTTTAAATATAAAAAATATTTTGATAATGACAGTTTTAATATTTACATTCATTTTTGTACATCTTTCAGGATATTCTACAAAAAGCCTTTATTTTTCGATTTTTATTTACATTGGAGTTACACTTTACCTTCTTATTGTGGAAAGATTTTTTGAAAAAGTGGAAGTTGAGGAGGAAATCAAAAATATAAAGTATGAGAGGGAAAGGGAGCATAATGTATTTTTAGAAAGAGTGAAGGAAATTGAGGATTTGGAGAAAAATCAGATTGAGCATATATTTTTGAAGGATTCGGAAGACTATGATATGAAAATTTGGAAAATTGGGAGGGCAACATCACTTCTCATTGGGAAGCAATCACCAAGAAACAGGGTGGATATAGATGTGAGCGAAGGAATTTACTCAAATTTAGTCAGCAGGGCTCACGGAATCTTAAATCGTGTCAATGGAATCTGGTATTATGAGGATTTAGGCTCACAAAATGGAAGTGGAATTGAGCGAAATATTGATAAAAGGAAAATAAAACTGAAAAAAAATGTACCAGTAAAAGTGGAATCAGGAGACATAATTTATTTAGCGACTACAAAAATATTATTAAAATAAATCTATAAATAAAAAAGAAAGGAAAATTTTAAAATGAAATTGGATAGATGTAAAAATGGTCATATATACGATGTTTCAAGATACAGCTTATGTCCTTACTGCAAATCAGAAGGGCTGGAAACAGAAAATCTGGATGATAAAATTAATCTAGTTGAAGAAATGAAGGATGAAGACAGAACAACAGCCTACTGGTCTAAAGATAGCACTGTAGATCCTGTCGTAGGCTGGCTTACGTGCATTGAGGGACATGATAAGGGAAAAGACTACAGAATTGTGAGCGAACGGAACTTTGTTGGGCGTGGAGAAAATATGGATATACAAATTTTAGGAGATACTATGATTTCCAGAAAAAACCATTGTTCAATAAGCTATAATCCCAAACAGCGAAAATTTATGCTAACTCCTGGAGATTCTAATGGATTAATTTATCTAAATGGAGAAGCAATTTACAACACAGTAGAATTACGGGCATATTCAGTAGTGGAAATGGGGGAAAGTAAGTTTGTATTTGTAAATTTGTGTGGAGATTATTTTGACTGGGAAAAGGAAAAGTCGAGAGAGGAAAGTGTGAAAAGAAAATACGAAAATTTAAATGATGAAAAAATTGTGAAAAATACGAATTTTCAGAATAAAAATAATGATTTAGAAGTAAAAATCGAAGATTATGAAGAAATTTAATAAATTTATACTAAACCCCTTTTAAATAAAGAATTTATTACAAACTTTTCTAATAAGAGATATAAACCTAGTATTTCAAAATAATTAAAATATTTTTTTTTTTAATAAATCGACGAAGCTTTTATTTGTTCAACTGCGATTGTTTGACGACTGAAAGGAGGAGTTTTGAAGTTGGGCAAATAAAAGTCGGAGTCTAGCCATAGGTTGTAGGATTTGCGGCAATGAACAATCCTACGAAAATAAAAAAGAAAAAACATGGTAATATGAAAAAAAATTTATTAATTAAAATACCTAAAAAATAATAAAAAATAATTTAGTTAAATGATTATAAATTAACTGTAAAACAACTTTATTATAAAAATTTATTTTTAAACGGGGTTTAGTATTAAAGTTTTATTTTAAATAATTTTCATATATATAAAATGAATATATTTTATAAAGTTGAATTAATAAAAAATAGAGGGAGAAATTGAGAAATGAGGAAAGATGAGGCAAAATTTATTACAGAATTTTTGAGTGAGGCTGGGACGAAGGCTGAAAATAACGATTATTTTGGGTATGTTTTGCTGGATAATTATGCGATTTGGGCTGTGGCGGATGGATTTGACGAGGAAGAAGGGGCAAAAGTTGCGGCAAGGATTGCTGTGGAATCTGCGATTGAATATTTTATGCTACGTCCACGATTTAACTATGATGTAATAAAGGAAATGATGGATTATGCCAATCTAAAAGTTAAGGAAAAACAGGAAGAAACTCAGAAATATTCTCTTATGCACACTTCCCTTTTAATCGTAATAAGCAATTATAATTCAATTTTATATGGAAATATCGGAAATACAAGGTTTTATCATATTAGAGGCGGATATATCATTTCTCAAAGCAGAGATGACACGATAGCACAGCTTTTGGTGGACGAAAAAGCATTGAATATATCGGATATGAGATTTCACAGGCAAAGAAATGATTTACTGCAGGCAATTGGGGATTTTGGGAAAATTAAACCAAATATTATAAAAAAACCTGTAGAACTTATGGAAAAAGATGTTTTTTGCTTGACGACTGTAGGATTTTGGGAAAATATTGATGAGCATGATATGGAAAATGATTTATCCAGATTTGAGGATAAGAAGCAATGGTTAAATTCATTGGAAAAACGGATACTTGCTTCTCTTAGAGATAATATTGAAAATTATACGATTGCACAGGTAGAAGTACAGGCGGTAGCAAGTCCAGAGCCGATGGAAAAGGATAAAAGCAAACTTATTAAAAAAATAATACTTGTAATGCTGATTATTGTTGTAATTATTTTGTTTGTTGTAATTTGGAATGTGAAAAGGCGAAACGGTATTTTGCAAGCGGCAACACAGTATGAAAAGTTGGCGGATGAGGAGATTTTAAAGAAAAATTTTAATAATTCAATTGATAATTTGAAACTTGAAATTGGAGAATACGAAAAATTAAAGCCTAAAAGCAAGGGTATAATAGGATTTCTTACGAATGCTGAGAAAAAAAGAGTTGATGTAAGTAAGAAAATTGATGAAATAAATAAGAAAATTGGAGAAACTGAGAAGATTAAAAAGGCATTTTCGGATATTAATGAGGGAAATAAGATGTTTAACAGCGGAAATTATGACGAGGCAAACGTAAAGTATCAGCAGGCTAAGTATAATCTGAATGACAACAGCTATAAACGGAATGAACTGAACACGGAAGAGATTTTAACTACATTGGATTCACGAATAAATTCAACTGTGAAATTAAAGGAAGCTAAGGCTTTGGAAACGGCTGGAGATACAGCGGTTAATGAAGGAAGCTACAATTTGGCAAAGGTTAGTTATAAAAATGCGGCTGATATGTATTTGGCAAATGGAAGGGCAGATTATGTCTCGCAAGTTGAGAAAAAGCTGGAGGAAATAACGGATAAGGAAAAAACAGTGTATAATGGGGCAATGCTTGCTGAAAATAAAGGGGATTCGCTAGCACAAAGCAATATTAATTCTTCAAAGGAGGCGTATTATCAGGCACGACAGATGTATCAGATACTTGGAGATACCGTGAAAGTGGGAGAAATTGACAATAAGATACAGGAACTTAATTCCCAGCAAAATGCTGATTTGCAGACTGCCAACAATCTCGTTCAGGAAGGGCTTTCGCAAATAACTGCTAATAATCCGGCACAAGCAATAAATATTCTAACGCAGGCTAAAAATATTTATCAGAAAATGAAAGATACGAATAATGTAAATGCTGTGAGTAAATACATAAATCAGGCACAGGAATTTATTAAATTTGAAAGCCGAAATGCTGAAAAGTTGAAAACACAGGAAATGGAATATTCGGAAAGGTTAAGACAGCAGGAAATTCAGATGCAACAGCAACTGCAGATAAAAGAGGCTGAAATCAAGGCACAGCAGGAAGAAATGGAGCGGGAACGGCAAAAACGTGAAGAAATAACAAGAAAAATGGAAAATGCATCAAATCTGGAAATGCAGGCTGATCAGTTGGCTATAAACGAAAAATTTGAAGAAAGTATCTCAAAATATGAAGAAGCGAAGAAACTTCTGGAAGAAGTAAATGCAGATGGGAATTTTGGAAACCAGATGTCCAAAATTGAGAATTTGAATAAAAAAATTGAAAAAAGTGAGGGATATTTGCTAAAGAAAAAAGCAGAAGATGATTTTAAGAATAAAAAATGGAAGGAAGCTGTGGAAAAATTTACACAGGCAAAGGAAAAGCTGGAAAAAAGCGGTACAAAACAAAACGAAATAGCCGAAATTGAGAAAAAGCTGAAAAAGGCAGAGAAAAAGGCAAATAAAAAATGGTGGCAGTTTTGGAAGATTTTTTAAAAGGGAGGAGGGAAAATGATAAAAAATATTAAATTAAATACTTTCTTTTTTAAGGAATATGCACAAATTACTGAAAAAAACTCTTATTCGGCATACATTCCGAATGGAAGCAAAGGAATCTGGTGTATTGCTGACTTTAATGAAAAGACAGATGAAAAAATGCAGGAAAAGTCAGAAATATCTCAAAAAATTGAAAATAGTAATGTTGAAAATAAGAAAATTGATAAGATAAATTTAGCAAAAATTGGAGTTCATAAAATTATTGAAAAATATTTGGAAAATAATGAATTTTCTCTAGAAAATATAAAACAGATGATACGATCTTCCGTTGATAAAGTGATTTTTGAGAAAACAAAATTATATAAATTTCATAAAGCTGAAAAAGATTTTGATTTAAAAAGTTTTTATTCACAAATTGTTATTATTATTGAAAAAAATAATATGATTGTTGGAAATATGGGGAAAACTGAACTTGTTTTGTATAGGGAAAATAGAATTGTGGAAAAGATAAGAGGTGAGCAAGTCAAAAAAATAAGACTTAAAAAACATGATTATTTGCTGGCTGGTAGTCCTGGATTTTGGAAAGTTGTTAATGAGAGTGAAATTGAGGAGATTTATGTTGATAGGAAAAGTAAATTAAATGTCGAGCAGAATTTAAGTGAACAGATAAAGGCTAGTGAGAAAAAATTGGGAAAAGTGATACCATTTTTGTCGATTTTCGTTGAAGATATTGAAATGGAAAAAAATTATGAATTGTTAGAAAAAGAAATTAATGAAAAAAATCAAAAACAGGAAAAAGTTGTAAAATATATATTTTTGGCCGTAATATTTGTGTTTATGTTTATTTCTGTGGGAAAAAATATTCAAAAGGGTAACTTGAAAGATGAAAGAAAAGAAAAAGTAAAAAATATAATGACTGAGAAAATTATAGAAAAAGCAAATTTGATGAAAAATAATTTAAATAAACAATCAGAGATAGAAAGAAATAAAGTTAGACAGAAAAATATTGAAGATGAAGTTGAAAAAACTTTGGAGAATAGTGATCTGGGTGAAAATGAGGAGGTAAAAAATAAAAAGATAGAAAATGAAGAAATAGAAAAAAACTATGCAAAAAATTTGGAAATTATTCAAAATATTATAGAAACTAAAGAGAAAAGAGCTAAAAAATTAAATAATTCAAGAATAAAAAAGAAAGTTTCTAAAAATAAAAAATATAATAGAAAAAATGTGAATGCAGATAATAAAAATTTTAAAAAAAATTATAAGGTAAAAAGTGATGGAATTTCACAACTTGAAAAGGAAATTGAGAAAAACTGGGAAGTTCTTGGGCGTGATAGGAATGGGAATAATTTTGTGAAAAATAGAGAATTTAAAAGGGAAAATAAGAATGGATTTTTTATCAAAGGGAACAATATTGAATGGGAAGTATAAAATTTTAAATTATGTAGCTAAAAGTGATTTTTCCAATATTTATATGTGTGAAGATAGACAAAGGGAAAAAGTAATTATTAAAGAATGTTATCCTTCAGAAATTGTTATGAGGAATGGTAAAGAGGTTTTTACTGAAAAGTATAAGAAAAATTTTGAAAATCTGAAAGAACGTTTTTGGAAAGAAAAATGTATTTTGGAGAAATTTTTGAAAAAATCTAAAAGAAGAAAACGGAAATTTGTAGATGATGTTGTTAAATTTGTGGATTTTTTTAGTGAAAATGGGACAAATTATATTGTTACTGAATATTTTTGTGGAGTTACCTTGAAAAAATATATTTTGGAAAATCAGATAAAAAATGGAAAAGTGAGAATAAATCATATTTTGGAAATATTTTTTAAAATTGCCGAAGTAGTTTGTAAAATTCATAAAAAGGGTATTATTCATTGTGATTTGAAGCCTTCTAATATTTTGATTGATATTAGGGGAAATATCAGGATTATTGATTTTGGAGCGAGCTTGAAAAAGAAGGAAAAGATTGAGTTTGTTAAGGTTTCAGATGGATATTCGCCTATTGAGATTTATTCAGAGAAAGTAGAGATTGATGAAAGAACGGATGTTTATTCACTTGCGGCACTTTTATATTTTATGGTTTGTGGAGTGAAAGTGGATGGGGCAATTAAGAGATTTTATAAGGCTGAACTGGAGTTTGGAAGGGAAGTTATTTTAGGATTTGAGAAGGTTGGGAAATTTAAAGAAGTGGAAGAAGTTATAAAAAAGGGTCTGGAACTTGACAGGCAGAAAAGGTTTGGAAGTGTTAGCGAAATGATTGAAAAATTGAGAAAAATTTTTGCTTAAAATAAAAGCTTTTCAATAGATTTGATTTTATAATGATGAACTGAAATAGTTTCAATAAAATCTATGTTTATAGCTTTTTATTTGGATTTTAAATTAATAAAACTAAACCAAAACTTGAATTTAAATAAAGTATTTATTATTGATAACTAAAGGGGAAAAGGTAAAAATGAGATTATTTTATGAAGAGGAATTGCGAAGAAAATCTTATTATGAGATGTATCAGATTGCAATTGAGGAACATTTGGTAAATGTACATGTGGAAACGCCCACGAGAGAGGAGCTTATCTCACTTTTGATGAAATATAGGGGAGTCAAGGAAAATTATTGTATAGACAAGTATAATAAAAGTGGTCTTGTGAATGTTCAGGAACTTTTTGATAATAAACTTGGCGAGAGAATTCATCATGAGAATAAGATACGGGTGCCACACAAGATTATTTTATACAAGGAGCTTGATTTGATGAGGGAAGATAATTATAAAATTGAAATTCCTGAAAATGTGAGCAGTGCAAATGTTTTTCTTATAAATGCAAATAATTACTTGTGTGGAATTTTCCAGCTGGAAAAGGATTTGAATAGCAGGAATAAGTATTTTCTGATTAGTAAAAAGGAATTTTTTAGAGTCGAAACGCTGAGGAATAATAAATTTTCATTTTTGTTCTTTAAAGAAAATGACTTGAAATTTATTCACAAGTTTTATAATTTGAAGGAAGATGAAATGATGCCGCTTTATCCATATCAGATGGACTATTATAAAGTTGAAATTGAAAATTTTGTTGTGAAAAATCTGGAAACTACGAATACACCCCTTTGTATTGATTTTGGGACAGTAAATACGGCTGTGGGGGCATATCTGGATAAAAATTATGTGAAGGATTTGCCTACTAATGATATTTTGAATGGAAATGTTGTGATAGATGCGATAAATTATGTAAAATTTGATGACGGAGAGAGACATTACCGTGAGATTTTTCCAACATTAGTTTATATTGATGATTGCAGTGATGCTAATAATATTAAGTATTCATTTGGGTATGATGTGATAAGAAAGCTGGAGAGAAATGACTATATTGTCAATGGCTCGATTTTTTACAGCTTGAAAAGGTGGGTGCACGAACATAATAAACTTGAGAAAATTAATGATGAGTTTGGAAATATTCTGTATGTAAAAAGAAAGGATATAATAAAGGCGTACTTAAAATATGTTGTGAATCGTGCTGAATATATGTTTAAATGCAAATTTAAAAAAATTCACGCTTCAAGCCCTGTAAAATTGAAAGAGCAGTTTTTGACGATGTTTCAAGAAATTTTTATGGTGGAAAATAAATTTAATAAAAATCAGAATTCTGAAATTTCTGAAAAAAATATAATTTCAAGCGAGAAAAATTATGAATATGAGATTATTCGTGAAAATGCGATGGATGAAGCGATTGCAGTGTTGTACAATACAATTGAGATACAGATAAGGAAAGGGAGATATAAGGAGAACGAAGAATATAGTGCATTAATTATTGACTGTGGTGGCGGGACGACGGATTTGGCGGCTTGTAAATATGTGATTAGCAAGGACAAAATTTCATATTATCTGGATATAAGAACGAGTTTTGAAAACGGAGACGAGAATTTTGGTGGAAATGACTTGACTTACAGGATTATGCAGTTTTTGAAAATTGTACTTGGGGCAAGATATTCTAAAAATAGGATTGTTTCTATTAATGATTTGATAAAATATGACAATGATATGATTTACAAGGTAATTGATGAGAGTGGTGTTGAGAAAATTTTTGAAAATATGAATTTGGAATATGAAAAGTATGAAAATGTAATCCCTACAAAATATTCACAGTTTGAGAATAAAATGAGTGAGGAGTATCAGAAAATACGGAATAACTTTTACATGCTTTGGGAAGCGGCTGAAAATCTTAAAAAAGAATTTTTTACATCCGATGGAAGACTGCGGACACGTTTTGATGTGCCTAAAAATTATGAAAAACGGAATGATATTCATATAACGCAGTTAAAAAGCTGGAAAATTCATACTTATGAAAATGGAATATTTACCACAATAACAGATTATCCAAGACATATTTTTACGATAAAGGAAATTGAAAAAATCGTAAAAGCTGATATTTACGGAATGCTCAGAAAATTTTTGAATACATATTACAAGGAAGGGCTGCTTTTTGAATATTCATTAATAAAATTAAGCGGACAGTCAACAAAAATTAGTACATTTCAGGAAGTACTAAAGGAATTTGTGCCGGGAAAGATGATTGAATACAAGGAACTGAGCCATCGTGATGATTACGAATTGAAACTGAACTGTCTGGATGGAGCTATAAAATATCTGGATTATAAGCGTTTTGGACATATAGATGTGGAAATTGTAAATGAAGTTCCGCTTGTGCCGTATTCTGTGTGGGTGGAAAAATACGATGGGGAAAAAGTGGAAATGATACAGACTTCACGAAAGGCTGATATTCTGATTGGACAGATTGATAAAAAGATTTCTGCTGAAGAACTAAAAATTTATGTTTATACTGCAGAAGGCGAATTGAAGAAAGAAATGATTTATAAAAATGAGGATAACTATGAAGAAATGGACGCACAGGAAATTTTACCTGAATTTACAAATATAATTTCACAAAACGATACCGATACAATTCAAAACAACACAGTAAGATTTTTTATTTATACTGATTTAAACAACTGGGGATTTTTTGTCGTTCCAATTCAAAGGAAATCGGATCAGCTTTATCTTGGACGAAAGGAATATTTCCCTTATGAAGATAATTTAAGTGAAAATTCCTATTTTGACGGAAACCACTAAAAAAGGAAGAGAATATTGAGAAAAAAAGATGAAATAATTTGGATAATGCCCGCAATTTTTATTTTTATTATTCTTTTTATGATAAAATTCTGTACTCCAAGAATTAATCAGAAATATGTTATTGAAAAAATAACACGTGAAAATCTTGAACTTTTTGTGGATATGAAAGGAACTGTTGTTGCAAATAATATTACTAAAATTGGACTGGATGTGAATTTATCCGTTGATGATGTTTATTACAAGGCTGGAGATTTTGTAAAAAAGGGCGATGTAATAGTGAAATTTAGCGATTATCAGAAAAATGGATTGAATGAAAAACGTACATTATTAGTGATTAAAAATCGGGAATTAAGAAATTTGGAAAAACAAAAGGAATTGGGAGCTGATGTTAGTCAGAAAATTCAGGAATTACGTGGAGAAATATCAGGATTGGAAATTGAAATTAAAGATGAAATGAGAAATACAAGATTGGTTCAGAGAAGTGTAAGAAGTCCATTTGACGCTTACATTGTGAAAATTAATGCAGTGAAAGGCGGAATTACAAATAAAAATGAGCCTATTTTGATTCTTGCCAAAAGGGAAGATTTAAAAATAGTTAGTGAAAGCGTGAAAAGTGATAAAGTTAAAAATCTGAATATTAGAAATGTTGCCAAAATTAGTATTTTTAGGAGAAAAGATAAAAAAATTGGAGAAGAAAAAACACTTGAAGAATTAATTGAAATGAAAAATGATAAAAATGAGGAAATTTTGCAAGATAAGAATAAAACAAAAGAGAATTCGGATTTATTTTCTGAAAAAAAGGTTATTGAAGCAGAATTATTTAAGATTAATAAAATTGGGGATATGAATGTATTTGAGTTTTTGCCAATTTTATTTAAGGATCTGTTTTTAAACGAGCAAGTAAATATTCGTGTGATTTATAAGAAAAAAGAAAATATTCTAACTGTTCCAAAAAAAGCTGTTATTTTTAAAAATCAAAAAAACTATATTTATTTGATTGATAAGAATAATTTGGTTAAAGAAAAGGAAGTGTTTATTGGGATGGATAATGGAGAGAAGATTGAAATTTTTGGAATGGATATTGGAGAGGGAATGGAAATCATTGGGAATCCTGATGATAAAATTGGGAATAATGTGATTGTGGAACGAAGGAATATTAAGGATGAGGAAATTGAAAAGAAGAAAAAGTTGGAAAGGTTAGAGCGAGAAAATGAAAAGCTGGGGAATAGAATAGATCAGAATGAGAGGGAGATTATCAGACTGAAGAGAAAATAATATATTATTTTTTATATTGATTTTACGATTTGATTTGAACGTAATAATGCAATACTAAACCGCATTTAAATAACAAAGTTATTAAAATTCTTTTCTAAACAAAATAATCTAAGACTAAAACCTATGATGAGTTAGAAATTTATTAAACATTTGCTATTTAAATAGGAAATAGTATAAGTTTAGTGGTTTAATTTGAATTACCAACCTTAGTAATTTTTCCATCAGCAGTGATAGAAAGTCCATTTCCATTTGGAAAGTCAGATTTATTCAAGGAAATTATCTTCTTTATTGCTAATTTTTCTGAATCTATAAAAGGACCGAAACTTTTGTAAGTTTGTCTTACTGGAATAATTTCTCCAGAAATAAAGTCTCCTTTATTATTTATTTTGATTTTGAAAATAGGTGCAATTCCCATTGAACCAGAAACATTTATTTTTCCAAAAGTTGCAAAATTTCCTCCACTATACGAAATAAATTTATTTTTGTATAGTTCTACGGCTCTTGTAACATGTGGTCCTTGTCCAAAGATTATGTCAGCTCCATTGTCTATCGCAAAATGGGCAAACTCATAAACATTTCCTCTATCTTTGCCATGAAAAATTTCATGTCTTTTAGTAATGTGTTCAGCATTAGCACCTTCGGCTCCACCGTGAAACATAACAATTACAATATCAACTTTTGATTTTAATTCAGAAATAAGTTTTTTTGCATAATTATAATCGTTTAATTTTACAGTAGCTGAATTTGGAGAAAATGAAATAAATCCGAATTTTTTTCCATTTTTTTCTAAAATCGTATTTTCAGCAATATCTTTAATTCCAGAGTATTTTATTCCTAAATTATCAAGATTTTTAATAGTTTCCTTAATCCCGATTTTTCCAAAATCATTACTGTGATTATTGGCAATGCTCAAATAGTCGAATCCAGCCTGTTTTAAATATATCCCGTATCTTGAAGGCATACGAAAAGCATAACACACATTTGGATTATTACAGCTTTTGGGAGTTCCGCCTGTATCAAATAGAGTTCCTTCTAGATTTCCCAGCGTTATATCAGCATTTTTTAATATATTTTGTGTATTTTCAAGAATATTGAAATCATTTTTAGGAAGCAAATATTCAAAAGGGTAATTTGAGCCTAGCATTATATCTCCAACGCCAATTATTGTAAATTCTGTTTTTTCATTGTATTTATCATTTTTAGAAGTATCTGATTCTTTAGTTTTTGATATTTTTTCTGAATTAATAAATTTCTTCCAAAAGTTTTTAAAATTGTGATTTGTAGTAATTATAGCAAGTAGAGAAATTAAAATAGTAAACAAAATTAATAACTTTTTTTTCATAACATCCTTTCATAAATAATTTTTGAAATTTTCTAATTTTTTAGAAGTGAATATATTTTACACATCTTTCTTCTAAAAAGCAACCAAAATACTATGTTATAAAATAAAAAAATTTGACAATGAATAATAATTTTGATAACATTTAAAAGTAGAATGAAAAAACTGGGAAAGAAGGAGAGTATATGTCGAGTATTATAATTCCAAAAAATTATGATTCCAAATACGGAATTATGGAAACAGAAATTGCTATAAAAGTAGCAAAAGACTGTTTTGAGAGAGAACTTGCCAAAGCATTAGATTTAACAAGAATTTCAGCACCTATGTTTGTTAGAAAGGATGCAGGGATTAATGATAACCTAAATGGAGTAGAACGTCCGGTGGCTTTTGAAATGAAAGAAATGCCAGATACTACATTGGAAATAGTGCATTCGCTTGCAAAATGGAAAAGAATTGCATTAAAGCAGTATGGTGTAGAGGCTGGAAAAGGTATTTACACAGATATGAATGCAATTAGAAGAGATGAAGACTTGGATAACACACATTCTATTTATGTGGATCAATGGGACTGGGAAAAAGTTATTTCAAAAGAAGATAGAAATTTAGATTTTTTAAAGGAAACTGTAAAAAAAATCTATCAAGTCTTTTTAAATACAGAAAAAGAATTGACAGACAAATTTAGTAAATTTGAAAAATTTTTACCAAAGGAAGTAACATTCATTACTTCACAGGAACTGGAAAACTTATACCCTGAATTGGCTCCAAATGATAGAGAAGATAAATTTGCGAAAGAAAATGGAGCAATATTTATTATGCAAATCGGAAAAGTGCTGGAATCAGGAGAAAAACACGATGGTCGTGCTCCAGATTATGATGACTGGGAATTAAATGGAGATCTGATTATGTGGAATCCGATTCTTGACAGTTCGTTAGAGTTATCATCAATGGGAATCCGTGTAGATAAAGCTGCTCTGGAACGTCAATTAAAGGAATTGCACTTGGAAGAACGAAAAAACTTTGACTTTCATAAAATGCTTTTAAATGATGAATTGCCGTTAACAATCGGTGGAGGAATCGGACAGTCAAGAATTTGCATGTTCTTGTTGCAAAAAGCACATATTGGAGAAGTTCAGGCTTCGGTTTGGACTCCTGAAATCGTAAAAAAATGTAAAGAAAATGGAATTAATCTTTTATGGTATTAAGATAAAAACTTAAATAAAAAAGAAAAAAGTGAATTACTAATTAATATTAGTTTTTCACTTTTTATATTGTTTTTATTTTTTTATAAATTTATGATAAATCCAGTCTACCATAATTGCAATAGCATTGTCTCCAGACACATTTGCCGCTGTTCCAAAACTATCCTGTGTTATGTAAAGAGCAATTAGAAGCGAAGCCAGAGGGCTGCTTGAAGCAATTCCAACCATTCCTAGAAATGGAAGTGCTGACATTATTGCTCCTCCCGGTGCTCCAGGTGCTGCCACCATGGCTACTCCAAGAACTAATATGAAAGGAAAGATTGTTGATATGCCATAAGACATATTGTTCATCATAAGGACAGTGACAACACAGCTTGTGATAGTAATAATGCTTCCTGCTAAATGGATTGTAGCACATAGAGGGACTACAAACTCACGTATTTCTGGCGATGTTCCGTTTCGTTTTGCGCATTCAAGGTTTATTGGGATTGTGGCGGCTGAAGATTGTGTTCCTAGAGCTGTAAAATATCCTGGAATCTGATTTTTCATATAAGTAAATGGATTTTTTCCTGAAAGTCCTCCAGCGAATATGAATAAAGCCGAAATATATAAAATATGAAGAATTATAACACAGATAAATACTTTTAAGAAAATAGAAAGTGTCGCAAATATCTGTCCGCTGTAAGTCATATTCATAAATGTTCCAAAAATATAAACTGGAAGCAGAGGAATAACGGATGTACTTAGTAATTTTGTAATTATTTTGGAAAATTCACGAAAAAGATTGTATGTAGTTTGCCCTTCTCCGTTGTTTCTGAGCCAGCTTATTGAAAGTCCCATTATAAAAGCAAAAACAATTGCTGAAGTTACGTCAAACATTGGTGCAAGAGGAATATCAAAATAAGCTGTCAGAAGATTTTTTTCAGGATGCTCTACTGCTGTAAATGAAGCAAAATTAAGAATTTTTGGAAAAATACTGATTGACATAAAATATGAAAGGCTTCCTGCGATAATTGTAGAAACATAGGCTATCAAAGTGGTTATTCCAAGTAATTTTCCTGCTCCATGGCGTAAATCCGAAATTCCTGTCACAACAAATCCAATTATCATAAATGGTATAACAAACGACAAGTATTTGCTAAATAACGATGAAAAAGTAACAAATATTCTAATAACTGGACTTGGTAAAATTAATCCTAGTAAAATACCAAGCGTTATAGCGATAATTAAACGTGGCACAAGCCCGATTTTTTTCATAAATTTTTCTCTCCTTAATAAATTTTTTGTATAATTAAATTAAATCCCACAACCCAGCCTCAATATTATCAATTAACATATGGTAGTAAAATTTACAGTAATTTATACAGATGTAACAATACTGGGATTAATTGTGATTTTGGTAACTTCCCCGCATTACTTAATCTTGTAAGATATTTTCTACCTAATATCCAAAGGTTTATGTTCACCTTAACAATATTTACACCAAAAATTCAGTTTTTTATTATATTTTTATTCTTCAATCAAATCAATAGTCCAATTTGCCTGTTGCAATTTTGTATCAGTTTCACGAATTTCCTTAGACAATTTATCCAGCTGTTTTTGCTGTGCTGGAACATTAATTGTACTAAAAACTTTTATTTCTGTTGAGGAATAAAGATTTATCTTTTGGCTTGCAATTTCTATAAATTCACGCAGGATACCTGCTTTTTGTGAAAGTGTATCTTTTTTTGCAATTAATTCGACTAATGAAATTCCACCAATTTTTGAAAGAGTATTTGTTTTATTTATTTTTATTATTAAATCATTTAGTTGGGAAATTAAGTCATCTAATTCAGTTAATAAAAGTTCAGGCTTTTCAGTAGGTTCTTCATGTTCTTGAACTTTAGCGTTATTGTTAAGTCTTGTTTTTAACTGTGTGATTCTTTTTTGAATATCGGCACGTAAAATAAGAGCTTCAGCAATTTTCATTTAAATTATCCTCCGATTTTTAATTTTCTAGTACTTAAAGTATAATGTAAAATTTATAAAATGTAAAGGATATTTTTATAGATTTTCTGTATGTATCGGATGTGTAACAGAAAAGACCAAAGTTGATAAAAGAAATAAGTATTTGAAAGATATTTTTTTAACTTGTAAATATTTGTTGTAATGGTTACAAAATTATGATAAAATTAATCAGGAAATTTTGGAGAACAAAATATTAATTACTAAAAGTTTGGAAAAATATAAAAAAAGATTTAAATGGAGGGAATTATGGAATTGTCGAAAGGTAAATTGCTAAATATTTATGAACGAATGCTTAGCATTAGAAATTTTGATTTGAAAGTAAATCAGCTTGTGAAAAGAGGAATGGTGCCTGGAATGACACATCTGTCAGTAGGAGAGGAAGCAGCGAATGTTGGCGCTATTGCAGCATTGAATGCTGATGATTTGATTACATCTAATCATAGAGGACATGGGCAAGTTATCGCTAAAGGGATTGACTTGAATGGAATGATGGCTGAGATTATGGGAAAGGCTACTGGAACTTGTAAAGGTAAAGGTGGTTCAATGCACATTGCCGATTTAGAAAGTGGAAACTTGGGAGCAAACGGAATTGTTGGTGGTGGACACGGAATGGCAGTTGGTGCGGCTTATACTCAAAAAGTAAAAAATACTGGAAAAATTGTAGTTTGTTTCTTTGGAGATGGAGCTACTAATGAAGGAAGTTTTCATGAGGCTATGAATTTGGCATCAGTATGGAATGTTCCTGTTATATTTTATTCAATTAATAACGGTTATGGAATCAGTACGTCAATTAATAAAGTTACAAATGTAGAACATTTGTATAAAAGGGCTGCGGCTTATGGAATGCCAGGATATTTTATTGAAGATGGAAATGATGTTCTGTCAGTATATGAAACGTTTGAAAAGGCTGTGGAGCATGTAAGAGAAGGAAAAGGACCAGTCTTCATTGAAAGTATAACTTACAGATGGTTTGGACATTCTAGTTCAGATCCAGGAAAATATAGAACAAAAGAGGAAGTTGACGCATGGAAGTTAAAAGATCCTAACTTAAAATTCAGAAATTACTTGCTTGAAAATAATATTGCAACAGAGGAAGAATTAGTAGAACTTGAAGAAAAATCAAAAAAACAGATTGAAGATGCAGTACAATTTGCAAAAAATAGTCCAGAACCTACGTTGGAATCTGCATTTGAAGATATATTTGCGAATTAGAAAAGGAGATAAGGATGGAAACAAAGTTGATGTCTGTAAAAGAGGCAATTATTACAGCAATGTCGGAAGAGATGAGAAAAGATGAAAATGTATTTTTAATGGGAGAAGATGTAGGAATTTTTGGAGGAGATTTTGGAACATCGGTTGGAATGCTGGAAGAATTTGGACCAGAAAGAATAAAAGATATGCCAATTTCAGAATCTGCAATTTCTGGAGCTGCGATTGGTGCGGCAATGACAGGGCTTCGTCCAATAGTTGACGTAACATTCATGGATTTTATTGTTTATATGATGGATAACATTATAAATCAGGCGGCAAAAACTAGATATATGTTTGGTGGAAAAGGGCAAGTGCCTGTAACTTTCAGATGTGCGGCAGGTTCTGGAGTTGGATCAGCAGCACAGCATTCACAGTCACTTGAGTCTTGGTTTACTCACATTCCAGGAGTAAAAGTTGTTGCGCCGGGGACACCTGCAGATGTAAAAGGGCTTTTAAAATCAGCAATTCGTGATAATAACCCAGTAATTTTCCTTGAATATAAAGCACAGTACAATATGAAAGGAGAGGTTCCTACAGATCCTGAATTTGTTATTCCTTTAGGAAAAGGAGAAATTAAAAAAGAAGGAAAAGATATTACAATTGTAACTTATGGAAGAATGCTGGAAAGAGTAATGAAGGCGGCAGAAATTGCAGAAGATGAAGGAATTAGCGTAGAAGTTGTAGATCCAAGAACATTAGTTCCATTAGATAAGGAAATTATATTAAATTCTGTGAAAAAGACAGGAAGAGTAATTTTAGTAAATGATGCTCACAAAACAAGTGGATTTATTGGAGAAATTTCTGCAATTATTTCAGAAAGTGACACATTTGACTATTTGGATCATCCAATTGTTAGATTAGCTGGAGAAGATGTACCAATACCTTATAATCACGCTCTTGAAACAGCGATGGTTCCAAGTGTGGAAAAAATTGTAGAAGCAATTAGAAAAGTAAAAAATAAACAGTAAAGATAGTAAAAATAATATAAAAAAGAAAATAATATAGAAAGGAAAGGAAAAAGCTATGGAAAATAATGAGTTAAGAGCTACTCCTGCGGCACGTAAATTAGCACAGCAGATGGGACTTGATCTTTTTCTTGTAAAAGGCAGCGGAGCAAATGGACGTGTTCATAAGGAAGATGTGGAAACATTTAAATTTGAAAAGCACGTAAGAATATCGCCCCTTGCTAGAAAAATAGCATTAGATCATAACATTGAACTTGAAAATGTTGTTGGAACAGGGCATAATGGGAAAATAATGCGGGATGATATTTTAAAATTGATTGCTAAGCCACAGGAAACAGAAGACTTGGCAAGACATGAAAAGGCTGTTGTTGCAGAAGAAAAAGCAGTTGCGCAGCAGGATATAGAAATCGTGCCGATGACAGCAATGAGAAAAGTTATTTCAAAACGTATGACAGAAAGCTACCTGACTGCACCAACATTTGCGCTTAATTATGAAATTGACATGACAGAAGCTATTGCACTTAGAAAAAAAATATTGGATACAATCTTGGAAAGTACAGGAAAGAAAATTACAATAACAGACATTATTTCATTTGCAGTTATAAAAACTTTGTTAAAGCACAAGTTTGTAAATTCAAGTTTGTCAGAAGACGGAACACAGATTATTCTGCATAATTATGTAAACTTGGCGATTGCGGTAGGATTTGACGGTGGACTTCTTGTGCCAGTTGTAAAAGGTGCAGATAAAATGACACTTAGCGAATTAGTTGTTGAATCTAAGAAGATAGTGAAAAAAGCATTGGATATGAAGTTGACGCCTGATGAACAAAGTGGAAGCACATTTACAATAAGTAATCTTGGAATGTTTGGAGTGCAAAGCTTTAATCCAATAATAAATCAGCCAAATTCAGCAATTTTAGGAGTTTCTTCCACAGTTGAAAAGCCAGTTGTTGTAAATGGCGAAATTACAGTTCGTCCAATGATGACTTTGACGCTTACAATTGATCACAGAGTGGTAGATGGACTTGCAGGAGCTAAATTTATGCAGGATTTAAAAAATGCTTTGGAAAATCCAATCGCTTTGTTAATTTAGCTTAATAAAAAATTTAGAATAAAACTTATGGAATTAGAAAATAAAAAATGTAAAATTATTTTAGTATAAGGAGTGAAATTAAATGGCTACTGAAGTGATAATGCCTAAAGCCGGAATTGATATGACGGAAGGGCAGATTATAAAATGGAATAAAAAAGAAGGGGAAAAGGTAGAAGAAGGGGAAATTTTACTTGAAATAATGACAGATAAGACAAGTATGGAACTGGAAGCAGAAGAATCAGGATACTTGATAAAAATAGTAAAAGGAGATGGAGAAACTGTACCTGTTACAGAAATTATCGGATATATCGGTGCAGAAGGAGAAGTGGCTCCAGAAGCAGGTTCGGCAAATCCAGCACCAGAAAATACAGCTTCTCAATCAGCACCAGAAAAAGTGGCTGCGGCTAGCGAACCTAAAAAAGAAAAAGCAGAAGATGAATTTGATATTGTTGTAATTGGTGGAGGGCCTGCTGGATATGTAGCAGCAATCCGTGCGGCTCAGCTTGGTGCAAAAGTAGCAGTTGTAGAAAAAAGTGAATTTGGTGGAACTTGCCTGAATAAAGGATGTATTCCTACAAAAACGTTCCTTAAAAATGCTGAAATTCTCGAAGGTATCGAAATGGCAAGCAAAAGAGGAATTATTTTGGAAAGTGAAAAATACACAATTGATATGCCAAAAGTTGTGCAGCTAAAAAATGATATTGTAAAAACATTGACAAATGGGGTAAGAGGCCTTCTAAAGAGTAATGAAATTAAAATGTTTAATGGTGTTGGAAAAATCAACAAGGACAAACACGTAGTTGTAAATGGAGAAACTGTTTTACGAACTGATAAAATTATCTTGGCTGGTGGTTCAAAAGTTAGTAAAATCAATATTCCTGGAATTGAAAGCAATAAAGTGCTTACAAGTGATGATATTTTAGATTTGCAGCAAATACCTAAATCGCTTGCTGTAATTGGTGGAGGAGTTGTTGGAATCGAACTTGGACAAGTATTCCTGTCATTTGGGAGCGAAGTTACAGTTGTGGAAATGATGGACAGAATTGTGCCAGGAGTAGACAGGGAATCATCAGCTGTGCTTAGAAAAGAACTTGAGAAAAAAGGAATGAAAATATTAACTTCTACACAAATTAAGGAAATTGTGGATGATGGACATAACTTAACAATCAAAGTTGATGGACATGATGACATCGTTGCTGAAAAAGCGCTATTGTCAATAGGAAGAGTACCTGACTTGGAAGCTGTTGGAGAACTTGAACTGGAAATGGAAAAAGGCAAGATTAAAGTTGACAAATACATGGAAACAAGTGTATCAGGAATTTATGCACCTGGAGATATAAATGGAATTAAGATGCTTGCTCATGCAGCATTTAGAATGGGAGAAGTTGCAGCTGAAAACGCGGTTCAAGGAAACCATAGAGAAATCAGACTTGAAACAACTCCATCGGCAATTTATACAGTGCCGGAAGTGGCAATGGTTGGATTAACAGAAGATGAGGCAAGAGAAAAATATGATATTAAAGTTGGTAAATTCCAATTTGCAGCAAATGGAAGGGCATTGGCATCTGGAGAAACAGCAGGATTTGCAAAAGTTATTACAGATAAGAAATATGGAGAAATTTTAGGAGTGCATATTGTAGGACCTTCAGCGGCAGAAATGATTAATGAGGCATCAGGACTTATGGCAATGGAAATTACAGTTGACGAAGTAATCAAGACAATTTACGCACACCCAACTTATTCAGAAGCTGTATTTGAAGCATGTGCAGACGCACTGGATGAAGCAATTCACTTACCTAAAAAAAGAAAATAAAAAGGTAAAAAATAAATTTTGAAAGGAATTTGAAAAATATGAAATATTATATTAATAATTCCAATGATCCAGCATTTAATATTGCTTTGGAAGAGTACTGCTTTAAGCAGCTGCGTGATATTGATGAGATATTTTTACTTTGGATAAATGAGCCGACAATTGTTGTGGGAAAATATCAGAATACAATTGAAGAGATAAACACAGAATATACGCGTGAAAAAGGAATCCATGTTGTCCGTAGAATTTCTGGCGGAGGTGCAGTTTACCATGATTTAAACAATCTAAACTATACGATAATTTCCAATAAGCAGGAAGACAAGGAAGGCTTTAACTTTAAGGAATTTTCAAAGCCAATTATAGAAACTCTGGCAGAATTGGGTGTAAAAGCCGAATTTACAGGTAGAAATGACTTAGAAATAGATGGACAGAAATTTTGTGGAAATGCTCAGGCGTACATAAAAGGGCGTGTAATGCACCATGGCTGCCTATTATTTGATGTAAATTTTGGAGAACTGGGAAATGCACTAAAAGTTTCAAAGGATAAAATTGAATCAAAAGGTGTAAAATCTGTAAGAAGCCGTGTTACAAACATACTTCCTCATTTGAAAGAACCTATCACGGTAAATGAATTTGGTGAAAAAATAATGGAATATATGAAAAAACAGTATCCGGATATGAAAGAGTATGTTTTTAGTAAAGAGGAGCTGGATTACATTACCAAGAGAGCTGAAATTAAGAGAAGCTGGGAATGGAATTACGGAGAGTCACCAGAATTTAATATAACTAGAGGAAAGAGATTTGAAAATGGTAAGATTCAAATTTTTGCCACAGTAGAAAATTCCAGAATTAAAAATATTAAATTTTATGGAGATTTCTTTGGAAAAAATGAAGATTTGAGTGAAATTGAAAATTTATTGAAAGATACGAAATATACAAGAGAAGCTGTGAAAGAAAAATTGGAAACAGTTGATATTGGGGAGTATTTTTCTAGATTTACGACAGATGAAGTTGTGGAGGTTATTGTTGAATAATAGATGGCATATTCAATTTTTTTATTAAACTGATAAATTTAGGTAATTCTTAAATCTGATTTTAAACTATAACTGTGATTACTGTTATAGTTAATAAATTAGGCACTTTTTAATCAAAGTGCCTCTTTTTTTTCTAAGATTAAGCAGCCTTATATAAGTGCTTTTTACATAGATATTTATAAAATTTGATTTCTATGAGATATTTTGCAAGATTTGACATTAAAAATACTATTAGGGAATAAATCAGGAAATCTGTATGGCTCGTTATTTCTCCTATAAATTTTTCAAATATTATATACAGGGGTCTATGAAGTATATATATTGAATAACTGATTCCTCCAAGATAGATAAAGAATTTGTTTCCAAGAAATTTACTGAAAAATCCGCTATCTAAGTATAGAAATACAATTAAAGGAATGAAAGATAAAGAAATTATAGTAGAATTATATGGAAGAAACCTATTATTGTATGGCGCAAATAATAAAAAAATGATATAAAGTATTGCAAGGAAGGAATATATATTTCTTTTTTTTATATTTTTTATTCTGTCATAAAGAAACATTCCAAATGTAAAGGTGCTGATGTACATAAGAGGGTTATATTTTATAAATTCAAGAACTATTCCGCTATTAAAATTCATCTTAAAAAGATAATTAAAGAAATAATAGACATACAGATTGATAATTAATACAAAATATGGAAAATATTTCTTTTTTCTAAATTGAAGCAATGCTGGAAATAATAAAAGTAAAAAAGCCAGTACAGAAAGATACCATGCAGATGAATTGTAGCTTAGGGATCTGTTAAAAATCCATGACTGTACTAAAAGCATATTATATAAAATTGTTCCTCTAAATTTTAATGTTAATATTAATGATAAAAAGTAAACAGGATAGAATTTAAAAAATCTTGTCTTATAAAAAAATTGAGCATCAAACTTTTTATTTGAGTAGACATATGTTAAAAAAAATCCTGAAATAAGAAAAAAGAAAAATACCCAGGCAATCCCATGTTCCAGAATAAAAGGAAGTTTTAAAAGGGAAAACCGAGTATGCATCACAGTATGATAGTAAAATACTGATAATGCTCCGATAAACCTAAAAATTTCAAACTGATTATATTTTTTCATAATCACGCTCCTTGTTAAGATTACAATCAGAATTATTGTACCATATTATAAGGAAAAATTCAAAGAAATAACAAATTTTTTAATTTTTTTTATAATAAAAATTTGAATTCTGCACTAAAAAAGTAAAGAAAATAGTGTTGACAAAAAAGACAAATTATGGTATCATATATGAGCTAGTTTATTCTGGTAATACCAATATTTTATTGGGAGGGATAGAAAACGATGAGAGTACAAGTTATTTTAGAATGCACTGAAACTAAGTTGAGACACTATGTTACAACTAAAAACAAAAAAACTCACCCTGAAAGATTAGAGATGAGAAAATATAATCCAGTGCTTAAAAGACATTCTCTTTATAGAGAAGTTAAATAATCTCATAAAAATAGATAGGTCAGTAGTTCAATTGGTAGAGCGTCGGTCTCCAAAACCGAAAGTTGCGGGTTCGATTCCTGCCTGGCCTGCCATTTTATTTTATGGGAATTTTTTTTTAAAAGTATTAATTTGATGAAATTGTAAACAGAAGTCAAATTTTGGATGATTATACAGTCAGTATTTAGGTTTTTGCTAAATTCCTAAATAATTCTAGGAGAAAAATCATGAGTAAATTTAATTTAAAAGAAGTTTTGGGAAATTTACGTGAAGAATATAAAAAGATATATTGGCCTGATAAAGTAGAAATTTATCATGTGACTATAATTGTAATTCTTATGACAGCATTTATAGCGATATATACACTGCTTTTTGACACGGCATTTAATTTTGTGCTGGCAAAAATAAGTGATATTTTGAAAAATCTTATAGGAGGCGCGTAAAGTGACTGAAACGAAGGAAAAAATCGAAGATGAAGTTGTATACGAGAAAAAATGGTATATAATTCATACTTATTCTGGCTATGAAAAAAAAGTGGCAGCTGATCTTGAAAAAAGAATAGAGTCGCTCGACTTAACAGACAGAGTTTTTAGAATTCTAGTTCCTGAAGAAGAGGTTTTAGAAGAAAAACGTGGCAAACAGGTAAAAGTTTCAAGAAAACTTTTTCCAAGTTACGTGATGATAGAAATGCTTTCTGTTAGGGAAGAAAATGAATTAGGGCTAGGATATCGTGTTGATAGTGATGCTTGGTATGTAATAAGAAATACTAATGGAGTAACTGGATTTGTAGGTGTTGGAAGTGATCCGATACCCTTATCTGATGAAGAAGCTTCAGATTTGCTGGCTAAAGTTGGTATTAATGTAGAAGGTGAAGAAAAATCACCAAGACTAGATATTAATTTTGAAGTTGGTGAAGTTGTTAATGTCAAAAGTGGATCTTTTGATGGACAACAAGGAGAAATTTCTGAAATTGACTATGAACATGGTAAAGTGAAAGTAATGCTTGAAGTTTTAGGGCGTTTAACTCCTGTAGAAGTAGAGCATACTGAAATAGAAAAAATAGACTATTAAAAAAGTCAAAAATAAAAACTGAAAAACGAAAGTATTATTAAAGAATAATAATTAGCGAAATTTTAATTTGAAAGAAAAGTGGGAGATTTAACAAATTCAATTACCACAAAGGAGGAAAAATGGCTAAAGAAGTAATCGGAAAGATTAAATTACAATTAGAAGCGGGGAAAGCGAATCCTGCACCGCCGGTAGGACCTGCGTTGGGACAGCACGGAGTAAATATTGCAGAATTTTGTAAAGCATTCAATGCTCAAACACAAGATAAAATGGGGTTTGTAATTCCAGTAGAAATTACTGTTTATGCAGATAGAAGTTTTACTTTTGTTTTAAAAACTCCACCTGCATCAGATTTATTGAAAAAAGCGGCTAAAGTTCAAAAAGGTGCTGGAAATTCTATAAAAGAAGTTGCTGGAACTATAACTAAAGCTCAATTACAGGAAATTGCTGAAACTAAAATGCCAGATTTAAATGCTGGATCAGTTGAAGCAGCGATGAATATTATTGCAGGAACTGCGAGAAGTATGGGGATTAAAATTTCTGAATAACTAAAACAGGATTTTTTAAGAACATATACGATTTTATAATTAAAAATATAAATTAAATGACTAGTAAAATTAAGTGGGAGATTTAGTAAATTCAATTACCACAGAGGAGGAAATAATAAATGGCAAAAAGAGGAAAAAGATATAACGATATTTCTCAAAAAGTAGATAAAATGAAAGTTTATACACCAGAAGAGGCATTGGAACTAGTTTTTGAAACTAAAAGTGCTAAATTTGTGGAAACAGTAGAATTAGCGATAAGATTGGGAGTAGACCCAAGACATGCTGATCAGCAAGTAAGAGGTACGGTTTCATTACCAAATGGAACAGGTAAAACAGTAAGAATCTTAGCAATCACAAGTGGAGAAAACATTGATAAGGCATTGGCAGCAGGAGCAGATTTTGCTGGGGACGACGAATACATTAATAAAATTCAAGGTGGATGGCTAGATTTTGACTTGGTAATTGCTACACCTGATATGATGCCTAAATTAGGAAGATTAGGAAGAATCTTAGGAACAAAAGGATTAATGCCTAACCCTAAATCAGGAACAGTTACAACAAATGTTGAACAAACAGTTCAAGAATTTAAAAAAGGGAAAGTTGCGTTTAAGGTTGATAAATTAGGATCAATTCACTTGCCAATTGGTAAAGTTGATTTTACAAAAGAAGCTATTGTAGAAAATTTCAAAGTAGCGTTAGATCAAATAATCAAATTAAAACCAGCAGCTTCAAAAGGTCAATATTTGAGAACAGTTGCGATTTCATTAACTATGGGACCTGGAATTAAAATTGATCCATTGTTAGCTGGAGCATTTGTAGCTCAATAGTAAAAATCTTAACATTATTAGTGTTGCCGGATAGATTTTTTCTATTCGGTAATTTACATAAATATGAAATTTAAGATAATAATTTTTTTGAAATGTACTTGCATTTTTGAAAAAGTTGTTGTATAATAATACATATTGATTTATATTAATAAATCATATAGATATAACCAAAGACAGTAGGTAGAATGAAAGTTCTTTAAACCCTACCGAGGTAATATTATTATAAATAGATATTAGATAAAAGTTAATATATATTTTTATAGTATACTACCTCTGGGCTTATTGTTTTGGTTTCAGAGGTTTTTATTATAAGGAGGTGAAATAAATTGCCAGCACAAGCAAAATTAGAAGCGGTAAAAAGTTTAGTTGAAAAATTAAAAGAAGCTAAAGCAGTAGTATTTGTTGATTATAAAGGAATTAGCGTTAATGAGGATACTGAACTTCGTAAAACTGCTAGAGAAGCAGGAGTAGAATATTTCGTTGCTAAAAACAGATTATTTAAAATAGCGTTGAAAGAAGCAGGATTCGATACAAATGTTGATGATTTATTGGAAGGAACTACATCGTTTGCATTAGGATATGAAGACGGAGTTGCGCCATCTAAACTAATCTTTGATTTTGGAAAAAAATTAAAGGATAAATTATCAATTAAAGGTGGATTGCTAGAATCTGAAAGAGTTGATGTGTCAACTGTTGAAGCATTGGCTAAATTACCATCAAGAGACGAATTACTTGGTCAAATTGCTTACGGATTGTTGTCGCCAGTTAGAATGTTGGCTGTTGCATTAACAAATGTTGCAGAACAAAAAGAAACTGGAGCGTCAGCAGAATAATAATTTTAAAATATAAAATAATTTTTAAATTAAAAAAATAATATAAATGAAAATAAAAATAGGAGGAAATAAAATAATGGCATTTAATAAAGAACAATTTATAGAAGACTTAAAAGCTATGTCTGTATTAGAATTAAAAGAAGTAGTTGAAGCTATTGAAGAAACATTTGGAGTGTCAGCTCAACCAGTAGCAGTAGCAGGAGGTGCAGCAGCAGGAGGTGCAGCGGCTGAAGAAAAATCTGAGTTTGATGTAATCTTAGTATCTGCAGGAGGAGCTAAATTAGCAGTAATTAAAGAAGTAAGAGGAATTACTGGATTAGGACTTAAAGAAGCTAAAGAATTAGTTGAAGCTGGTGGAAAAGCAATTAAAGAAGGAGTTGCTAAAGAAGAAGCTGAAGCAATAAAAGCTCAATTAGAAGGTGCAGGAGCAACTGTAGAATTAAAATAGTAAAAAACAGATTAATAGTGAAGACACTCTTAAAGTATAGAGAGTGTCTTTTTCCACTACAAAACTTTGGAATAGAATGATTATTTGTTCTTTTTTGTATTAATTTTTATAAATAAGTCAAAACAAATTCATAATTATAATACGGTAAAACTACTTTATAGGGATATTGGAAAATGAAAGTATTTAGACAAATTCGATTGATATTAAATGGCTGAGTTTGAAAGTAGTTTTGATATAATTAACTTTAAGGCTAAATATAGAGGTTTACATGTTTAAAACAGGAGTATTTTTAGTCTATTTTTTAGTTTTTTATAGTATAACGATATGAGTTTTTAGAAAGGTTGCTTAGTTTAAGTGACGTGAAATAACAAATCGAAATTATGAGAACATTTTTAGATGAAGTTTGAATTTTTAAATTTAATTTTTGATTTGAATTTAAGAAGAATGTGTTCTTTTATAGGGAGGAATTTTTTAAATGAACAAACTTATTGAAAGATATAGTTTCGGGAAAATAGTAGATAGAGGGGAAATGCCGCACTTTTTAGAATTTCAGCTGAATTCTTATGAAGATTTTTTACAGACTAAAGTGCCACCTCAAAAAAGGGAAAATAAAGGTTTTGAAGCAATCTTTAATGAAATTTTTCCAATTGAATCCAGTAATGGATTACTAAAATTAGAATACTTATGGTATGAAATTCACGATAATGATGAGCCTTTAAATGATGAATTGGAATGTAAAAAAAGAGGTAAAACATATTCTGGGCAATTAAAAGTTAGATTAAAATTAACTAACAAGAGAACAGGAGAAATTCAGGAAACATTAGTTCATTTCGGAGATATACCACTTATGACTGATAAAGCGACATTTATTATAAATGGTGCTGAAAGAGTCGTTATTTCTCAATTACACAGATCACCAGGAATTACTTTTAACAAGGAATTAAATATTCAGACAGGAAAAGATGTGTTTATTGGGAAAATCATCCCTTATAAAGGAACTTGGCTTGAATTTGAAACAGATAAAAATGATATCTTAAATGTAAAAATTGATAGAAGAAAGAAAGTATTGCTACCAGTTTTCTTAAAAGCAGTTGACTTTTTTGAAACAAATGAAGAAATTATGAATGAATTTTTTGAAACAAAAGAAGTTGAATTGTCAGAACTTTATGTTAAATATAGAGATACTGAGTTAGAAGAAGTTTTACGTTCAAGATTAGAAGGAAGTTTTGTAAGGGAAGATATTTTAGACGAAGAAACAGGAGAATTTGTTGCAGAAGCAGAGGAAATTATTGATATGCCTGTGATTCAGAAAATAATTGATGCAAAAGTGCCTATAATTAATATTTGGGAAGTAAAGCCTGAGGATAGAATTATTGCAAATGCTTTAGTACATGACAGCACAAAAAATAATGATGAAGCCGTTATTGAAGTGTTTAGAAAATTGCGTCCAGGAGACTTAGTGACTGTAGACAGTGCCAGATCGCTTGTTAAACAGATGTTCTTTAATCCTCAAAGATACGATTTAGCAGATGTTGGAAGATACAAGGTTAACAAAAGATTAAAACTGGATGTTCCAGCTGATGTAATCGTATTGACAAAAGAGGATGTTTTGCAGACTATTGAATATGTAAAAAATCTTGTAAGCGGAGAAGGATTTACAGATGATATTGACAACTTGTCAAATAGACGTGTAAGAGGTGTTGGAGAGCTGCTTTCTATCCAAATAAAAGGTGGAATGCTTAAAATGTCTAAAATGGTCAGAGAAAAAATGACAATACAAGATATTACGACATTGACTCCGCAAAGTTTATTAAATACAAAGCCGTTAAATGCCTTAATTCTTGAATTTTTTGGAAGTGGACAGCTGTCACAATTTATGGATCAGTCTAATCCATTGTCAGAATTGACTCATAAGAGAAGAATTTCAGCATTAGGACCAGGGGGACTTTCGAGAGATAGAGCAGGGTTTGAGGTACGTGACGTTCATAACTCGCATTACGGAAGAATTTGTCCAATAGAAACTCCAGAGGGACCAAATATCGGACTTATCGCTTCACTTTCAACTTATGGAAAAGTTAATAAATACGGATTTATTGAAACTCCATTTGTAAAAATAAACGATGGAAAAGCTGATTTTAATGATATTAGATATTTAGCGGCTGATGAAGAGGAAGGTCTGTTTATAGCACAGGCGGATACTCCTATTGATAAAGACGGAAACTTCCTGACTGATGAAGTTGTGTGCCGTTACGGAGATGAAATCGTACATATTGACAAATCAAAAGTTGATATTCTGGATGTGTCGCCTAAGCAGTTAGTATCTGTTTCAGCGGGATTAATTCCATTCTTGGAACATGATGATGCCAACCGTGCGTTAATGGGATCAAATATGCAGCGTCAAGCTGTACCGTTATTAAAAACTCAGGCTCCTTATGTAGGAACTGGGCTTGAAAGAAAAGTTGCCGTGGATTCAGGAGCAGTTATTACTTCAAAAGTAGCGGGAACTGTAACTTTTGTGGATGCAAGAAAAATTATTGTAACTGATAAAGAAGGAAAAGAACATTACCATAGATTACTAAACTTTGAAAAGTCTAACCAGTCAATGTGTTTACATCAAAAGCCAATCATTGATTTGGGAGATAAAGTTAAGAAAGGTGATATTATTGCAGATGGACCATCTACTGCAGGTGGAGATTTGGCATTAGGTAAAAATATCCTGCTAGCATTTATGCCTTGGGAAGGATATAACTTTGAGGATGGAATTCTTATTTCTGAAAGACTTAGAAAAGATGATGTATTTACATCAATTCATATTGAGGAATTTGATATTGAGGCAAGAACTACAAAATTAGGAGATGAAGAAATTACAAGAGAAATTCCTAACGTTTCTGAAGAAGCCTTGAGAAATCTTGATGAAAATGGAATTATAAGAATAGGGGCTCACGTAACTCCTGATGATATTCTTGTTGGAAAAGTAACTCCTAAAGGGGAAACTGAACCACCAGCAGAAGAAAAGTTACTACGTGCAATCTTTGGAGAAAAGGCAAAAGATGTAAGGGATACGTCATTAAGACTTCCACATGGTGTAAAAGGTACTGTTGTGGATGTGCTTGAATTATCTAAGGAAAATGGAGATGACCTGAAAGCTGGAGTAAACAAACTAATCAGAATTTATATTGCAGAAAAAAGAAAAATAATGGTTGGGGATAAAATGTCTGGACGTCATGGAAACAAAGGGGTAATTTCAAGAGTATTGCCAGTCGAAGATATGCCGCATTTAGAAAATGGTACACCAATTGATGTGTGTCTTAACCCGCTTGGAGTACCATCACGTATGAATATTGGACAGGTTCTGGAAGTGCATTTGGGACTTGCAATTGGAGATATTGACAAATATATTGCAACGCCAGTATTTGATGGGGCAAGTGAAGAAGATGTTAAAAATTACTTGGAAGAAGCTGGATACAGTAGAACTGGTAAAGTGAAACTTATTGACGGAAGAACTGGACAGCCATTTGACAATCCAGTAACAGTCGGACGTATGTACATGCTGAAACTTCACCACTTGGTAGAAGACAAAATGCACGCCAGAGCAATTGGACCGTATTCACTTGTTACTCAGCAGCCACTTGGAGGAAAAGCCCAATTTGGTGGACAAAGACTTGGGGAAATGGAAGTTTGGGCATTGGAAGCCTACGGTGCGTCAAATATCCTTCAAGAAATGCTGACAGTTAAATCAGACGATATTAGCGGAAGAACAAAAACTTATGAAGCTATCGTAAAAGGACAGGCAATGCCAGAAGCAGATGCTCCAGAATCATTTAGAGTATTAATTAAGGAATTCCAGTCACTTGGATTAGATGTTGCTCTTTATGATAAAGATGGGGAACAAATTGAATTAGATAAAAATATAGATGTTTAGTAAAAAAATGGGTAAAAAAGAGAATTTTAAATTAAAAGTTAAAATATAAAAAGTTTTCCCACTTTACTTTTCAAAAAAAGTGGAATTAAAGAATAGAGGAGGCTCTTAACGAATGAGTATAAGAGATTTTGACAGTATTCAAATAAAGTTGGCATCGCCAGAAAAGATTTTAGAATGGTCGTATGGTGAAATTACAAAAGCCGAAACAATAAATTATAGAACTTTAAAACCTGAAATGGACGGATTATTCTGTGAGAGAATATTTGGGCCGTCTAAGGATTATGAGTGTGCCTGCGGGAAGTACAAGAGAATGCGTTACAAAGGCATGGTATGTGAAAAATGTGGTGTTGAAGTAACAACTTCAAAAGTTAGACGTGAAAGAATGGGACATATAAAACTTGCTACTCCAATTGCACATATCTGGTATTCTAAAGGTACGCCTAACAAAATGAGCCTTTTATTGGGGATCAGTACAAAAGAATTGGAATCAGTTTTGTATTTTTCGAGATATATTGTGACTGATCCAGGAGAAACTGGGCTTCAAAAAGGTGAAATTCTGACTGAACGGGAATATAAACTATATGAAAACCAGTTTAAAAATGAATTTACAGCAAAAATGGGAGCTGAGGGAGTTCTAGCCTTGCTTGAGGAAATTGACTTGTTTGAACTAGAAAAAACTTTGCAAGGAGAAATGGATACAGAACACTCTACACAAAAAAGAAGAAAAGTTATAAAAAGATTAAAAGTAGTTAGAGATTTGATAGAAGCAGGAAATAGGCCAGAATGGATGATTTTGACTGTACTGCCTGTAATCCCTGCGGATTTACGTCCGATGGTTCAATTAGATGGTGGAAGATTTGCCACTTCTGACTTAAATGATTTATACAGAAGAGTAATCAACAGAAATATAAGACTTAAAAAATTAATGTCAATAAAAGCACCTGAAATCGTGATAAAAAACGAAAAAAGAATGCTTCAGGAAGCAGTTGACGCATTAATTGACAATGGTAGACGTGGAAAACCAGTTGTTACTCAGAATAACAGGGAATTAAAATCACTTTCTGATATGTTAAAAGGTAAGCAAGGGCGTTTCAGACAAAATCTTTTGGGAAAACGTGTGGATTATTCGGGAAGATCGGTTATCGTGGTTGGACCAAACTTGAAAATGAATCAATGTGGACTTCCTAAAAAAATGGCACTTGAGCTGTATAAACCATTTTTAATGAGAGAACTTGTAAAAAGAGAACTTGCCTCAAATATAAAAGTGGCTAAGAAAATGGTTGAGGAAGAAGACGAAAATGTATGGGAATTGATTGAAGAAATTATAAAAAATCACCCAGTTCTTTTAAATAGGGCGCCAACATTGCACAGACTTTCCATTCAAGCCTTTGAGCCAACATTAATTGAAGGGAAGGCAATAAGACTTCATCCACTTGTATGTTCTGCTTTTAATGCAGATTTTGATGGAGACCAAATGGCAGTGCACTTGGTATTGTCACAAGAAGCACAAATGGAAGCAAAATTATTGATGCTTGCAACAAATAACATTATTGCACCGTCAAGTGGTAGACCGATAGCAGTTCCATCACAAGATATGGTAATGGGATGTTATTATATGACAAAGGAAAGAAAAGGTGTTAAGGGAGAAGGAAAATCGTTCTCTAACAAAAATCAGTTAATCACAGCCTATCAAAATGGGCAAGTTGCAGTTCATGCACTTGTAAATGTGAGAATTGATGGAGAAATAGTTCAAACTACACCAGGACGTCTTATGTTTAATACAATGCTTCCAAAAGAAGTGAGAGATTACACAAAGACTTTTGGTAAAGGTGAATTAGGAAAATTAATCGCTGAATTATATAAAAAATTTGGATTTGAAAAAACATCAGAATTATTGGATAAAATTAAAGAATTTGGATTCCATTATGGGACACTTGCTGGTATTACTGTTGGAATTGAAGATTTGGAAATTCCGGAAAGCAAAAAAACTATTTTGGAAAAAGCTGAAAATGAAGTGGCTGAAATCGAAGAACAGTATAAATCTGGTGAAATAATTGATGCAGAAAGATACAGAAGAACAGTCGCTATATGGGATGAGGCAGTTTCAAAAGTAACTAAGGAAATGATGGACAACTTGGACGAATTTAACCCAGTTTACATGATGGCAAACTCTGGAGCCAGAGGGTCAATTGCACAAATGCGTCAGCTTGGTGGAATGCGTGGACTTATGGCAGATACGCAAGGTCGTATTATCGAAATGCCAATTAAAGCCAACTTTAGAGAAGGACTTAACATTCTTGAATTCTTTATGTCATCACACGGAGCGAGAAAAGGACTTGCGGATACAGCATTGAGAACTGCCGATTCGGGATATTTAACAAGAAGGCTTGTTGATATTTCACATGAAGTTATTGTAAATCATGATGACTGTGGATGCGAACACGGAATCGTGGTATCAGATTTGATGGATGCTGGGGAAGTAATCGAGAAATTAAGTGAAAGAATTTATGGAAGAAACTTGGCAACAGACTTGATTCATGAAGGAAAAGTTATTGCTGAGAGAAATACTTTGATAACTGATGATTTAATTAAGAAGATTGAAGAATTAGATATTCGTGAAGTTGAAATAAGAACGCCTTTAACTTGTAAACTGGAAAAAGGAGTTTGTAAAAAATGTTATGGATTAGACCTTTCTAACCACAAGGAAATCCTAAAAGGTGAAGCAGTTGGAGTTATTGCAGCTCAATCAATTGGAGAACCTGGTACACAGCTTACAATGCGTACTTTCCATACTGGAGGGGTAGCAACGGCAGCGTCTGTTCAATCTGATTACAAAGCTGATGTTTCTGGAAAAGTTAAACTTAAGGATATTTCCATACTTGTAAATGATGAAGGAAAAGAAATTGTTGTTTCACAAAATGGACGTGTGATAATAGGAAAACACAGATATGAAGTGCCATCAGGCTCAACTTTGCATGTAAAAGATGGAGATTCAGTTAAGAAAGGGCAAGTGCTAGTAGAATTTGATCCTTATCAAATACCGATTATTACTTCTGTGGCAGGAAAAGTAGAATTTAGAGATATTTACGTGAGAGAAAATATTGACGTAAAATATGGGGTTACTGAAAAAGTAGCAATAAAACCTGTAGAAAGTAATGATGTCAACCCTAGAATTATAATTTATACAAAAGGTGACAAGAAAGTAGAATATGCAGTTCCTTATGGAGCATATTTGATGGTAAATGAAGGAGATACAGTAAAAAAAGGCCAAATTATTACAAAAATCTTGAAAACTGGAGAAGGAAATAAGGATATCACAGGAGGTCTTCCTCGTGTACAAGAGTTGTTTGAGGCAAGAAATCCTAAAGGGAAAGCCATTTTGTCAGAAGTCGCAGGGCGTGTAGTTTTCTCAGATAAAAAGAAAAAGGGTATGAGATTAATCTTGATTGAAGATCCTGAAAATGGGGAACTAATCCAAGAATATACAGTTCCAGTAGGAGAACATTTAGTTGTAACTAATGAAATGTTAATAGAAAAAGGTACGAAAATAACGGATGGACCTGTTTCACCACATGATATTTTGAAAATAAAAGGGCTTGTAGAAGCACAGCAATTTATTCTTGAATCAGTACAGCAAGTATATAGGGAGCAAGGAGTTGCGGTTAATGACAAGCATATTGAAATAATCGTAAAACAAATGTTCCAAAAGATCAAGATTAAGGAAGCTGGAGATTCATTATTCCTAGAAGACGAATTAATTGATAAGAAAGTTGTAGAACGTGAAAATGAAATATTAATTTCAAAAGGGAAACGTCCAGCAACTTATGAGCCAGTAATTCAAGGTATTACAAAAGCTGCAGTAAATACAGAAAGTTTCATTTCGGCATCATCATTCCAAGAAACAACAAAAGTTCTTGCTAATGCTGCTGTTGAAGGTAAAACAGACAGACTTGAAGGACTTAAGGAAAATGTAATTATTGGTAAGAAAATACCAGGTGGAACTGGATTTAAGGACTACAAATATTTGGATGCAGTCCTAAAAAATGACATCATGGAAGAAGAAAACGCAGGGGAGCAAGTTCAGGAAGATGCTGAAAATCAAGAAATTAAAGTATTAGGAACTTTAAATGATGAAATAAATAATGCTGCAGAAACTGCAGAAGAAACAGAAATTTAATAATTATCAATTTGAAATCAGAAGAAATTAATGAATAGGGAGATTTATGAATATGAATTTCCCTTATTCGCTTAAAAATAAAGGTGGTTTTTTATGAAAGGAAAACTATTCATTGTTTCAGGGCCTTCAGGCTCAGGAAAATCAACAGTCACAAAGTTAGTAAAAGATAGACTGAATATTCCATTATCAATATCAGCTACAACTCGAGAGCCACGGGACGGAGAGATGAATGGAAAGGATTACTTCTTTTTAACTAAAGAAGCATTTGAACAGAAAATAAAAAATGATGAATTTTATGAGTACGCAAATGTTCATGGGAATTATTACGGAACATTGAAGGAAGTAGTAGAAAGTAACTTGAATAAAGGTTTAAATGTAATTCTGGAAATTGATGTGCAAGGTGCACTGATTGCGAAAGAAAAGAAAAAGGACGCTGTGTTGGTTTTTTTCCGTACAAAGGATATGGAAACTCTTGAAAAAAGGCTTCGTAACAGGAATAGCGATTCAGAAGAAGTTATTCAGACTCGTTTAAAAAATGCATTAAAAGAACTGGAATATGAAAAAAAATATGACTATACTATAATAAACAATGACATTGAAGAATCTTGTACAGCATTGGTAAATATTATTAATCCGCAAAATTGATATAAATTCTAAAATAATAGGAGAGAATTATAAAAAATGAAAAGAGAAAAAATAACAATAGATGAACTATTGGATAAAATACCAAATAAATATGAACTTGCAATTGTTTCAGGAAAAATTGCAAAAAAAGAATTTGCTAAAGGTAAACAGAAATCAGAAATAATGGATGAAGTTTTTAAAGATATAATGGATGATGAAGTCGAAGTTATTCGTGAAATTAATGAGGAAAATTAAAAAAATTTTTGTTTACAAAGTATTGACTATTTAGAAAAACAAATTATACTAATAGTGTAAATATTTTTTATTGACTGTTTTTTTGGAGGAATAAAAAATAATGATTTATAGTAAAAAAGAAATACAGAAACTGATTGACAATCTGGATATTGTTCAAGTAATTGGAGAATATGTAAATTTAAAAAAGGCAGGTTCAGATTATAAAGGGCTATCTCCTTTTAAAGATGAAAAGACCCCCTCCTTTACAGTCAGCCCAGTAAAAAATATTTTTAAGGATTTTAGTACGCAGATTGGCGGAAATGTAATTTCATTCTATATGAAAATCAATGATGTCAGTTTTATTCAGGCAGTAGAAGAGTTATCACAAAAGTATAGTATTCCGCTCAAGAAAAATAGGGAATATAGGACAATCAATCAGGAAATTGAAAGAAAAAAGGCTGTAAACAAGGAATATTACGAAATAATGAATGAAGCCCAGATATTTTTTAGAGAAAATATTGAAAAATATCCTGAAGCATTAGAATATATGAAGGAACGTGACTTTTCTATTGATGAAATCAGAAAATTTGGGATAGGATTTGCCAATAGTTCAAGAGATGAATTATTTCAGCATTTATTAAAAAAAGAATTTCCAGAAGAAAAGATAATAGAATTAGGACTTGTCAAAAGAAATGAAAATGGTGAAATTTATGATAGCTTTAGAAGCAGGATAATTTTTCCAATTTATAATGCAAATTCTCAGATTGTAGGATTTGGAGGGCGTATAATTGAAAGAAATAGTAATTTGCCGAAATATTTAAATTCGCCAGATTCACCTATTTTTAAAAAAGGAAATGAACTTTTTGGAATAAAGCATCAGGGAGAAAATATTAGGAAAAAAGGCTTTGCAATGCTTATGGAAGGATATCTTGATGTGCTTACAGCCCAAAAGAATGGTTTTGAGAATGCAGTTGCAAGTCTTGGAACAGCACTTACTGAAGAACAGGCACAACTTCTAAAAAAGTATACAGATAAAATATTGATTTCGTATGATAACGATGAAGCTGGAAAAAATGCCGTAATAAAAGCAGGATATATTTTAAAGAAATATGATTTTGATGTAAAATGTCTAGTTATTGATGGAAATGAAAAGGATCCTGATGAATTTTTGAGAAAACATGGTAAAAAGGCATTTATAGAAGTTGTAAAGAAATCAGAAGAAATTTTTGATTTTTTGGCAAAAGAAGCTTCAAAAGACTTGGATTTGAATGATATAAGCGGTGAAAGAAAGTTTATTGAAAGATTGAAGCCGTTTTTTTCAAATGTTAGGAATAACCTTAATAAAAATCTCTATTTACAAAGATTATCTGCCAATTTTGAAATTAATCAATTTATTTTAGAAGAAGAACTGAAAAATTTATCAGGAAAAGTTTCTGAAAGAAAAAAGAGAAAAACTTATGAAAATCAGAAAGTTCAGTATAAAAAAATAAAAAAAGACTTATATATTGAACTGGAAGAGCAGACTTTCATGTATATTCTGGAATTTTATAGAACTGAAATCGAAAAGTGCGCGGAACTATTGAATAAAGCGTTTACTTATCCTCTTTTTAATGAACTGATAGAAAAATTGAAGACTATAAATTTTGATATAATGAAGCTTGATAAAATTGATATTAGTGAAGAAAATAGGGAGATTGTAACAAACTTGAAGTTGCGGGCAGATAATGACATTAAGGATAAGGAAATTTATTTTAGGGAAATTTATTCTGGCTGGTTTGAGCGTGAAATAGATGAGGAAAGACAAAAAACTGAAGAAGAAAACGATAGAATTAAAAAAATTGAATTAAAAAAAATATTATCAAAGTTAAAAAATGTTAATAAAATTAGTGAAATAGAAAAATTATATGATGAATTTATATTGATAAGGAGACCGAATTATGTCTGATAAAAAACAAAATTTAAAAAATAGTCTCGCAAATTTTATAAAACAGGCACGAGAGCAGAAAGTTGTAAGTTACGAAGAAATAAATTCTGTTTTATCTATCGGATTTTCAACTGAAAAAATCGATCAGTTAATAAAAAAACTGACTGATGACGGTGTTCAAATCGTAGATACCATAAGGGAAAAGGAGGATTTACTAAAAGTCCCTGATTCCATAGAAGCTATCGAAAAAATGGAAATATCGGATTTTGAAGATTCGCATGATGAATTTGTGGAGAGTGAAATCGACGATTCGGAAGTAGATAAATTATTACAGACAGATTTACTGAAAATGGCAGAAAGCATGGATGTGGATGAGCCTATAAAAATGTATCTGAGGGAAATCGGGCAAATTCCGCTGCTTAGTTATGAAGAAGAAATTGAATATGCTCAAAGAGTTCTAAATGGCGAAGAAGAAGCAAAACAGAAATTAATTGAGTCAAATTTAAGGCTTGTTGTCAGCATCGCAAAAAAACATACAAATCGTGGCTTGAAAATGCTTGATTTAATTCAGGAAGGAAATATGGGGCTTATGAAAGCTGTAGAAAAGTTTGAGTATGAAAAAGGATTCAAGTTTTCGACTTATGCTACTTGGTGGATTAGACAGGCTATAACGCGTGCAATAGCAGATCAGGGAAGAACTATAAGAATACCTGTTCACATGATAGAAACAATCAATAAAATAAAAAAGGAAAGCAGAATAATTCTTCAGGAAACTGGAAAGGAGCCTACAGCAGAAGAATTGGCTGAAAAGCTCGAATTGCCAGTAGAAAAAGTAAAAAGTATTCTAGAAATGAATCAGGATCCAATTTCGCTTGAAACCCCAGTCGGAAGTGAAGAAGACAGTGAACTGGGAGATTTTGTGGAAGATGACAAATTTGCGAATCCTTATGATGCAACAACAAGAGTTCTATTGAAGGAACAGCTTGACGAAGTATTAAAAACATTAAATGAGCGTGAAGAGATGGTGCTCAGATATAGATATGGACTGGATGATGGTTCTCAGAAAACGCTGGAAGAAGTGGGGAAAATCTTTAATGTAACGAGGGAACGTATCAGACAGATTGAAGTAAAGGCATTGAGAAAATTAAGACATCCAAGCAGAAGAAAAAAACTGGAAGACTACAGGAGCTAAAGTTATTATTTAGCTCTTTTTAGATATTTAGATTTTTTAGTATAGACTAAATAAAAATAAAATAAGGGGAAAAATAAATGTTAAAAAATATTTTTGAAGATATTAAGAAAAAGGGAAACTTTAGTTTTGAAAAAATTATTGAAAACTATGCGATGAACGATGATGAATTTTTTGAATTTTTAAAATTTATTCATCTGGAAAATATTCCAGAAGTTAGGACTTCAACTGATGGAAGTGATTTTATTGTACTGGAAGATGAAAATATTTTTGTTGCAGAAAAGGATATAATAAAGTCATATTTGGAAAATATAAAGGAAAAATACGAAGAATTTGAAAAAAAGCCTGAAAATGAAAAGGAAAATGAGGAATTAATTGATAAATACTTAAAAATTGCAGTAAAAGAGAGCCTGCTTTACTCAAAATATGGTTTTTCATTTTTGGATACTGTTCAGGAAGCTACACTTGGAATAATATCTGGATTGAATTATTATAATAAAATTATGGAAATTACAAAGGAACCTGAGTTTTTTGTAAAAAATTTTGCTGTAAAATATATTCTGGAATTTCAGAAGGAACTTTTAAAGGATATCAAATCATCGGAATTATCCTATATTTTATATTTAAAAGTAAAAGTTGACAAAAGTATGGGATTTTCAATAGATGAAATAAGTAAGCAGATGAATGTTTCAATAGAATATATTGAACAGCTTGAAAAGTTATTTGATGAAGTGGAACCTGAAGAATTGATAGGAAATACGCAGATATTGGAGAAAGCTGATAAGATTACGCAGATGTATATTCTTGAAAATATTCCAAAAAAACTAAATTATCTGGATGAGCAGATTTTGGTTATGACTTATGGTCTGGATGATAAAGTGTACACAGAAAAGGAAATTGCGAAATCATTAAACATAGCAAGACATAATGTGAAAATACTGAAGGAAAAAGCTCTCAATAAACTTTCTATAGATATGTTGAGAAATGATTTTGTGGAAAATAATGAAGAAGTGAATTACACAATAAATTAAGGAAAATAATGAAAGGAAATGGAAATTATGAAACTATGGGAAATAATGGGAGAACTGCAGACAATTTTTAATCCAAAAATTGCTGAAGACTGGGATAATGTTGGACTTCTTGTGGGAGATAGCACAAAGGAGGTAAATAAAGTATTATTTTGTCTGGATGTAACAGAAAAAGTTGTAAAAAAAGCTGTAGATAATAATGTAGATTTAATAATTTCACATCATCCAGTTATCTTTTCAGGTTTGAAAAAAATTACAAATGAAACTGTACATGGAAGAAAATTATTGAAACTAATAGAAAATAAAATAGCAGTTTATTCAATTCATACAAATTCTGACTTTGCAGTTAATGGGTTAAACGACTTTATAATGGATAAATTGAATTTGGATGGAGAAAAAATAATTTTTAATGAATGTGAATTTGAAGAGTACAACTCAATCAAAAATAAAATGGAACGTGTACATGGCGGACTTGCGAGAATAAAAATATTAAATGATGAAATGAGATTGGAGAACTTGCTTGAGAGAATAAAGGATTCACTTGGGCTAAGTTATGTCAGGTATGTAGGAAATAAAGACGCATATGTACGGAAAATTGGACTTGTTACAGGTGGCGGAAGTTCGTTTTTACATGATGTTGCAGATAAGATTGATGTGTTTTTGACTGGGGATTTGAGATATCATGAGGCTTTAGACGCATTGGAAAAAGGCCATATTTTAGTTGATGTAGGACATTTTGAAAGTGAATATTTGTTTGTGGATATGATGGAACAGGAAATGGCAAAATTTTTTGATGGAGAAATGATTCGGCATTTTGAAGATGAAGTATTTAAGTTAGGATAAAATATTTTTGAAGGATTATCCATTTCTTAAAATCCTGAATTTATAGATAAATAATGGCTTTTATTTAATCAATTCTAAAACTCTTGTTTTCAATTGTGAAATAATTGTAGCGGAACAAATAAAAGCCTTTTCAATTTAGTAAAATTAAGAAATTCATTTCGTTATTATTTTTCCTTTTTTCCACTATTTTTATAGAAAATAATACAAAGAAGTGCTGTCAGAAAATCAAAAAAAATTTTTAAAAGAAGTTGACAAAATTTAAAAAATATATTATACTAATTAGGTAATTTAAAATTTATGCCCGAGTGGTGAAATTGGTAGACGCAACGGACTCAAAATCCGTCGATTTTATATCGTGCCGGTTCGACTCCGGCCTCGGGCACCAATAATATAATTAAATTTTTTCATAATAAATTGCACTCTACACTCCTAGAGTGTTTTTTATTTTTGTATTAGATTATTTTAACATAAGGGCATTATAATGAACCTTGCTTGTTATTTTTCTCATATATATTATTATTAAATAATAAAAGATGCTTGAATTAATGATGCCTCTATAAATTAAGAAATTTATATTAAAAATAAATTTTGTCTTTTGCTTAAAATATCTTAAAATAAAAATTATTAGTGAAAATAATCTGAGAGTAAAATTTAAGTTATAGAATAATAGGAGATTAAAAAAAAGAATAAAAAATTCTTGAAATTCCAAAATAAAAATGATACCATTATGATGAGAGAGAATGAACTTAAAAAATAAAGATTTATACTTGGATAATGAGGATTATTTAAGCGATAAAAAATTATCAATTTAGGCAATTCAAAAACTGTTCAGGAAAAATCAAAAATTTTAAAAAATAGAACAAAAATTTGGAGGGAAAATAGTGGAAAAAAGAGCAACTATAATAACATACGGTTGTCAAATGAATGTAAATGAAAGTGCGAAAATGAAGCAGATGCTTCAAACAATGGGGTATAGCATGACGGAAGATATTGAAAATACGGATTTGGTATTTTTAAATACTTGTACAGTAAGAGAAGGTGCAGCTGTTAAAGTATATGGAAAACTTGGAGATTTGAAGAGAATAAAGGAAGAAAAAGATGGGAAAATGATTATTGGTGTTACAGGATGTCTTGCTCAAGAGGTAAGAGATGAATTTATTAAAAAGACCCCTTATGTCGATTTGGTGCTTGGAAATCAGAATATTGGAAGAATTTCTGATATTTTGGAAAGAATCGAAGCGGGAGAAGAAACACATATTGTTATGGTGGATGATGAGGACGAATTGCCAACAAGGGTAGATGCAGATTTTGGAGATGATATTGTTGCTTCTATTTCAATAACTTATGGATGCAATAATTATTGTACATTTTGCATAGTTCCTTATGTACGTGGAATGGAGCGTTCTGTACCTCTTAACGAAGTTGTCAGGGATGTTGAGCAATATACAAAAAAAGGATACAGGGAAATATTATTTTTAGGACAGAATGTAAATTCATATGGAAGTGATTTTGCAAATGGAGAAGATAATTTTGCAGAGTTGTTGGAGCAAAGCGCGAATGTAGAAGGAGATTTCTGGATAAAATATGTGTCACCGCATCCGAAGGATTTTAGTGATGAAGTAATCGACACAATTGCAAGAAATCCTAAAATAGCGAGAATGCTGCATTTACCACTACAGTCAGGTTCTACAAAAATTTTGGATTCAATGAATAGAGGATATACAAAGGAAGAGTTTATAGCACTTGCTAAGAAAATTAAAGAAAAAATACCTGATATTGGGCTTACTACGGATATTATTGTTGGATTTCCAGGAGAGACAGATGAAGATTTTCAGGATACAATGGATGTTGTGAATGAAGTTGGATTTGAAAATGCGTTTATGTTTATGTATTCTAAAAGAACTGGAACTCCTGCAGCTACGATGGGAGAACAGGTTGATGAGCAGGTAAAAAATGAGAGATTACAGCAGCTTATGAGATTACAGAATATGAAAGCAAAGGAAGAAAGCCAAAAATATTTAGGGAAAATTATAAAAGTACTTGTTGAAGGACCAAGCAGAAAAAATCCTGAAATGCTGGTAGGAAGAAGTTCTACGCATAAAATAGTTTTATTTAAAAGTGATAGAAAAGATTTAAAAGGGCAATTTGTAAATACAAAAATTTATGATGCGAAAACATGGACATTATATGGAGAGTTGGTGGAGGAATAAATGACGAAAAAAGATAATGAAATAGAATCGGAAAGAATATTAGATGAGCAAGTGGAATTAGATAAGAAAAATGTTTCTGAAAATTCAGATTCTGAAGAAGAAATGATAAGAGAAATCCTTTCTCAAAATGTAACTAAACTAAAGAAAATGGCAAAGGAATATAAAATAGAAAGTTTTTCAGGAATGTCAAAACTTGAACTTATAAATGCGATTCTGATTGAAAAAGGGAAGGAAAGAGGAAAAACTTACGGATTTGGTAAGTTGGATGTAATTGGCGAGGGAAATTATGGGTTTTTGCGAAATACTTCGATTGGGCCTGATGTTTATGTGTCAATTTCACAAATAAAAAGATTTTTCTTAAGAAATGAAGATATTGTATTTGGAGAATTGAGAATTCCGATTGGAACAGAAAAAAATTATGGGATTTTGAAAGTATTGCTTGTAAATGGAGACTTGCCTGAAAAATCACTAGAACGCCCATATTTTGACGATTTAGTGCCATCTTATCCAGATGAAAAGCTAAACTTAGGAGGCGGGGAAATTTCTTCAAGAATTATTGACTTGATTTCACCAATTGGAAAAGGACAGAGAGGTCTTATAGTCGCGCCTCCAAAAGCTGGGAAAACGGTATTGCTTTCAACGCTTGCAAATGACATTATAAAATACAATCCTGAAATTGATGTGTGGATACTGTTAATTGATGAACGTCCTGAGGAAGTTACCGATATCAAGGAAAATGTAAAAGATGCGGAAGTATATTCAGCAACTTTTGATGAAGATCCAAGGGTACATACAGAAGTTACTGAAAATGTGTTGCAGATGGCAAAAAGGCAAGTAGAACGTGGGAAGGATATTTTAATTCTTATGGATAGTCTAACAAGGCTTGCACGTTCGTATAACATTACTATTCCGTCAAGCGGGAAATTAATTTCGGGAGGAATTGACCCAAATGCGCTTTATTATCCAAAAAGATTTTTAGGTGCCGCAAGAAATATAAAAAATGGTGGAAGCCTTACAATTATTGCAACAGCTCTTGTTGAAACTGGAAGTAGAATGGACGAAGTAATTTTTGAAGAATTTAAAGGTACAGGAAATATGGAAATCATTTTAAGCAGAACATTGGAACAGTTAAGAATATTCCCTGCGATTGATGTATTAAAAAGTGGGACAAGACGTGAAGAGCTTCTTATTCCAAGAGAAAATTTGGAAAAAATTTGGAAATTAAGAAGAGAACTGAATGAAATGTCAGAAGTTGAAGGAATGAAAAATCTGATAGAACTTATAAAAAAATATAAAAATAATGATGAATTACTGGAAGATTTATATAAAGCTAAAAAAACAAAATAAAAATAAATATTAAGGAGAAAAAAGATGTTTGGAAATGTAAAAAATGAAGCAGGATTGCTATTTAACAAAGGAAATTTTAAATTGGTAAAGAAAATTTTGAAAAAAGATGAAAAAATTGCTAAACACAATCATGAAGATGAGGAAATTATTTTTACCGTTCTAAAAGGAAAAATGGAAATGTACTTGAATGAAACTGAAAAACATGTTTTAGTACCAGGAGATATTTTACATTTTGACGGAGTAAACTTTATAAATGGAAGTGCTTTGGAAGATTCTGAAGTTAGTGTAACATTGATAAAAAAATAAGTATGTAAAAAGGGGCTTTTTAGCCCCTTTAATAATTTATTCTTTTTTTAGTTGTAATGAGCTTTATTGTAAGTATCAAAATATAAAAATACACTAAATACGGAATAACACCAAATTTATGAGATTCTACAAAGATAACTGCAAAAGTGAAAATCCCGATAGTAAGTAAAATCATTTTTCCAGATTGCTTTAATATTTCTTCTTTTACATTGTAACCAAATACAACTGGACGGAAAACTTTATTTATAAATTTTGTAAAAGGATTCAATATTATCAGAACATATGATAGTGTTTCATTTTTTATTCCAAGCAATGATAATAGGACTATTACAAGCCCAATCATTATTCCGTAATATATTTTTCCTCCTGCAAAGGACGGGCTTGTCGGCATATCGGTTGCCATAAAAATTCCTGTTAATAATAATCCTCCGATTGAAACAGAGGTGTCTACTTTTAATAATGTTGTTATAAGAAAGAATGTAGCAAACAGGCTTACAGGAATATGCCATGAAATCCGATTCTTTAGCAGTAAGTACAGTCCGCCTAGAATCAAGGCAAAAGCAGAATATGAACCTAATGATCCTGAAGGAATTAATAGAAGTTCATCTAAATAACGTGTAAGAGGAGTATTAGAAAACTTTACGAAAAAATTAATTTTTGTCAGCCCTAAAGCTTCTTTACTGAACCAGATTGCTCCTGAAGACATTGCAGATGAAAAGAATACAGTCATAAATTCACGGCCTACTACTGCTGGATTGAGGATATTTTTTCCAATTCCTCCATACATTAATTTTCCAAATATTACAGCCATAGATGCTCCAAAGATAACTACAGGCAGGGGAGTTAACGGCGCTAGAGTCATAGCCATTAAAATACCAGTTATAATTGCAGATAAATCGTGTATGGAATTAGTATCGTTTAAAAATATTTTTGAGAACAGTTTCTCAGTTATTACAGCTGATAAAATAGAAGTTGCTATTAGTAAAAGTGCGTTTATTCCATAAACTAAGACTGCTGCAATAATAGCTGGAAATAAAGATATAATCACATCTTTCATAATATTTTTTATATCAATTTCAGTTCTAATATATGGATTAAAAGATATTTTTTTTAATTTTCTTTTTTTGAAAAAATTTGTTATTATTTTGTTTCTTTTATTTTTTTCAGTTTTCTTTTTATTATTATCATTTCCATTGTCTTTGTTAAATGTTTTTTCATTTATAACTTGTTTTTTTTCTATTGAATGAAGTTTTTTTTCATCGGTTTTTATGACAGGATTCAAGTTATCCGTATCTATATTTTCTAGTTGTTTTTTTCTAGTTTTTGTTTCGTTTCTTATATTTTCATCTCGAGTCTTTTCTAGTTTTATTATTTTTTCGTTATTCCTATTTTTTAATTGTAAATTTCTAGAATTGCTGTTTTGGGATGAATTAATTTTTTTTGCTTCTGAAAATTGCTGGTTTTTAGAACGGGAAATATCTTCATCACTATCCAAAAGTCCATTTTTAATACCTTTTTTTCTATCTAATATCTCTTCCAATAATGATTTTTCATTTCTCATTATTTTTTTTCCTCCATTTCTGATAAAATTAACTTTCCAGTTTTTATACTTTCCATTAAAGGGACTCGTGATGGACAGACAAATTCACAGGCTCCGCATTCAATACAGTTCTGAATATTAGCTTTTACCATTTTTTCATATTTCCCTTTTTCATAATAATCTGCAAATTCAAAAGGCATAAGATTCATTGGACAGGCTTCAACACAATATCCGCATTCAATACAGTTTTTACGTTCTATTTCTTCATTGCTCAAAAATAGTATTCCAGAAGTTCCCTTTATTACTGGCACTCTAGAATCAAAAACTTCTGTTCCCATCATTGGTCCGCCAAAAATTACTTTATCTTCATTAGGTATTCCTAGTTCCTTTACGATATGATAAAGAGGAGTTCCAAATTTTATTTTATAATTTCCAATGTTTTTAGCTTCTTCTCCAGAAATTGTAACAATTCTTTCAACAAGTGGTTTCCCTTCAAAAAATGCATCGTAGATTGCTTTAACTGTGCTAACATTACTTACGATAACACCTTTTTCAAGAGGCAGTTCCCCTTTTTTCAGTTTTTTTCCTGTAACAGTATTTATTAGTTGTAATTCACTTCCTTGCGGATAAATTGTAGGAAGTAATTTTATTTTTATTTCAAATTCCTCTTCTTTTTGAACTTTATCAAATATATCAGTTAAATCACTATTTTCTTCTTCTATTCCAAGGACGATTTCTTTTGGATTTAATAATTTATGTATAACTTTTAATCCACGAAAAATTTCTTTTGCATAGTTTTTCATAGTTGAATAATCAGAAGTTAAGTATGGTTCACATTCAGCGCCGTTTATTATAAGAGTCTCTACTTTCCTAAATGTTATGTCATATTTTATATGGGTAGGAAATTGTGCTCCTCTCAGCCCTACTATTCCAGCTTCTTTTATTATTTTAAAAATTTCATCTTTTTTTGTTATTCTTAAATCCCGAAGTTCTCTTTTTATGAGCTTATCTTCCTTATTTTGAAAATCATTTGCAATAATAATCGTTTTTACTTTATTTCCGTTTGCTATGAAATGTTCTACAATATCAACCACATCTCCAGAAATTGGGGAGTGAATATTAGCTGAAATATTACCTGAAACTTCTCCAATTTTTTCATATTTTTTTACATAATCTCCAATTTCTACTATTGGGATAGAGGGGCTTCCTATATGCTGGGAAAGTGGGATATAAAAAAGACTGGAATCTTTTAGTTCCTTTAGTTCGGTCTTTTTTGTCATTGGTTTCATTAATTGCCAATTTTTATTTTTAGTTTTTTCTTCATTTTCCTCGATATTCTTATTTAAAAGAATATTCGCTATTCGTTTTAAACTTATTCTTCTAACCATTTTTTCTCTCCAATTTTTAATTTTAATTCTTTAGTAAAAACCAACTTTTACTTTATTACTAAAAATATAAAAAATTTGACTTTTGCTGAAAAACTAAAAATTAATTTTAAAAAAGTTATAAATTTTGATAAAAAATAAATGATTAATTAGAAAACAAGGGGTTTATGCCCCTCGTTCCTGTGATTATCTATATAACCTAATTAATTTCTGTCATAAGTTCATCTATCAAATCTTTTACGTGTACAATTTCCTTTAATCTCCATCCGTTTGCTCCAGAAAAGAATAATCCGCTTTGAAGTCTTCCAAGATAAGCATCTCCTAAGCTGTCTGCAATACAGTATCCTACTCTATTTGCACCTTTTCCACGCTCGCATGGGAATACGCAGTTGCTTATACATTTGATTTTTTTTGTATTAGGTTCCAATGTATCTATTAAGTTTGTTTTTATTGCACGTCCTGGGTAACCTACTGGAGAGCTGACAATTACAATATCTTCCTCTTTTGCATTAAGAAGTACCTGTTTTAGTACATCGCTTGCATCACATTCGTAAGTACCGATAAATCTTGTTCCCATTTGAACAGCATCTGCTCCAAGTGCCATAATATTTTTTATATCATTATTATCCCATATTCCTCCTGCTGCAATGATTGGAAAATCTCCCCATTTGTCACGTTCTTCCTTTATAGGCGGCAAGATTGCTTCCAGCTGATGTTCAGGTGCGAATAATTCTTCATATTTTGCACCTTGGTGCCCTCCACTTTTTGGACCTTCTACAATTACTGCTCCCGGCATTTTACCAGCAGCTTTCCATTTTTTGCAGATTATTTTTAATGCTCTGGCAGATGAGACTATTGGAACGATTTCTACATCTGGGAAATCTTTTACAAGCCTTGGGAGCTCCAAAGGAAGTCCAGCCCCAGTAACAATGATATTTGCTCCTGCATCAAGAGCATCCTGTACAACTCTTTCGTAATCATTTATTGCATGAAGAATGTTGCATGCAAGCGGTCTGTCACCACAAATTTTTCTTGCATTTTTAAAGATTTCAAAAAGCGCTTCACGGTTGTAGGCGTTCTCTGTTCCAAGAGGACGTCCATTTACAGCCTTTTTTACAAATCTCATATTTTGGTAGTATCCAGTACAGATGGCGCTTATTGTTCCAAGACATCCATTTTTTGCAACATTTCCAGCAAGCTGGTCCCAGCTGATTCCAACCCCCATTCCACCCTGGACTATGGGTTTTTCAATAAAATACTTTCCTATTTTTATTCCTTTTAATTCAATTTTTTTATTTTCTGTTATTTCATTCACTTTGATTTCCTCCGATTTTATAATTTTTATAAACAATTATTTATGATAATTTGTAAAAATTATACGGTGGGGCTCTGCTAATCTTTATATTTTCGCTTACCGAAGTATAGTTTAAAATAATATAGAAAAACAAATATAGTTTTGGTAAAATCTGTAATATTTTTTTTATTCTTTCGATTATTTCGTCTCGAATGTCATTTTCAATGAAATTTTTATATCCATTGGAACAAAGCCGTTCAAAGTTTTCAACAAGTTTTTTTAAATCTACATTTTCTAAAAAAGATAAATCTATGCCCGAATTTGAAATGTATTTATCTAAAGATTTTAAAAAACTGTCACTCTTGCTTATAACAATATTTTTATTTTTTTTATATAATAAGGCAACATTTTCAATATTTAAAAAATTTATTTTAGAAAAAGTATCAAAATAATTCTTTTTTGTAATTTGTTCCGAAAGATTTGAAATAGCAGACTGTACAACTTTTGATAAATTTTTCAGTCGAAATTTTTCAAACATAAAATCTCCTTTATTAGTTTTTTATAAAAAATACAGATATATAACCATTGTTATTTAATTATATAATGTTTTTGTACTTTTTACAATTGGATATTTTTATTTTGATTATCAAAATATTTGTTTATATTTTTTTATCATTAAATTACTATAAAATAAAGAACAGATTATAATGGTAATTTTCTATTAAATTTTTTTTGTTGAAAAATACCCAGAAAATAGTGTATAATTTATAAAAAGAACTGTAGGAGGCGTTATGGTTGCAACAATACAAGTTAATAAGCAAAGCATAAAGCAGTTGCTGGAAAGCGGAAAAGATCAGACGTTTTTAATACCTGAATATCAGAGACCGTATTCCTGGACTGAAAATGAAACTAAGACGTTGTTTTATGATTTATTAGAATTTACAGAAAATGAGTCAAAAAGAAATAATGAAGTTGAAGGAACATATTTTTTAGGGAGCATAGTTTCTTATGAAAATGAGGATGGGGAACAGGAAATAATTGATGGGCAGCAGAGAATCACATCGTTATTTCTTCTTTTGCGTGCAATATATACAAAATTAGCTTCTTATGAAGAAAAAACTGTCGAGCAGGAAAATTTTATAAGACAGATTCAGCCTGCACTCTGGAAGCAGGAGAAATTAACTGGAGAAGTTGACTACAAAAGCATACTTATTAATTCACGAGTTATAGATAATGAAGGAAATAAAATTTTACAGAATATTTTGGAAACAGGAGTTGCAGATTCCAAGGCTACTGACAATTATTCAAAAAATTATATTTTATTTCAAAAATTATTTGATAAACTTTGTGAACTAAGCCCTACGTTAATGCTTGAATTTATTTATTATACTTTAAATAGAGCGGTTGTCTTTCCAATAAAGACAGATTCGCAAGATGACGCATTAAGTGTATTTTCTACTTTGAATGACAGAGGATTACCACTTTCTGAAGCTGATATTTTTAAGGCAAAAATGTATAACCGAATAAAAAAAGAATACAAGAAAATGTTTATAAAACAATGGAAAAACCTAAGCGAACGTGCAATTTATGCAAAAGAAAATATAAAACAGCTATTTTATTACTATATGTTCTATTTAAGGGCAGTAGAAAAAGATGTGGCAACTACTACACTTGGACTTAGGCGTTTTTATTCAAAAGGCGGATTTACAAGACTTTATAAATCAAATCTTTTGAAGCATCTGGATCAGATTCTTGATTTATGGGTTGTGATGAATAGGCACGAATCAATTGATGACAAGCCTTGGACAGAAAATATACAGATTATAAAGATTTTGGATACTTTATCAGCTTATCCAAATGAATCTTGGAAATATCCTGTTGTTGTCTATTATTTGTCACATGGTGAAAAAGAAAATTTTGAAATTTATTTCCTGAAATTTTTAAGAAAGTTATTTTTGGAATTGACAGCAAATTATCTTGTAACTCCTAGTGTTGCTGCTGTAAAAGCTGACATTCTTAAACTTAATGTTGATATTGTTGATAATGTTTCTCCAAAGATTGCATTTAAGAATATCCCAATTTCTATATTGCAGGAAAAAGTCAAGACACCAAACAAAAATCTTGTGCGTATGATTTTAAAAATGGTTGTGTATAACAATCAGGATGAATTACTGCCTGAAAAATGGGAAATTGAATATATTTTGCCACAAAAATGGAGTAACCGTTTTTCAGAAAGCACTGAAAATAAACAGGTTAAAGAATATATAAATTATATTGGAAACAAGATTCCTTTTGAGAAGAGATTATCAATTAAAGCTTCAGAAAACTTTTTTGACAAGAAAAAGGAAAATTATGAAAAATCTAAAATTAAATATGTACGTGAATTAATCCCAGCTGATAAGACCGACTGGACTTTTGAAGATATTGACAAAAGAAACAGAAAGGTATCGGAAGAACTTGTTAAATTGTTTATTACGTGGAATGGGGAATATGAATTTTAAATTTAATAATTTTTTAGGATAAGGGTGTTAGAAATGCCCTTATTTTTTTGATAAAATTGTTTTAAAGTCAGTTTTATTTTATTTAATTAAATCCTTGAAATTTAAAATAAAAAGGTATATAATGATTTATAAAAATATTTAAGGAGTCAATTATGTTACAAAATTTTTATGGCGTTATTCAAGTAAAACATTACCAGAATGGACGGTTGAGACTTCAAACAGATGCATTAAAAGAGAATGAGGAGTTAGAACAGGAATTTTTAAATAATATGCGTCAATTATCGGGAATACACTCAGTAAGCGTTAATTCCATTATTGGAAGCATCTTAATTTATTTTGATGAAAAAATTATTGAGAGTTCGTTTTTGTATTTAATCGTTCTAAAATTGCTCCATCTGGAAGAAGAAGCCTTAAAAAATAAGCCTGGAAAAGTAAAAAAATTGTTAAAACAGGCATTTGAATCTATTGATATGGCTGTTTACAATAAAAGTAGAGGTTATCTGGACTTAAAGACATTAGTTGCAGGAATTTTTGCTTTTTATGGCATTAAAAAATTAAGAGAAATTCCAAAATTGCCTACAGGTACTACTTTATTATGGTGGGCTTTTATTTTTTTATCAGAAGGGAAAAGAAAATAATGTTAGAAAATTTATTTAAGGCTACATATCTGATGTTTAATCAGATAAAGGTTGTACACAGTATTCCTGGCAGATTAAGGCTTTCGGTCCCAAATTTGTCAAAGATTCCAGAAGAATTAAAAAAATATGATTATCGAGTTACAGAACTTATTTTATCAAAAAAAGGCATAAAAAGTATTGAGTATTCGTATGTGACAAATAAAATTCTGCTTTACTATGATGTAAAATTAATTTCAGAAAAACAAATACTAGACTGGCTGAACAAAGTCTGGAAAACTATGATTAATCATTCTGAATTATATGAAAATAAATCCTTAAAGGAAATAGAAGATAATTTGGATACTTTTTATAACATAATTAAAGAACTTTAATTATTGCCAAAATGAAAAAAGAAAGGGATTTTTATGTTAAATAAAGATTATTTGCTGGACTGCAAGATTTTACACGAAATTCGTGGAAGAATCAGAATAAAATCAAGAGCTTTAAAATATCTTGGAATTCATAAGGAAGAGATAACAAAGCAGCTAATGCAGGTTCATTATATCCAAAGTGTTGAAATTTCAAGTATTACAGGAACTATTCTTGTTTATTTTGACAATTTCTCATTAACTGGTGAAAACTTAATATCTTTACTTCAAAATACATTAAATACATATCTAGTAGATATATACAAAAATGAAAAAAAACAAATATCAAATAAATATGTGATTGAAAGACGTCTGCAGGAAGAATCTCCACAGGAAATTATTAAAAATATTGGTGCTGCTGTACTTTTACTGCTACTGCCAAATCCAAAGATAAAATTAACAGGAATCAGGCGGCTATTTAACTACAAAACTTTATCAACAGTTTCTTTAGCCCTGCCTGTTTTAAAAAATGGAATTTATTCTCTTATTCAAAATAAGCGTCCCAACGCAGATACTCTAAGTTCTACAGCTATTGTCAGCAGCATTATTTTAGGAAGTGAACGAACAGCTTTGACAATTATGATTTTAGAAAAATTTGCAGAGCTTCTGACTGTTTATACAATGAAAAAGACACGTGGCGTAATTAAAGACATGTTAAGTGTTGGAGAAAACTATGTATGGAAGCAGTCTGATGATGGAAATACGGCCAAAAAAGTTCCAATTGAAGAAATTAGCAAGGGAGATTTTATACTTGTTCAAACTGGGGAAAAAATAAGTGTGGATGGAACGATTGAAAAAGGTGAGGCGATAATTGACCAGTCGGCAATTACTGGGGAATATATGCCTGTTACGAAAAAGGCTGGAGAAGAAGTTTTTGCAGGAACGCTTTTAAAAAGTGGAAATATTACTGTAAAAGCTGAGAAGGTTGGAGATGACAGGACAGCTTCCAGAATTATAAAATTAGTGGAAGATGCCGCTTTTAACAAGGCTGATATTCAATCTTACGCCGATACATTTTCTGCACAGTTAATCCCGCTTAACTTTCTGCTCGCCGGAATTGTCTATGTTTCAACGAAAAACTTGCAAAAAGCCCTTAGTATGCTTGTAATTGACTATTCATGCGGAATAAGGCTGTCAACAGCAACAGCATTTTCAGCTTCAATTAATACAGCGGCTAAAAATGGAATTTTGATTAAAGGAAGCAACTATCTGGAAGAACTTTCAAGATCTGACACAGTAATATTTGACAAAACAGGTACAATTACCGAAGGAAAACCTAAAATTCAAACGCTGAAGACTTTTGGAAAAAATATGAAAGACAACCGAATGCTTGCACTAGCTGCCGCGGCTGAAGAAACTTCATCACATCCTTTAGCAAGTGCAATTTTGAATGAAATTAAAAATAGAGGATTAAAAATTCCAAAACATAAGGAATCCGTTATTAAAGTTGCAAGAGGGATAGAAACTTTTGTAAATAAGGATATTATTCGTGTAGGAAGCCTGAAATACATGGAAGAGAATGATATTTCACTAGAAGTGGCAAGTGATATAGTGAAGGGAATGCAAAATCGTGGAGAAATTGTAATTTACGTGGCTAAAAATAATGATTTAATAGGTGTTATCGGTGTTTCAGATCCGCCTAGGGAAAATATAAAAAAGGCAATGAATCGGCTAAGAAATCAAGGAATAGATGATATTGTACTGTTAACGGGAGATTTGAGACAGCAGGCTGAAACTATCGCTTCAAGAATGTCAATGGATAGATACGAGTCTGAACTGATGCCTGAGGACAAGGCTAAAGATATTTTAAAATTCCGTTCAATTGGTTCAAAAGTTATTATGATAGGTGACGGAATAAACGACGCTCCTGCCCTTTCCTATGCAAATGTAGGAATAGCTCTAGGAAGTTCACGTACTGACATTGCGATGGAAGCTGCTGATGTTACAATAACTTCGGATGACCCATTACTAATACCAGGTGTAATTGGTTTAGCAAAAAACACTGTAAAAATAATAAAGCAGAATTTTGCAATGGCAATTGGAATAAATAGTTTTGCCCTTGTATTAGGTGCAACAGGACTTCTGCCTGCAATATACAGTTCAATTTTGCATAACTCTATCACAATTTTAGTAGTTGGAAATTCATTGCGACTATTAAAATACGATGTTAATAAATAAAAATTTTTGTGTTTTTGAAGGAGTTTGAATAAGATATGAAAAAACTAACCTTGATAATACTGCATAAATTACCGAATCGTGTCAGATTCAAAATTTCACACGATATTGCCAATACAAAAAAATTTTTTGAAACAGTAAAAGTTGAAACTAAAAATACAGCTTTACGGTATAATCAGACTATAAATACTTTGCTCGTTACATTTGAGCCTGAAGAAATTTCAATAGATGAAGTAATTTACAGAACTGCGACTGCCTTATCAGTTGAACATGGCATGACTTCAGTAAAACTTGTTGAAGATTTTGAAGAAAAATCAATAGATTTACTGTCTGTTTATTCTGGAGCCGCAATATTACTTTCTTTCCTGTATGGGCTTGGCAAAAGTAAAGTTGAAAAATTACAAATAGGCATAAATAACTTTACAGCAGGGCTTACAACCGCAGCAATTATCGAGCATGCTTACAGGGAAACACAGCGTAAAGGTTTTTTTGACATTGAAATATTGCCTGCATTATATTTGCTCAAATCGTATCTGGCAAACAGATCGGTTACAGCGATAGCGCTTATGTGGTTTACAACTTTTGGACGTCATCTTGTATTAAATAACTTTTCCAACAAGGAAGTAAGAATTTATCGTTTAAAAGCTGATAATGGAAAATCTCATTATGTTGTAGATGTAAGAAATGATAATTCTATTGAAAATCTGAGTGATTTGATAGATCACATATTTTTCAATAACAGGGCAGGCAATGAGCCAGATGACAAATACATTGCTTTGCAATAAAAATAAATAAATGATAAAATAATAACAAATAAAAATTTGGAGGTATAAAAATGATAAAATTTGGAAACATTAAAAAGGAACATTTAGTAGGAGCAGCAATCGGAGTAGGAACTGTAGCAGTAGGTTATTACCTGTACAAAAAAAATCAAAATAAAGTTGACAGTTTTTTAAGAAAACAAGGAATAAACATAAAAACATCTTCAGAAGCGACTTACGACAATATGAACCTTGAAGAATTGATGACAACAAAAGAACATCTTGAAGATTTAATTGCTGAAAAAGAACTATCTACAAACACAGCTGCTGCAGAAGCAGTTGCAGAAACTGAAACACGATAGTAAAATAAAGCCGCTTTTTTATTAGTTCAAATATAAAAGGACTTTACCAAAAGGAGGAAAACAATGAAATTAGTATTAATTCGTCATGGAGAAAGTGAATGGAACTTGGAAAACAAATTTACTGGATGGAAAGATGTAGATTTGACTTCAAAAGGAGTGGAAGAGGCAAAAGCTGGGGGCAAAGCATTAAAGGAAATGGGATTAGTTTTTGACATTGCTTACACGTCTTATTTGAAAAGAGCTATTAAAACTCTTAATTACGTTTTGGAAGAATTGGATGAACTATACATTCCAGTTTACAAATCTTGGAGATTGAATGAACGTCATTATGGAGCATTACAAGGATTAAACAAAGCCGAAACTGCTAAAAAATATGGAGACGAGCAAGTCCTTATCTGGAGAAGAAGCTTTGATGTTGCCCCGCCTGCAATAGACAAATCAAGCGAATACTATCCAAAATCAGATAGAAGATATGCAGATTTATCTGATTCTGAAGCGCCACTTGGAGAAAGCCTTAAAGATACTATCGAAAGAGTTCTGCCTTACTGGCACTCACATATTTCAAAAAGTTTGCAGGAAGGGAAAAATGTTATTGTAGCAGCTCACGGAAATAGTTTGCGTGCTTTAATAAAATATTTGCTAAATATTTCAGATGACGATATTTTAAAATTGAATTTAACAACAGGAAAACCTTTAGTATTTGAAATAGATAAAGATTTAAAAGTATTGTCATCACCAGATTCATTTTAATTTTAATAAAAATAAAATCTTTTAAGCAAGGGCAAAATTTTAGTCCTTGCATTTTTATTTTGCATTTTTTAGTAATTTCAATTATAATAAAAATAAAGTGTAGTATTTAAATTGTTAAATAAATATATATTATAAAAAATTGAAAGGATGATGAAAAATATGACTTTGGAAATAACTACCCCAGCTGTTCTTTTTCCTACGGTATCTCTTCTTTTGCTGGCATATACTAACAGATTTTTGGCACTTACAGCCATTGTCAGACAGATGGATTCAAGCGGAGAAATCGAGCATGAATTTTATCAGGTTAAGAATCTGAAGAAACGGTTAAATTATATTAAAAAGATGCAGTACTTTGGAGTTTCTAGCTTATTATTATGTGCTGTTTCAATGTTATTCCTGTTTTTCCAAATAAATTTTATTGGATATATAAGTTTTGGGATAAGTCTAGTGTCGCTTATAATTTCGTTAATATTTTCATTGTTAGAAATTCAGATTTCACTCGAAGCTTTAAGGATTCATTTGAATTATAATGAAAATGATACTGAAATTGAGGAAAAAAATAAATAAAAACTAGAATTATTGAACATACATAAATTATTTGATGGAGAAAAAATGAAAGAATTTTTATTAAATTTGAAAAGTAAAGATAAAATTGGAATTTACAGATTTGATACTGATGGATTTTCTGTTGGAAATATAATAAAAATCTGGGAGAATTATTTACTTTTAAAATCTTATGATGCTGAAAATAATGAAGATGGAATGAAAATCTATAAAATTGATAAAATTCAAAGAATTATTTTGGATTCAGATTATATAAAAAATTTAGGAAGTAACTTATTAGATAAAACGGAAAGCAGTTACGAATGGCTGTATACAAAAAACTTAAATTCCATTGATGATATTTTAGAAAATATTATAAAGACCAGAACTTTAGTTTTTTTACATTTAAAGGACGAAACAACAGAAATTTGCTATATTACCAAAAAAATTGGAGAAAACTATCTTTTGGAAATACTGGATTATAATCTAAATGTAACTTCTACAGAAATAATTTCTAAAAATTATATCCGTTTGATAAAATTTTTTGACAGGAAAAAAATAAATAAAAATTTTGAGATTCATAAAATTAAATTATTTGCTGGAAAAACCTATATTGGAAATATCGTTATGGAAAATGAAAAGTTTTTAGTTTTAAAAGAAATTTTCGATTTTACAACTGAAAAATTTGTAACAGTTATCCGAAAAGAATTTATTGAAGAAATATCTAAGCCATTTACTAAAGTTAAATATATTGACAAAATAAACTTAAATAAATTTTTTGAAAATATTAATAAGCTAGATTATCTTTCAATTTTAAAAATTTGTCAGGAAAATAATTTATTTGTTTTTATTGACAATGAATATTTTGAAGACAGTAAAGTTGGGATAGTAACAAAATTGGAAAATAAAAGATTACAATTAAAAATATTGGATAAAAATTTTCAATTTATTGAAACTTTGAATATAAATTATTTAGATATTCATATTTTTTATATAACAAATTATTGCTATATATAAGGTTACATCTCCTTAAAGTTAAAGTTTTTTGCAATATATTTTAACAAATAAAAAACTTTTTCATAACATTTGAATAAATCGGAAAAAATTGATATAATTAGAACGTAAAGTAATTTTTTTAAACACTAGATTTTTTATAGCTTGAGTAAAATAAAAACAAATATTTTATTGTTAATAATTTTAAGGAGGAAATAATGATTTCGGTAATTTTAGCGGCTGGAAAAGGGACTAGAATGAAGTCTGAACAGTCTAAAGTTCTGCACAAAGTGAACGGTGTTCCGATGATTAGAAGAGTGGTCAATGTACTAGAAAATATTGGGAATGATAAAAATATTTTTATTCTAGGACATAAAAAGCAAGATGTTCTAGCTGAAATGGGAAATGTTGTTTATGTTACACAAGAAGAACAGCTTGGAACAGGACATGCTATTTTAATTGCAAAGGATAAAATCAAGGAATATGGAGAAAATGTATTAATCACTTGTGGAGATACTCCGCTTTTGAAGGAAGAAACATTGAAAAAATTAAAGGATACGTTTGAGGAAAAAAATCTTGACTGTATTGTACTTTCATGTAAAGTTAAAAATCCATTTGGATATGGTCGGATTGTTAAGAAAAATGATAAGATTTCAAACATTGTTGAAGAAAAGGAAGCAAGCGAAAGTGAGAAAAAAATAGATGAAATTAATACAGGAGTATATATTTTCAAAAATGAAAGTCTGCTTTATGCGATAGAAAAGATTGATAACAATAATTCAAAAGGTGAATATTATTTGACTGATGCTATAAAAATCCTAACAAATGAAGGACATAATGTCGATAGTTTCCAAATTGAAGATGAAGATGAGATTTTAGGAGTAAATTCAAAGGTTCAACTGGCACAGGCAGATAAAATTTTACGAAATAGAAAAAATACCGAACTTATGGATAGTGGTGTAATTCTGATTGATCCAGATACAACTTATATTGAAGATAACGTTGAGATTGGACAGGATACTGTAATTTATCCAAATGTTACAATTCAAGGAAATACAAAAATCGGAAAAAACTGCGAAATTTTGGAAAATACAAGAATTGAAAATTCTGTAATTGCTGATAATGTGAAAATAGAGGCTTCTGTTGTTGAGCAGTCTATTCTTGAGGAAGGGGTAACTGTAGGACCTTTTGCACATTTACGTCCAAAAGCACATTTGAAAGAAACTGTGCATGTGGGAAACTTTGTGGAAATAAAAAATGCTACGCTTGAAAAAGGTGTGAAAACAGGGCATTTGACTTATATTGGAGATGCTGAAGTTGGGGAAGACACAAATATTGGTGCAGGGACAATTACTTGTAACTATGATGGAAAAAATAAACATAAGACAAAAATTGGAAAAAATGCCTTTATTGGAAGCAATTCGATAATTGTAGCTCCAGTTGAAATAGGAAGCAAAGTTTTAACAGCGGCTGGATCGGTTATTACAAAAGATATTCCAGATGAAGCATTGGCATTTGGAAGAGCAAAACAAGTAAATAAAGAAAAAAAATAAGAAATTAAAAAAGAAATGTCAAAAAATCAAAAAATGTTATAAAAATATCATTTAATTATGTAAATTTAATATTTTATAATTTGCTGAAAAATAAAAATATTTTAATAAAAATTCAAAATATAGAGAGAAAGGGAAATGAAATGATAACATTAACCAAGGAAGACAAGAGCAGAATAAGAATATTTGCAGGAACGTCAAGTGAAGCATTAGCAGAGAAGATTGTAAAATATTTGGATATGGATTTATCTTCTGCTGAAATTGTAAGATTTGCGGATGGAGAAACTTTTGCAAAAGCGAATGAAAGTGTACGTGGATGTAAAGTATTTGTTATTCAATCTACTTCAAAACCTGTAAATGAAAGTATTATGGAGCTTTTAGTTTTTATTGATGCGATTAAAAGAGCTTCAGCGAAGGAAATTATAGCGGTAATTCCTTATTATGGATATGCAAGGCAAGACAGAAAGGCAAGTCCACGTGAGCCAATCACATCAAAACTTGTTGCCAATTTATTAACTGTAGCGGGAGCAACGAGAGTAATTACAATGGATTTGCATGCAAGACAAATTCAAGGATTTTTTGACATTCCAGTAGATCATATGGAAGCTCTGCCAATCTTGGCTAAACATTTTATAAAATATGGATTTCATCCAGACGATACTGTTGTTGTTTCACCTGATGTTGGTGGCGTAAAAAGAGCAAGAGGACTTGCAAACTGGCTGCATACACCGCTTGCAATAATTGATAAAAGACGTGCTAAGGCAAATGTTTCGGAAGTTATGAATATTATTGGGGATATAAAAGGAAAAAAAGCTATTTTGATTGATGATATGATTGATACGGCTGGAACAATCTGTAATGCGGCACAGGCTCTAATTGATAAAGGGGCATTGGAAGTTTATGCTTGTGCGACTCATGCTGTATTTTCTGATCCTGCAATTGAAAGATTAAAAAATTCAGCTTTTACAGAAGTGGTAGTAACTGACACGATTCAATTGCCAGAAGATAGAAAATTTGATAAACTGAAAATCTTGTCAACAAGCAAGATGTTTGCTGAAATAATAAAAAGAATAGCTACAAATAATCCAATAAGTGGATTATTTGAATTGCCAGTTGATGATGGAAATGATGACTAAAATTAAAAAAGCGGTATATATTCTGAAAAATGGAGGAGTTGCTGTATTTCCAACAGATACAGTTTATGGAATCGGCTCTCTTCCTAAAGAGAAAGCTGTACAAAAAATATATAAGATAAAAAAACGTGATTTTTCTAAAAAAATAATCGCACTAATCAGTAACAGAGATATTTTGAGTGAATTAATAAATGAAACTGAAGAAAATATTCAGAAAATTTCTAAAATTCTTGATAAATACTGGCCTGGAGAATTGACAGTTATTTTTTCTGCAAATGAGAGTTTTACTCAAAAATTTGATAAAAATATGAAAACAATAGGTGTTCGTATTCCCAAAAATAAGATTGCTCTTGAAATTATAAAAAATTCTGGTGGAATTTTATTAACAACAAGTGCAAATATTTCTGGTGAAAGTGCTGTTACTGAAATTGAGAATCTAAGCGAAGAACTGTTAAAAAATGTAGACATTGTCATTCCAAATGAAAAATCAGAATTAACTGGAAAGCCTTCGACAATTGTGAAATATGAAAATGGAAAACTTACATTGTTAAGGGAAGGAAATGTTTCATTTGAAGAAATAATGAAAAATTTTGAATAATAAATAAAGAAATAATGAAGAACAGAAAGGAGAATTTATGGCAAAGATGGTAAATCCTAACACAGTAAGCAACATGGATTTAATAAATGCAAAATCACAGGCTAAAATGCAGCAGCTTGTACAAAAAATTGGAAAAGGAAAAAGAAAAGTCAATATTACATTTTCTAAAATGTCAAGAAGTTATTTAACAAGAATGATTGAGGAAATGAGAAAAATGATGAGCCAGTATGAAAAACAGCTGCCAAACGTGTTTGGTTTCTTCAAATATCTGGAAAATGAAGTAAAAATAACAAAGGCAAACAAAAAGGAAAAAACTAAAAATGTAAAACTTTCTTATGAAGAAGTTGACTTTTTTAAATTACAGCTAAAGGAAACATTAAAGGGGATTGATGCACAACGTGCCGCTTTAAAATGGTACAACTTGATTAAAAAGGCATTATTTAAAACATTGAAAAAACAGACAGAATTAGTACTAGAAGAATTTAATACTGGAAGTGTAAAAAAGAAATAACTAAAAATAAAAAACTATAAAAGCGGGAAGGGAAATTGAGGACAATGAATGAAAAAATAACTGAGAAAGTAAAATTAAAGGATATTTCTGATAATAAAAAAAATAATTTGTTATCAAAAGATACAGTTTCTTATTTAAATGAAATTGTAAAGGCAGGATTTAAGGAGCGTGCAAGCGATATTCACATAAAATTTGACTTGCTGGAAGGCATGGAAATAAAATACCGAGTTGATGGGTATCTTATGGAAAGTGGGAAATTATACGAATCCGTAAACAAAAAGATGCTTGAAAAAAATATTACAGAAATTATTGCCAGAATAAAAATTTTGGCGGGAATGAATGTTGCAGAGAAAAGAAAGCCACAAGATGGCAGCTTTTCTTTTTTATTGAATATAAAAAATATTAATAAACGATATGACATAAGAGCCGCCTATATGCCAACAATTGGCGGAGAAAGCATAGTTCTGCGTATTCTTGAAAATTATCTGGAAGACATAAACCTTGAAACACTAGGATTTTCAGACCAAAGCATAGCAATGCTAAATGAGATTTTAACTAGAAAGTATGGAATGATACTTGTAAGCGGACCAACAGGCTCTGGAAAATCCACAACCTTAAAATCCTTAATAAATATGTTAAATGATGGAAGAAAAAAAATCATAACGGTAGAAGACCCTGTAGAAAGCAAAATTGACGGAATTATTCAAATACAGGTAAATCAGAGTATCGGAGTAACATTTGCTGAAGTCTTGAAAGCTACATTAAGAAATGATCCCGATATTATTGTAATTTCAGAAATTAGAGATGAAGTTACGGCTGAAATTGCTGTAAGAGCAGCGTTAACAGGACATCTTGTAATTTCGACAATTCACACAAACGACGCTGTTTCCACATTAATCAGGCTAGTGGATATGGGCATTCCAAAATATTTGATACTAGATTCATTAATTGGAGTAATTGGACAAAGACTAGTTGGGAAAAAGTGCCAGAAATGTATGGGAGAAGGCTGTGATGAATGCTCCAGCGGATATAGCGGCAGAATTTCGATAAATGAGTTGCTTGTACTAAATCAGGATGTGCGAAATATTTTGAAAGAAGACAATCATCTTGGCTCTGAAACAAAAAATAAATTGAAAATGCTGAATCAAAAGTACCAAAATCAGAAATGCTTTATTGATTTTATGGAAGATGCAGATGAAAAAATAGAAAAGAATCTAATTTCTGAAAAGGAAAAAATGAGTATTATCTTTTAAGAAAATATCAAAAATACAAAATTAAGCAATAATTAGTTTAATGATTGAAATACGAAGAGAAAGAGTAGGTAATTAAGATGAAAAAGTTGAAATTTATATTATTGATTTTGGTAAGTATTTTCTGTTTAAATTCCTGTCTTGCAACAGCTGCAATCATAGGTTCAATGCAGGGGGACGGTTTATTACCTTATCCTGAACCTGAAAGTCCTTATTATTATGGTGATAATAAGAAATTAAATATTTTACTTCTTACTGAAAATAAAAAAAAGATAGAGATTGGAAATAGTGATGTACAAATTTCTATACCTGAAGGATTATGGTTAAAGAATAGTGATAATAGTCTTCTTAATGAAACATTGAGTAAAAAAAAATCATTTGAATTATCTGGATATTATCTAGGAAAATCCCTTTTACTACCAATTCATATTTATAATGAAAATTTTGAAGAATTTGCAAAAAAAGAAAATTTAGTTAAAATAAATAAAAATACATACTTTAACAAATTTGAATATGGAAGTAAAAAAATTAAATTGAATCAAATTATAAAAAAAATTAATGACAATTCTTTTGCCGTTACAAGTTTTGATGATACGAAAGAAATTTCTAAAAATTTCTTTTTAGAGTTGATGAAAGATTGGTAAAAAGTTAAACTTTATATTTACAAAACTAATAATTATTGTGTTTTGATAAATAATAAGGTAAATTTTATATATTGAAGAACAGATAAATAAAATACGAACTGTATCTGAAATTTTGTATAACAAGATGGAGGGTACAGTTTTTTATTATTTTTTAGATATTTTGATTATTTGAAATATTAGGTTTATATCCTTTATTAAAAAAGTTTTTAACGAATTCGTTATTTAAATGGGGTTTAGTATTAGTATAAAATAAATATATTGTAGAAAATTGAAAAAAATAAACTTGAAAAACTCGCTATTTATCATATTTATCTCAATATCATAAAAATTTTTTGAAAAAATGAAAAAATTTTTAAAAAAAGTGTTGACAAATTTAAAAAAATGTAATATTATATATCTATAGTTAGCAACCTTACCTAGAGAGTGCTAACAATAAAAAGGAAGGTGCCGAGATGAATGATAGGGAGCAATTGATTTTAAAGGCTATTATCAAGCACTATCTGGAATTTGGTGAGAGTGTGGGATCACGGACACTTGAGAAAAAGTACAACATTGGAGTGTCTTCGGCCACTATTCGAAATACAATGGCAGATTTGGAAGATAAGGGCCTAATTGTAAAAACACATACATCTTCTGGACGTATTCCGACAAGTGAAGGATATAAGCTGTATGTCGATGAGCTTTTGAAAATTAGAGATATTTCTCAGGAAGAAAAGGCGAAAGTCATGCAAGCGTACAATAAGAGGATGAATCAAATTGATACGATATTTGAGGAAACATCCAGATTATTGTCAAAAATTAGTCAATATGCCGGGGTTGTATTGGAGCCGGCGTTTACGCAGGAAGGTGTAAAAAAGGTAAAATTAGTACATATTAATGAAACGACTGTACTTGCCGTAGTTATAATGAATTCTTCCCTTACAAAAAATTTAAATATCTTTCTGGAAAATCCTGTAACTGAAAATGAAGTGGAAGCAATAAATAATTTTTTAAATGAAAAAATTGCAAATAGTGAGTATTTTACATTATCTGACTTAAAAGATTTTTTCACGAATACAAATTTATTTATGCAAAGTGATTTTCAGGATAATATGATTTCCGATGAAGGAAAATTATTTTTTGAAGGTGGAACGAATCTTATTGAAAACAACGCATCTGATGTAATGAACCTTATAAACCGCATAAAACTGTTTAATAATCCGAATGATTTGCGGAATGTGTTTGCACAGTTTTTGCAGATGGAGGAATTTAAAGATAGAGAAGTGAATGTAATTTTCGGAGAAGATTTGAACATTGCAGGGCTTGAGGATTTCTCATTTGTATTTTCGGTTTATACGCTTAATAATGCGAAGGGGATTATCGGTGTGATTGGACCAAAACGAATGGAATATTCAAAGACGGTTGGACTCGTTGAATATGTAGCAGAAGAAGTAAATCAGTTATTAAATCAAAAAAATAAATAATAAGAAGGAGAGTGGGTTTTTTAAATGGCGGAAAAAGATTTGGAAAAGGAAAATTTGGAAGGTGAAGCTGTGCAGAATGAAGCGGTTGAAGAGCAAAATAAAAATGCAGAAAATCAAGAAGCTGAAAAAAGTGCAGAAGAAACTTCTGATAATTGTGATGATAAAGTAAAGAAATTAGAAGCCGAACTTGAAGAATGGAAAAATTCATATACAAGAAAGTTGGCTGAATTTCAAAACTTCACAAAAAGAAAAGAAAACGAAGTTGCTGAAATGAGAAAATACGCTTCTGAAGAAATTATCGTAAAATTGCTTGACAATATAGATAATCTGGAAAGAGCGGTTGACGCATCGAAGGAAAGTCAAAACTTTGATTCATTAATCGAAGGAGTTAATATGATTTTGAATAATCTAAAAAATCTGTTGACAGAAGAAGGCGTAGAAGAAATTGAAGCGGCTGGAAAAGAGTACGATTCTTACGAACATAAAGCAATGATTACTGAAAACAAAGAAGAACTGGACGATAACGTGGTTGTGCAAGTTTTCCAAAAAGGGTACAAAATGAAAGGGAAGGTTGTAAGGCCAGCGATGGTTACGGTTAATAAGAAACAATAAAAATTGAAAGAAATAAACAAATAAATTAAATTTATAAAAAATTGATAATAAAGGAGAATGATAGATATGAGTAAAATAATAGGAATAGATTTAGGGACAACAAACAGCTGCGTGGCAGTTATGGAAGGTGGAAACTTTGCTATAATACCAAATAGTGATGGAGGAAGAACTACACCTTCAGTAGTAAACATTAAAGATAATGGAGAAATTATTGTAGGGGAAATTGCAAAAAGACAGGCTATTACAAATCCTGATTCAACTGTAATTTCGATTAAAACTCACATGGGGTCAGACCATAAAGAAAATATTTTTGGAAAAGAATATACACCGCAAGAAATTTCAGCAATGATTTTGAAAAAATTGAAAAAAGATGCTGAGGCATATTTGGGAGAAACAGTAACAGAAGCTGTAATTACAGTGCCTGCATACTTTACAGATGCACAAAGACAAGCAACAAAAGATGCAGGAGAAATTGCAGGACTTAAAGTTCAAAGAATTATAAATGAGCCAACAGCGGCTGCATTGTCTTATGGATTAGATAAGAAAAAAGAAGAAAAAGTATTAGTATTTGACTTGGGTGGAGGTACATTTGACGTATCTGTGCTTGAAATTGGAGATGGAGTTGTGGAAGTTATTTCAACTTCTGGAAATAACCACTTAGGTGGAGATAATTTTGACCAAAAAATTATTGACTGGTTAGCTGATGAATTTAAAAAAGAAACTGGAATTGACTTGAGAAATGATAAAATGGCAATTCAAAGATTGAAAGACGCAGCAGAAGATGCTAAGAAAAAATTATCAACTACACTAGAAACACAAATTTCATTACCATTTATTACAATGGACGCAACAGGGCCTAAACATTTGGAGAAAAAATTGACTCGTGCGGCATTTGATGAATTGACAAAAGACTTGGTTGAAGCAACTAAAGGACCAGTAAAACAAGCATTGGAAGATGCTGATTTAAGTCCTAGCGATATTGATGAAGTATTATTAGTTGGAGGTTCTACAAGAATTCCAGCGGTTCAAGAATGGGTAAAATCTTTCTTAGGAAAAGAACCTAACAAATCAATCAATCCTGATGAAGTAGTTGCAGCAGGAGCGGCAATTCAAGGTGGAGTATTGATGGGAGACGTTAAAGACGTATTATTATTAGACGTAACTCCATTATCATTAGGAATTGAAACAATGGGAGGAGTATTTACTAAAATTATCGAAAGAAATACTACAGTTCCTGTTAAAAAATCGCAAGTGTTCTCAACAGCGGCAGATAATCAGCCAGCAGTATCAATAGTTGTACTACAAGGGGAAAGAGCAAGAGCGGCTGACAACCATAAATTAGGAGAATTTAACTTAAACGATATTCCACCTGCACCAAGAGGAGTGCCTCAAATCGAAGTAACATTCGACATTGACGCAAACGGAATTGTACACGTTTCTGCAAAAGACTTAGGAACTGGAAAAGAAAACACAGTAACAATTTCTGGAAGTTCTAACTTATCTAAAGAAGACATCGAAAAAATGAAAAAAGATGCCGAAGCACACGAAGCTGAAGATAAGAAATTCCAAGAATTAGTAGAAGCAAGAAACCAAGCTGATCAATTAGTAATCGCAACAGAAAAAACTATAAAAGAAAATGAAGATAAACTTCAAGGAACTGAAAAAGAAGACATCGAAAAAGCAATCGAAGAATTGAAAAAAGTAAAAGATGGCGATGATGTAGAAGCAATCAGAAAATCAATTGAAGAATTATCAAAAGTTTCTCAAGGTTTCGCAACAAGAATGTACCAAGAAGCAGCTCAAGCACAACAAGCAGCACAAGGCGGAGAAACAGCTGGAGAAAATAATAACTCTGGTGCTAATGATGTAGAAGATGCGGAAGTTGTGGATTAATTAAGAAATAGAAAGTTAAAGTGAAAGATAGGATTGAGAAGGGGAATTAGTTCTCCTTCTTTTGTAAAAAATAATTGATTTTTTTATAAAAAAAGTATATACTATGTATATACTTAATAGAAAGAGAGATTATTATGTCAGAGGTTTTAAAAATACAAAAATGGGGAAACAGTCAGGGAATAAGACTTCCTAAAAAAATATTGGAAATACTTGATTTAAAGGTAAATGACACTATTTTGATAGAAGAGGGAGATGATTGTCTTAAATTAAAAAAAATAAAAAAAGAAAAAAGAAAGACAATAAAAGAATTATTTGCAAATTATAATGAGGATTATGAAAAACAGGAAATAGATTGGGGAGAACCAGTAGGTAAAGAGGTATGGTAAAACAAGGGGATATAATAAAGATAAATTTTAATCCGCAGGTAGGACATGAACAAGCTGGATATCGTCCTGCGGTTATAGTAAGCAATGATACTTTCAATAAGGTAACAAATTTAGTCTTAGTTTGTCCAATTACAAATTCAATAGATAAATTTCCGCTTCATATAAAATTAGACAATCGGACTGCTACTACGGGTATAATTTTATGTGAACACCTTAAGTCTTTGGATATTACTACAAGAAGTTATAAAATTATTGAAAAATTGCCAGAGGACATTTTAGAAAAAGTTGTAGACATTATTTTTTCTCAAGTAGAAATTGAATAAAAAATAAATTTGAAATTGAGATAATAAGATTGAAAAATAAATTTGGTACAATAATAAAATCAAAATAAATAAAAATCTTTAAAAAAGGATGTGTTAAAGATGGAAAGTACAATAAACACTCTAAAATACGGAAATGTTGAAATTTCAGTTGCGGATAGAGGAGCGGAATTACGAAGTTATAAAGTGGATGGAGAAGAGTTTATGTGGGATAGAAAGCCTGAGTTTTGGGCTGCCAGCTCGCCTGTGCTGTTTCCATTTGTTGGAAGTATAAAAAATGGGGCTTATAGTTACAACGGAAAAGAATATAAAATTTCTACACGGCATGGGTTTGCTCGGACTGAGGATTTTGAACTGGTTGAGAAAACTGAAAATTCATTGAAGTTTAGGTTTTCTTCAAATAAGGAAACTTTGGAGAAGTATCCGTTTGAGTTTGAACTGTTTATAACTTATACAATTGTTGGAAATACTTTGGAAATTGAGTATAATGTTGTGAATAAGAATGATTCTGATATGTATTTTTCACTTGGAACACATCCTGCATTTGCACTTGATGTAAATGATGATATAAAATTGAGTGATTATTATTTGGAATTTGAAAAAAACGAAACTTCTCAGAAATATAAACTTACTGATAATGGGTTAGTTTTTGATGAAAAAGCTGATTGCTTAAATAACGAGAATAAATTGCAGATTACTGAAACTGTGTTTGATGATGATGCAATAGTATTCGATGATTTGAAATCCGAAAAGGTTACGATAAAAAATAGTAAAAATTCTAAGGAACTTAGCGTTGATTATAAAGGATTTCCTTATATTGCATTTTGGAGTAAGCCAAAAGCTCCTTATGTGTGTATAGAGCCTTGGTATGGAATTTCGGATTTTGAGAATGCAAGCGGAAAATTGGAAGAAAAGACAGGAATTTTAAAATTGGAAAAAGATTGTGAATTTTTTGCAAAATTGATTATTGAAGGTAAAAAATAGACAAAAATTTAAATTTTATATTGGTTTTATTGGCAAATTAGGTTATAATATATTCAATTAGCTGTGAAACCAATTATTAGATGATTATAATTTTTTGGATACCAGTTATAAAACTAAAAAATTATAAGTTCCTGACAATTTAGAAGATATTTTATGGAATTGTATAATAGAAGGAAGTGAAAATGCTAGATATACTAAAAAATAATTTGAAGAAATTTTCGATTTTTGTAGGTTCAGTATCGTTTGGAATGTTATTTTATAATTATAATTTTAACTTTTCAAACTTATACATATTTATATATTTTCTAATTGTATTAGGAGTTTGTTTTTTTGTTAATAAATCACTAAAGGCTGGATTTGAAAATGCGATTGTAGAAACTTTGTTACTGATTCTAATTTACGTACTACCATTAAATATTAGTTTTAAGTCATTTTTATACGGCGTTTTCATATTTATTTCAATTAGCTCGATTTTTAATAAAATAAGAGAAGTTGGAAAAGGAAAAGAACCTGTAACAGGGGCTTTATATTTGTTAATTACATTAATGATAGTGCTTATACTTTATAGATCTCCAGGACTTCTAATATATTTTAGAGGTATGGAAAATATAAATAATGAGATGCTTATGCTATTTGGACTGGTAAGTCTACTTGGAAGTATTTAAGTTTAAAAAAATTGATATTATTATAACGAAAGATTAAATAAAATTTGCAGAAGTGGAAAGGATGAAAGATAGAAAATGGCAAAAAGAGATTATTATGAAGTGCTTGGCGTACCTAAAAACGCTTCGGAACAGGATATAAAAAAAGCGTATAGGAGTATGGCAAAAAAATATCATCCTGACAGAAATAAGGATAATCCTGAAGCTGAAGCCAAATTTAAGGAAGTACAGGAAGCAAATGAAATATTAAGTGACCCACAAAAAAGGGCAGCTTATGATCAGTATGGACATGCTGCATTTGAAAATGGGGGAACTGGAGCAGGTGGCTTTGGTGGACAAGGCTTTGGAGGCTTTGGCGGAGGTGCCGGTGGATTTGATTTTGAGGATTTAGGAGATATTTTTGGAAGTTTTTTTGGTGGAAGAAGTCGAAGTCAAGGACCAAGAGTTCATCAAGGGGATGATTTGAGATACAACTTAACATTAACTCTTGAAGAGGTAGCTTTTGGTACAGAAAAAGAATTAAAATATAAAAGAGATGGACAATGTAAAACTTGTCATGGAAGTGGAGCTGAGCCAGGACACAATATGAAAACATGTGATAAATGTAATGGTTCAGGACACGTAAGAGTACAGCAGAGAACATTGTTTGGTATGACAAGTGGAATACAGGAATGTGACAAATGTCATGGAACAGGGAAAATTCCTGAAAAAGAATGTCATACTTGCCATGGAACAGGGCTGGAAAGAGAAATACATACAAGAAAAGTGAGATTTCCATCAGGTGTTGAAACTGGGCAAAGACTGGTTGTAAGAGAAGGTGGAAATGCTGGAGCAAATGGTGGAATCTTCGGAGACTTATATGTGTATATAACTGTTGCAAAACATGATATTTTTGAAAGAATAAGTGAGTATGATATTCGTTGTGAAGTGCCTTTAAAAATGACAACAGCTATTTTAGGTGGAGAAGTGGAAGTTCCTACACTTAGTGGTAAGAAAAAAATAGTAATTCCTGAAGGAACTCAAAATGGAAAGACATTCAGATTGAGAAATGAAGGAATTAAATATGGCCGAAGTGAAAATAGAGGAGATGAAATTGTAGAAATAAAAGTGGAAACACCAACAAATCTTACTGACAAACAAAAAGAAATCTTACGTGAATTTGACGGCTCACTTGACAATAAGAAAAATTACAAAAAAGCACATTCATTTAAAGATAAAATAAAAAGATTTTTTAGTAAATTTGAAAATTAAAAGTTTTAAAAAAAGAGTAAATATAAAAATATTCTAGTCGTAGATGATTAGAATATTTTTTTATGTCTAATACTAATTTCCTTTAAAAAATAGGAGTAAATTTTTGTGATGAGGTTGTTCAATAATTAATTCATAATTATTCGACTTTTTTCTTTTTTTATTTTATACTCGAACCCATTTAAAATTGAACTGATAGAAATTATATAATTTAGGGTTTGAGTAAAATAGTCATAATTTTTGAGTTCTGTTTTAAACTAGTTTTACTATATACTAGGCTCTATTTAAAAGATGAAAATTATATCTTAGAATTAATTAAAAATGCTAGGTTAATATTCTTTATTAGAAAAGTTTGTAATGAATTCGTTATTTAAACGGAATTTAACATGAACAATAAAAAAACAGGGAGTTAAGAATTAATCCCTGTTTTATAAAATTTATTTAGTTCCTTTAGTTTTCCAAATTTCATTTTCATATTGTGCGATTGTTCTATCTGATGAGAAGAATCCTGCTTTTGCTATGTTGTTTATTACTTTTTTGTACCACAAGTCTTTGTTTTCGTAGTCTTTAAACATTTTTTCTTTTGTGTTGTAGTAATCTTCAAAGTCGATTAATGTCATGAACCAGTCTTTGTTTATTAATTCGTTTTGAAGTCTTTCTAATCTTTCTTTATTTCCTACTTTTAATAATTTGTCTGAAGTTATGAAATCAACCACTTCTTTTATTCCATCTTGCTTGTAGTAATCTTTTGAAACATAACCTGATGTTTCGTATAATTTAATTATATAATCACTATTTTTTCCAAAAATGTAGATATTTTCATCGCCTACAAGATCATGAATTTCCACATTCGCTCCATCCATTGTTCCAAGAGTCAATGCTCCATTTAGCATAAATTTCATATTTCCAGTTCCACTGGCTTCTTTTGAAGCAAGCGAGATTTGTTCAGAAATATCTGTTGCTGGAATAATTTTTTCAGCTAATCCTACGTTGTAATTTTCAACTAGGTAAACATTTAAATATTTGTTTACTTCTGGGTCGTTGTTTATTATTTCTGATAGACAAAGTATTAAGTGGATTATGTCTTGAGCAATGATGTAGGCTGGTGCAGCTTTTCCACCGAATAATACTGTTATCTTTCTTTCTGGTAATTTTCCATTTTTAATGTCTAAATATTTTTTAATTACATACAAAGCGTTCATTTGTTGACGTTTATATTCGTGGAATCTCTTAATTTGAGTATCAATGATACTGTTTTCGTCAATAACGATTCCTTGTGTATGTTGTAAGTATTTTTTCAATTTAATTTTATTTTCGTGTTTAATTTGTGATAATTTTTCATAAACATTTTTATCATCAACATATTTTAAAAGTTCTTTTAGATTTTCAGCATCTGTTAAGTATTCTGTACCAATTAATTCTTTCAAGTAGTCTGCCAAGTCTTCGTTACAGCTTTCAAGCCATCTTCTGAATGTAATACCATTTGTTTTATTATTAAATTTGTTTGGGTAAATTTCATAAAATTCTTTAAGTTCACTATTTTTCAAGATTTCAGTATGCAGATAAGCAACTCCATTTACACTTGAAGAGAAATGAATATCCATATTTGCCATGTGAACTCTGTTTTGCTCATCGATAATTTGTACTTTTTCATCTGAATATTTAGCTTTTATAACTTTATCCAATTTTTTTATAATTTCAACAATGTTCGGCACAACTTCTTCTAAGTAGTCTAAAGGCCATTTTTCCAACGCTTCTGCCAAAATTGTGTGATTTGTGTATCCTGTCATTTTTGTTACAATTTCTGTTGCTTCTTCAAAAGAAATATTATGCTCTTCCGTCATAATACGGATTAATTCAGGAATTACCATACTTGGGTGTGTATCGTTAATTTGAACAAATGCATAGTCTGCTAAATCGTGAATGTTGCTTCCTTTTTCAGTTGCTTCAGCAATAATCAATCTTGCTGCATTTGATACCATGAAATATTGTTGATAAATACGTAACAATTCCCCTTTTTTTGTACTGTCGTCAGGATATAGGAATAATGTTAGATTTTTTTCAATATTTTCTTCATCGAATGATATTCCATTTTCTATCAAATTGTAGTCAATGCTTTCAATATCGAATAAATTCAAGTAATTTTTTGTATCTTTTTCATACCCTAAAATATCAATTCTTTTTAATTTTGAATGTAAACTGAAGTTTTTGAATTTAACTTCATATCCAATATTTGTATCTCTTAGCCAACTTTGGTCTTCTATCCAGTAGTTTGCCTCAGCTTTTTGCTCATTGTTCTTGAAAACCTGCTTAAACAGTCCGCAGTGATAGTTAAGTCCAACTCCTTCTCCATTGATTCCTAAAGTTGACATTGAATCAACAAAGCACGAAGCAAGTCTTCCAAGTCCTCCGTTTCCTAATGAAGGTTCAGTTTCTACTTCCTCAATATGGCTCAAGTTTTTTCCTGCAGCCTTCAACTCTTCCCTTACTTCCTTATAAATTCCCAGATTAATCAAATTATTTGACAATAATTTCCCAATTAGAAATTCTGCAGAAATATAATATATTTTCTTTTTAGATTTGTTTGCAGTTTTTTCATCTGCTCTTTCTTTAACATACTCAAGTAATTTGTAGTAAATTTCTTGATTTGTCATTTCACTTATTTGTTTTTCGTTTCTTTTTTGTAAAAAATCTGTAAAATTGTAGTTCACTATTTTAATTGTTTCCTTTCAAATTAATTTTTATTTTTTAGTAATAAATTTACTAATCAAAATCACTTCAAAATTGGATTATTATAATAAATAAATTTGTAATTTAAGCAATTTAATTATAAGTTATATCCAATTTTAAAGTTGTTTTACTATGTCGGAGATATTATATACTTTATTTTTTAATTTGTCAAGACGTTTACGTAAATGTCGCAAGATTGGGATACGAAAAGACTTGAAGAAAATAAAAAATATACCTCCAATTTAATTTTCAAGATTGGAGGTACAGTAATAATATTTTTTCAAAAATTTCTCGATTATGTTTTGTTATTTTACTTCTATATGACATTTTAAATTTTTTTATTTAAAATATTTAAAAAATATTATTTTTAGTAAATTAATTACCAATATAGTCAAAAGTTTCCAAAGTTAAATTTCTATTTCCGCTTCCATAAAAATATACTTTAAATATTGTTCCTTTTGAAAATTTGTAATAAGTCTGGTCAACAAGTCCTGTAAAATTAAATGTTTTTCCTGACTGAAGGCTGACGCAGTTTGCGAATCTTTTGCCATCTTTTGTCATACCTCTTGAAGTTACACGACATTTTTCAACAGTTCTTAACGTCTTTTGTGCTGCAAAACTGTAGGCACTTGCTAATATTAAAAATGTAAAAATAATTTTTTTCATAATAAATCAACTCCCATTACTGTAATTTTTAGTTATTTGTGAAAATTTATAAATTCTACCATTTTACTCCCAGTTTTTTTATGAGCTGTGCGTAATTCGCAGGAGGCATCCAATATTTTATAATTTTTTTGTTTTTATTGAACACATCCAGTGCTTTTTCCTTTTCACCTTTTTTCAAATAAACATCTATCATAATTGTATACAGTTCGTTTAATGGATGATTTCTGCTGTTTTCATAAATAAATTCCGGATATTTTTTTGTATCGACATTTTTATATGTTTCAATTCCTTTTTGTGCATAATTTAATATTTCTGAATAATTATCAGGATAACTATGATAGAGGAAATCTGTCATAATACGGTATCCTTCCGGATAATCAGGGAAATTTTCTATTAATTTTTGCGATATTCTTTTAAAGTTAATGTTATCAGGATTTTTTACCGGCGAGTAAAGCATTAGAAGCAGTTTATAATCATCAATTTTTGCTGTTTTATTTCTTATTTTTTCCTCTTTTTCACTGATTAAAAGTTTTCTATCATCATCATTTCCCGGCGTTCTTACAATTTCTCCTATGGTTTTATCCATTCCTTTTATTTTATAGCTGTCAAGTGAAAGAATATTTATAAACTCTATATTCTCATCATAAGGAATTTTCCATTTTTTAAGCGGATAGAAGTACTCAAATTTTACAGTCATTTCCTTTTCGATATATTTTATATCATTTTTCTTTAATTCACTTTTTAAAAAGGAAGACACTTCTTTTTCTATTATTTCCATTTGTGTCAGCCTGCTTTTTCCTTTAACTAACGAATTAAAGTCTTTGTTTTTATAAAATTTAGACATTGTATAGTTTAAATCGGGATATTTTAGTGACACATTTACATAAGCCAGCTTTATGTCCCTTCCGCTTCCATTTTTCTGATTTGTTAGTTCAATTTTATTTATTTTATAAGTAAGATATTTATAACTTTCTTGTGAAGTACGCCAGATATTAAACCACATTAAATGATATTCACTAACTTTTTTTG
>CAUQGN010000007.1:0-99814 GCA_963517565.1 uncultured Leptotrichia sp. | reverse complement strand
CTGTCAGTCCAGCTCCTAAAAGAATTAAAACAATATTTGCCGTGAAAACTCCTAAAACAAGCGAAACAAGTCCGCCACCGATTAATCTTGCCACAAATTTCTGAGTTGTGCGGTTTTTATAATTTATTTCAGGATTATTATAAGAAGTGTTAGTATTTACATTGTCAATACTATTGTTATTCATATCACGAAAATCACCATTATTCTTAGTTTCCTTAAATTCGATAGCTTCAGTTTTTCCTAATTGCTTTGTTTCCAGATTTTCAGCTTCTTTCATTACTCTTTCTCCATTACTTCTAAAAGAATTATTTGTATCATTAAATAAAATTCCATTCATTTTCAAAACTTGTGCATCTTCTTGTGTAAACGGATACCATCCTTGTTTAATAAGTTTTTTGACATGCATTTCATTATATTTAAGACCAAATAGCGCTGACAGAACAAATGTCAATGGGAAAAATATCAGCCCAGCCGTACCAATTATAATGAAGGCAATTCCAGCAATCATATAATCCCCTTTAATTAAGGGATATATAAATCCTAAAAAAAAGGCTGCCTTTGAAAATCCAAATTTGACTTCTTTTCTTAAAACTCCGTTTTCGAGAACTGCTCTTTTTCCGTTTATCTGTTTCATGAGTAATCATCTCCTTTTGTTTTATTATTATATAATTTTATTTTCAAAAATATGATATTATCAAAACATTAAAGTAAAATGAGAGTTTTTATATTTTTTAAATTTGTAGCAAGATTGCAACAATTTTAATTACTAGAATAAACCTTTATTGAAAAACAAGGATTTGCGGCAATGAGCAACCCTGCAAAATATAGTAAAAACTATTGTTAAATAAAATAATTTAATAATAAATCTTATTAGAAAATAGAAACTCTGTTAAAGATAAGAAATTCTAATTCTCTACTAATGATAGTATATAATTCAAAAATTATTAAACATTCGCTATTTAAATGAAGAATAGCATAAATTTTATAAAAAAGAAAAACCCAGAAAATCTTCTGAGTCTAGCAGGCCTTGGTATAAGCCGGATTCTGTATTTGTTAATCATTTATCTAAATCGATAATTGCTTATAGATTTTAGCGGGCTACCAATCAAGCCAAGACGGGCCGCCTCTTAACAGCTTTCTGCTTGCCCTTGCTTTGGGAGGGGTTTACCTAGCTAATTTAATTCCTTAAATTACTGGTAGTCTCTTACACTACCTTTTCACCCTTACCTGAACAAATCAGGCGGTTTATTTTCTGTGGCACTTTCCTTAAGATTTCTCCCAGCAGCCGTTAACTGCCTCCCTTGCCCTGCAAAGTCCAGACTTTCCTCTTAAAAATAAATTTTTAAGCGATTAACTCCAAAACCTTAATTTATAGTATCATTTTTTGTCCTTTTTTGTCAATTTATTTCTTAAATAATAGAGAATAACTAAAGTATGTCTGATATATTTTTTAGAAAACGGCAATCAATTAATGTTTAATAAAAAATTTAAGTTTTATTATTTATAAATTGAAAATAAATTATATTTTATAGAAAGAAAAGAATATAAAATAAATTACAGTTGTAAAAATCAGAAAAAAATGCTAAAATACGGGAAGTACAATGATTAAAAAATCATAATATGTAAAATAAAAACTGGAGGAATAGAATGACTGAGTTGGAAAAATCAAAGGCGATTATTCAATATATTGCTGATGCAAAAAAAACGACACCTGTGGAACTTTATACAGATGAAGACATAAAAAATGCTTATTCTTGTAAAGTAATAGGAAAAGAAGGATTGAAGGTAATTTTTGGAGATTGGGAAGAGATTGAAAAAATTATTAGTGAAAACAATCTTACTAATTATTATTTGAAAAATGACAGAAGAAATTCTGGAGTTCCTATGCTTGATATTAAAAATATTAATGCAAGAATTGAGCCAGGAGTATTTATTCGTGATAAAGTAAGCATTGGAGACAGGGCTGTTATAATGATGGGAGCTGTTATAAATATTGGTGCTGAAATTGGTGAGGGAACAATGATTGATATGAATGTTGTACTTGGTGGGCGTGCAAAAGTAGGTAAAAATTGCCATATTGGTGCAGGAGCTGTACTTGCAGGAGTTATTGAGCCGCCTTCAGCTGATCCGGTAGTTATTGAAGATGATGTAGTAATTGGAGCCAATGCTGTTGTACTGGAAGGTGTAAGAGTAGGAAAAGGTTCGGTTGTTGCGGCTGGAGCGATTGTTACAGAAAACGTGCCAGAAGGTGTGGTTGTAGCTGGAACGCCTGCTAGAATTATAAAAGGTGTAGATGCAAAAACTGCTTCAAAAACAGAATTAGTTGATGCTTTGAGAAATATTTAGCAATTTTTTAGAAAAAGGTGAATAAAAAAGAGATTCTTAAAATTATTTACATCACTTTATAAGCAAAATCAAATTTATAAATGATAAAATGAAACTGTAAAATAAATGTATATATTTAAATTATAAAAGGAAAAATTCAAATTATTAGGAGGAAACAATGAAAAAAATATTACTAGTAGGAGCTATTTTAGTAACAGGAGCAATCTCATTTGCTGATGGAAAATCAGACTATGAAAAAGCAGTAAAATTAGCAGGAGAAAAAAAAGTAGCTGAAGCAGTAAAAGTATTGGAAGGAGTCGCTAAAGGAACAGATGCTGCTTATGCACAAAAAGCTAATCTTGAATTAGGGGCATATTATCTGCAAGAAAACAAAGTGGCTCAAGCAAAACCTTATTTACAAGCAGCTTGGGGAAATGGACAATCTACAAGTTCAGAAGCTGTTGAAGCAGCAAGACTGCTTTACTTAGTAGGAATTCAACAAAAAAACAAAGCTGAAGCTGAAAAATATATTCTTTGGACAGATGAAAAATCTGGTGGAAGTAACGCTGATATAGTATCAAGCTTAATTATTTTCTATTTTGATAATAATGAACAATCAAAAGGAACAGCAAGATACAATAAAGCAGTACAATCTTCAAATAAAGATTTTGTAGCTGAAGTAAATTATAATATTGGGCAATATTATTTAACCAAAAATAACAACGCACAAGCTAAGGCATATTTACAAAAAGCATATACTGGGGCAAAAGAACGTGTAAATGGAGCAGGAATCTTACTAGCTGAAATCGCTATGAATGAAAAAAATCCAGGACAAGCTGAAAAATACTTATTAGATATGAATACAGCTTCACAAGGTAAAAATGGACAAATATTAGGAATGCTGGGAACTTACTATTTACAACAAAATAATCCTAAAAAAGCAGAAGAATATTTAACAAAAACAATTTCAGTAGAACCTAAGAATGTAAGTGCAAAAATTTTATTATTAGGAATTTATGAATCACAAAGTAACACAGCAAAAATAAATCCGTTATACAACCAAATAAAAACAGCTATACCAAAAGATACTAATAAACAAATTGGAATTTATTTTGGAACTATCGGAGCGCCAGGATTAGCTGAAAAATATTTGCAAAAAGCAATAAACGAAAATAAAGACAATTCTGCAAAAGTTATTTTAGGACAAGTTTATGCAGGGCAAGGTAGAAAAGAAGAAGCAATCAAAATTTTACAAGAAGCTGTAAATAACAAAGTAAGTGGAGCAGCAGACGTTTTAAAACAAGTTCAAGCAATGAAATAAATAAAATAAAAAATTGTAAACTACAAAATTATTTGGTATAATTAGGCAAGGCATCTTAATTATTAATATTGAGATAAATTGCCTATTTTTTTGAAAAAATTTATTAAAAATTAAATTTATAAAAGGAAGTGAGAACAATAAAAGTAAATAAAAAAATATTATTGCTAGGACTAATAACAGCTAGCCTGACATTAAATGCTGCATATAAGACAGCAAGAGGGAATACAGGCGGCGTAAGTACTAAAATAAGAAGCGCTATAGATTCTCAAAATGTAAAAAATAATACTGCAGTAAATGAAATTATTATTCCAAAAGGACTAAAACCAGGAGATACAATTGGTTTGATAGCACCTGCAAACTATACTAACGAAAATAGCTATGCAGAAATAGAATATTTGACAAGTAGAGGATTTAATGTTGTCTATGGGCAGTCATTTTCATCAAGATGGTATGGATTTGGAGGAACTGACGACGTAAGGGCAAAAGACATAAACGATATGTTTGCAAATCCTAATATTAATGCGATTTTTGCTGTACGTGGCGGATATGGCGGAATCAGAATTGTAGATAAATTAAATTATGACGTAATCAAGAAAAATCCTAAAATTATTTCAGGATTTAGCGACAATACAACTTTATTACTCGCAATTAATGAAAAAACTGGGCTTGTGACATTTCACGGACCTATGGCAGATAATTTGAAAAATATTCCGTCAGTTACGGAAAATGCCTTTAATAAAGCTTTTACAAGTAATGAATCTTATAATTTGCTAGGATTTGATGATACGTATTCTATTATGAAAACAGGACGTGGAAGTGGAAGGATTACTGGTGGTAATTTATCATTAGTAGTTGCTACACTTGGAACAGATCACGAAATTAATACAGATGGGAAAATATTATTTCTGGAAGAAACAAATGAAGCAAGCTATCGTGTGGATAGAATGTTAAAACAATTAAAATTGGCTGGAAAGTTTGACAAGCTGCAAGGAATTATTATTGGAGACTTTAAAAATCCAAAACAGTCTGATCCGACAGATATGACAATTGATCAGGTTTTTTATGATAATTTTGGAAAATTAAATATTCCGATTGTAAAAAATTTTAAATCTGGACATGTAAGGCCATTTATCACTGTGCCAATTGGGGCAAAAGCCACTATGGACACTTATAAGCGTGAAATTTTAATAGAAAAAGCTACAAAGTAGAATAAAAAAATACACTACATAATAAAGTAAAATTTATTTTTTAGTGTATTTTTTATTAATATATTTTTTTTAATTATTTTAAAATTCCTATCAAATCTGTTAACAAGAATGGAATAAATACTTCTCCATCAGCAAAATTAGAAGCTTCGCCTTTATTATAAATTAAGATAATAGAATCATTTTCCATGTAGAAATTCTGCTGTCTTACAATGGCATCAAATCTATCAACTTGAGGAAGACCAAATTGTTTGAATTTATCGTTAACTGCACTTGTTAGAGAATCGTTAAATCCGTCAACAAGTAAGTCTTTCAATTGTAATACTTTTCCATTTTTTAAATTAAATGTCATTGCATTGTGAAGTTTTGCTTTTTGTCCAGTACCATTGTCTGTTAATTCAACTGTGAACAAAATGCTTACAAATGAACTGTTGTTTGCTGTTACATCGTAAGAAACGTTATAAGAAATATGTTTTGTAGATTTATAATCAGAGATAAATCTTGTTACATTTGTATTCATATTTTTAGTAACAGTAGAATTTCTACCAGCAAATACAGGATATGAAATTCTTGATTTTTTTTGAATTTTTGTTCTTGGAGTAACTCTTACTACACTCGCTGATGTTGGCGAATAATCTTGAAATGTAAAAGTAGTATCAATTTTTTCCTTTGCAAATGACACATTAAATAAAAGTAATGCCATAAAAAATAATGTTAATTTTTTCATTTTTATAATCACCTCAAAATTTGTTTTTTGTTTTTAGTATATTATATACTATATTTTATAAATAAGCAAACTTTTTTCACCATATATTTTTGTTTTAATTAAACTGGCTGTTATGGCGGAACTTAAATTGTAGTGATTTTTTAAATAGAACTGAAAATTTTACGTTGCTCTTAAGAAAAAAGATAAAAATTATAGGGAAAGGCTTTATTAACAATAATTTGATTGATAAAAATAAAAAAGAATAGAAAGAAAAGTTAAAAAATAATTGCAAAATTGGAATAGAAAATATATAATTATATATATGTAATTGAAATTTTATAATGAAATGAAAGAATTATAGAATTTCTTAATTTGGAGGGAAAAATGACAAAAAATATGAAAACAATGGATGGTAACCAGGCTGCAGCTCACATAGCCTATGCATTTACGGAAGTTGCTGGAATTTATCCGATTACTCCGTCATCAACTATGTCAGAGCTTGTAGATCAATGGGCATCATACGGAAAGGAAAATTTATTTGGAATGCCAGTAAAGGTTGTGGAAATGCAATCAGAAGCTGGAGCTGCAGGGATTGTACACGGATCCTTACAAACTGGAGCTTTGACCACGACGTTTACTGCTTCTCAAGGATTACTATTAAAAATACCTAACATGTATAAAATATCAGGGGAATTGCTTCCAGGAGTAATGCATGTGGCGGCAAGGGCTATTTCTGCACAGGCGTTATCAATATTTGGAGATCATCAGGATATTTACTCGGCTAGAATGACAGGATGGACTATGCTTGCGACAAGCTCGGTTCAGGAAGTTATGGATTTAGCTGGAATTGCACATTTGGCAGCAATTAAGTCAAGAGTGCCAGTAATGCACTTTTTTGATGGATTTAGGACTTCGCATGAGATAAATAAAATAGAGGTTATGGATTATGAGTTTCTTGAAAGCCTGCTTGATAAAAAAGCTGTTCAGGAATTTAGAGAAAGAGCATTAAATCCAGAAAATCCTGTAACAAGAGGAACAGCTCAGAATGACGATATTTATTTTCAGGCAAGAGAAGCCCAAAATAAATTTTATGAAGCTGTACCTGATATTGTAAATGACTATATGAAAAAAATTAGTGAAAAGACTGGACGGAACTATGCACCTTTTGTTTATTATGGATCAGAAACTGCTGAAAGAGTTATTATTGCAATGGGGTCTGTAAATGAAACAATAAAGGAAGTTGTGGATTATCTGAATAAAAATGGGGAAAATGTAGGTGTGCTGAATGTTCATTTGTATCGTCCTTTCTCCAGCAAGTATTTTTTTGATGCAATGCCAAAAAGCGTGAAAAAGATTGCTGTGCTTGACAGGACAAAAGAGCCTGGAGCATTGGGGGAGCCATTATATATGGATGTAAAGGCACTTTACTATGGACGTGAAAATGCACCTGAAATTGTTGGCGGAAGATATGGACTGTCATCAAAGGATACAACGCCAGAACAAATTATAGCAGTGTTCAAGAATATTGCACAAAAAGAGCCTAAGAATAATTTTACAATTGGAATTATTGATGATGTAACATTTACATCTCTTGCACTTGAAGATGAAGTGTTTACAGGAAATGAAGATGTAAAAGAATGCCTGTTCTTTGGGCTTGGTTCAGATGGAACAGTTGGAGCAAATAAAAATTCGATAAAAATTATTGGAGATAAGACAGATTTGTATGCACAGGGATATTTTGCATACGATTCAAAAAAAGCTGGAGGAGTGACAAGATCTCATTTGAGATTCAGTAAAAATCCAATTCGCTCAACTTACTTAGTTACAAGACCTAATTTTGTAGCCTGTTCGGCACCTGCATATCTTGGGAAATACGATATGATTTCTGGATTGAAAGAAGGAGGAACATTCCTCCTAAATACAATCTGGGAAAAGGAAAAATTGATTCCAAGTATTCCGAATGAGATAAAAAGGGAACTGGCTAGAAAAAAAATCAAATTTTTCATTATAAATGCTACAAAATTAGCTAAAGAAATTGGATTAGGAAATAGAACAAATACTATTATGCAATCAGCCTTTTTCTATCTTTCAGAAGTAATTCCTCACGAAGAAGCAAAGGAATATATGAAAGAGTATGCAGAAAAAAGTTACGGAAGGAAAGGACAAGATATTGTTCAACAAAACTGGAATGCTATTGACAGAGGAATTGACGGACTGGAAGAAGTTGAAGTATTGCCAGAATGGGCAGACCTTGAAGTCAATGAGCAAATTATTGAAGCTGCAAAACCTGAATTTATCAAAAAGATTGCAGATCCGATTAATCTTATGAAAGGTAATGAATTGCCAGTTTCTTCAATTATAGAAAACGGAATGGTGGATGGAAGCTTCCAGCATGGAACAGCACATTATGAAAAAAGAGGAATTGCTGATGAAGTGCCGGAATGGCAGCCAGACATGTGTATCCAATGCAATCAATGTGCGTATGTATGTCCTCACGCTGTAATACGTCCGTTTCTGCTTGATGAAGAAGAAATGAAAAAGGCACCAGAAGGAATGCCTACGATAAAGGCTCTTGGTAGAGGAATGGATGGGCTTGAGTATAAGATTCAGGTATCGCCTCTGGACTGTACAGGATGTAGTGCCTGTGTAGATGTTTGTCCTGCACCACGAGGAAAAGCCATTGTTATGAAATCTACTCAGTCTCAAATTGAAAGAAATGAAATTGAATACACAGATTACTTATTTAACAATGTTTCATACAAAGATAAGATTTTAGGGAAAAATACCGTAAAAGGCTCACAATTTGCAAAGCCGCTGTTTGAATTTTCTGGAGCATGTGCAGGTTGTGGAGAAACACCTTATATCAAATTGGTAACACAGTTGTTTGGAGAACGTATGATTGTAGCAAATGCTACAGGATGTTCTTCAATTTATGGAGCTTCTGCACCGTCTTCGCCTTATACGACTGCTGAAAGCGGCTGTGGGCCTGCATGGGCTTCTTCACTATTTGAAGATAATGCTGAATATGGGTATGGAATGTTTCAGGCTGTAAATACAATTCGGCTTAGAATTTTAAAAAGAATGGAAGAAATAAAGGCTGATGTTTCAACAGAACTTTCTGATTTATTGACTTTATTTGCAGATAACTTTTATGATGGAGACAAGACTACGGAAATACGTGATGAACTAGTAACCTTGATGGAAAAGGAAAATTCTGAGAATCCAAATGAGAAAGTAAAAACCAACATAGCTGAAATATTGGAACTAAAACAATATCTAATCAAAAAATCTATCTGGATGTTTGGAGGAGATGGATGGGCTTATGATATTGGATTTGGTGGACTTGATCATGTATTGGCTTCTGGAGATGATGTGAATATGCTTGTGCTTGATACGGAAGTTTACTCAAATACAGGAGGACAGGCTTCAAAAGCCTCAAAAGCAGGAGCAGTGGCAAAATTTTCTGCTTCTGGAAAGCCAACTAAGAAAAAGGATTTGGCTGCAATACTTATGACTTATGGAAATATCTATGTAGCAAAAGTTTCAATGGGGGCAAATCAAAATCAGACACTAAAAGCAATAAGAGAAGCAGAGTCTTATCCAGGACCATCAATAATAATTGCTTATTCACCTTGTATAGAGCATGGAATAAAAGCTGGAATGGGTAAATTCCAGACAGAAGAAAAACTTGCAACAGAAGTAGGATACTGGCCAATTTTCAGATATGATCCAAGGCTCGCTGAAAAAGGGAAAAATCCACTGCAGTTAGATACACGAAATCCTGCTTGGGATAAATACGAAGATTTCCTGCTAGGAGAACGAAGATATGCAACTCTAGCCGCAGAATTTCCTGAAAAAGCCAAAGAATTGCTTGAAGCAAACTTGAAAAATGCTAAAGACAACTGGAATTACTATAAACGAATGGCAGCAATGGATTATTCAACAGAAGAGTAAAATTAGATTAAAATAAAATTTATTTTTATAAAAAGAAATTCCCCTTTATTTTAGGGGTTTTTCTTATTTTTTAGAAAAAAATTAGAATAGCTGGCATTTATTTTGATAAAAAAATGTGGTAAAATTATGTAGATATTTAAATAATTTATTTTAGTTTATTTAGGTTAATAATTATTTTTTTATTTATATATTTAAGGGGAGAGTTACAAAAAAGTTTATTAAGAGGGGAAAAAAACTATGAGAAATACGAAATGGGCTGCAAAAATTATTCCTAATCCACGACAGGAGAGGGAATATATTGAAAGAGACGACAAGCAGAAAAATGATGAAAAAACAAAAAAAATGAAAAAAAGTAAGACTGAAAAACAGAATTTTGAAAATACAAATTTAAGTTCGGTAATTGATAATGATATTTTGAAAATACTTTATTCACGTGGGATAACAACAGAGAAGGAAATAAGAGAATTTTTGAATCCAAAACTTGAAAATATCCAGAATCCTTATGGACTGCAGGATATGGAAAAGACAGTTTTGGAAATTGAAAAGGCGATAAAGGAACAGAAAAATATTTGGATATATGGAGATTATGATGTGGATGGGATTACTTCGACATCTATTTTGTATATGGCGTTAAAGGAGCTTGGGGCGGAAAATGTGAATTATTATATTCCAATTCGGGATGAAGGGTATGGATTGAATAATGAGGCTTTGAAGAAAATAAAAGAATCTGGGGCAGATTTGGTAATTACTGTGGATTGTGGAATTACAGCGTTTCCTGAAGTGGAGTTTGCAAATTCTATAAATTTACCAATTATTGTTACTGATCACCATAATTTACATGGGGATAAAGTTCCAGATGCTATTACAGTTGTGAACCCGAAACGTCCTGAAAATGAATTTTCCTTTGAGTTTCTAGCTGGAGTTGGAACTATTTTTATGGTAATTCTTTGTCTTTATGAAAAAATTGGGAAAAAGGCAAAAGCATATAAATATCTTGATTTGGTGGCAATTGGTACAGTTGCGGATATTGTGCCGCTGGTGGAAGAAAACAGGATTTTGACAAAATTTGGGCTGGAGCAGCTTAGCCGTTCTAAAAATAAGGGGCTTAGATTTTTACTGTATAAATTATTTAGTACGCAAAATTCAGATTTTAATGAGAAAACTGAGTATAATTCTTATGATGTGGGCTTTATCATAGCACCTGTCTTTAATGCGGCTGGAAGGCTTAAAGATGCAAAAATGGTGGTAAAATTGCTAATTTCGGATAATGACAGGGAAATTGAGATAATCGTAAAGGAATTGATTAATAAGAATTTTGAGCGTAAAGAATTACAGAATGAAATCGTGGAAAAAGTGGAAAAACATATTGAAGAAAGTGATTTGAAGGAAGATTATGTGATTGTAGACTATTCGCCTGAATATCATCACGGTGTAATTGGTATAGCGGCTTCCAAAATTGTAGATAAATATTACAAGCCTGCGATTATCATTGAAGTGAAGGAAGATGAAGGAATAGCGGTTGGATCGTGCCGAAGCATTGGAAACTTTAATATTTTGGAGGCGTTGCAGTCGATGCCTGAGCTTTTTGTGAAATTTGGGGGACATTCTGGAGCGGCTGGATTTACGATTGGAATAAAAAATTTGGAATTATTTAGGAAAAAAATAAATAAATTTGCAAAAACAAAACTGAAAGAAGAGGATTTTGTAAAAATAATAGAAATTGATAAGCAAATCCCAATTCAAAAGGTTTCGTACGAATTTTTCCAAATAATAGAACTTTTAAAGCCATTTGGATTTGGAAATCCAATGCCAACTTTCAGGACAAATAACGTACTTTTTGAAAATATAAAATTTATTGGAGAAAATAAAAATCATATAATGTTTGATATAAAGCAAAAGGGATTTTTTAATAAAAATGCTGTCTGGTTTAATTCTGGGGAGTATTTCAAAGAACTGAACGAGAATTTGTTTTATGATATTGTTTATAAATTAAAGACGGAAATATTTCAGGACAGATATTATACGAAAGTGTATGTTGAGGATGTGAAAGTATCGCAGCTGAAGGACGATACTTTATCTTATTATCATTCGCTTTTTAACACATCTTTCCCGATGAAGTCGGTATTTTATACAAATATTGAGCTGGAAACGGAAAAGAAAATTACAATGAAAATGGAATTTGACCAGGTTTCGCTTTTTCAAGGAAGAAAGTTCATTGGACGGCTTGATTATAGCATTTCCAACTTGTTAATACTTTTAAATCAGTATTATAACTGGAATTTTACTGTGAAAATGGAGGATGTGAAGCAGGCTTCAAATCATAATATTGTAAATATACTGATAAAAAGAGATTATAATTTCAAGTGTTATGATTACACGCAAATTGGCATTTTTAAGAAGATAAAAGAATTTTTGATTGGGAAAATGGAGTATAATTCACAGACTAAAGAATTGCTGGCACAGTTTTTTAAGCAAAATAAAAACTTGATTATAAAAAATATTTTTGATGAAAATGAAAAATATAAATACAAAATGTCAAATTTTGAAAATTTTTTACTGACAGTTGGAATTTATTATAAAAAAATAACTGATAAAAAAAGTCAAATTGTAATAAGTTCATATAAAAAGCCATCTTTTAACAATTTTATAAAATCATATTTTGATATAAATGAAGAATATTCTAAAAATGACTATCCGTTTACATTATTTTATAATTACAAAGATACAGAACGGTTGGAAAATATTATAAAAACAGATTTTTCAATGCAAAACGAAATCAATTATGAAATTAAGGAAAATAACCAAAATCTTGAAGTTAATGAAGAACAAAAACGGCTGGAATATAAAAAAGTTGAAAAAATAGAATTTAAAAATAATGAAAATGCCGAAAACTCCGAGAGTATTGTGGAAAAAGAGCAGGAAAATACGAAAAAGTTAAGTGAAGATGGAAAACAGGAAGTGGAGAAAAGATTTTGCATAATAATAAATTCTGAAGATTTTATGGTAAAAACAGATGATTTGGACAAAAATAATATTGAAGAGATAGATACGAAAATTGAAGTGCCAGAAAATATAGTATTTTTAGAAAATTCAACGAAGAAGGAGAGAAAAAATGCAAAAAATATTTTTGTAGAATATTTACCGATTGAAGAAAAAATTAAATTGAAAAAGTTGCTTACTGATGGAGAAAAGATTTATTCTGACTATTCGGTTAATGAGATTTTATAAATATATAGTAAAACCACTTTAAAAAAGAACTCAAAAGCTATGACTATTTACTCACCCCCCTGTTTATATAAATTTTAATAGTTTGATTTTAAAAGGGTTTAAGTATAATTGTAAAAAAAAAGACTGTATAAGCGTTTGTGTAGAAAGAAATTAGGATTTCTATCAAAAAATGTAAAAAATATTCAAATAATAGATGTATTCGATAACCTAAGTTTTTTTAAATTCTAAATATTTACAGTTGTCGAACAGGTCTAATGAATTTTCTAAAAAATAGGAGGAAATATGGAAAAACTAAAAAAGGCTATTTTGGTTTACAATCCAAAATCTGGAAATGCCAATATAATTTTAAGCAATTTTGATTTAATCACGACAAAACTGCTCGAAAAAGGGATTACATTGACACTTTACAGTATAAATAAGGATTATGGCCTGTTTACAGAAATTTTAAAAAATGAAAAATATGATATTTTGATTTTATCAGGTGGAGATGGAACATTAAGCCGTTGTTTAAGCGAACTTTATTCTAAAAATATTGAATTTCCAGAAGTTGCAATATTTCCGACAGGAACATCAAACGACTTTGCGAAAGCATTGAAAATCGAAGAAAACATTGGGAACTGGATAGAAAAAATTACAGATAAAACTGCCAAAAATATTGATTTTGGATTAATTAATGGAAAAACTGTGTTCTTGTCTTCGTATGCTGGAGGACTATTTACTAAAATTTCCTACAATACAGACAAGGCACTGAAAAAAACGTTTGGGAAAGTCGCCTATTATATAAATGGACTTGGAGAACTTACAAATATAAAGACTTTTGACTTGGATATTGTATTGGATGGAAATGAGAAAGTGAAGGAAAAGGCTATTTTATATGCAATTCTGAATGGAAAAAGTGTTGGAGGATTTGAAAATGTAATTGATGAAGCCAGTATGAATGACGGATTTATGGATATTCTAATCGTAAAAAACATTGACAACCCGCTGGATATTCCAAAAATCCTAATAGATTTAATGAACAGCAATCTAACAAACAACGATTACATCCGAACTTTACAAGCCAAAAAATGCGAAATAAAAAAAGTTACAGAAGAAATTGACGTAAGCATTGATGGAGAAGAAGGAGAAAATATAGATGTAACAATCGAGTTTATTAGTGGGAAATTAAAAGTTTTTTGTTAAGAATTTATAATATAAGGGAATCTTGATTAAAAAAGTTTTTTATTTTGGTAAACATTACTTAAGTTGTTGTAAAATTAAAAATATAAAAAAGGCACTATTCTTTATTGAATGGGGCTTTTTTTGATGTAATTAACTGTCGAGGAATGAATACTTTTGTAAACAATAGATGATAATAATGATAAATTGGAATTTGAATATTTTGGCAGTATGACTATAATTGTTATTGATTTTTAATAGTCAAAATATTGTCATCTTTTGACTGCCAGCTCAATTTATCTGATGAATATTTATTATTTTTGAGAAGAACATTTTTAACAATATCAAAATTAAATATTATACTTTAAAAATTTTTATATACAAAATAAAAAAATATTAATAATATTATAAATAAAATTAAAAAAATTAAACAAATATATAGAATTTTTTTATAAAATATACTATTAATATTTTGATTTTTTTAATTATATGGCTGATGAAATAAAATAAATATATATTAGAAAATTTTGTAAAGGTTAAAAATTAAAATATAAAATGTAAATTATAATAAAAAAAGAAAACTTAAAATAGCAGTAAACTTTCTATAAAAAAATTTTGAAATTTACAGAAAGTATGGTATAAATATACTATATAAGAATTTTAGACGTATGGAGGAAAAATTATGAATGGATATTTTAGTCTTGTTTTACATGCGCATTTGCCATATGTAAGACATCCAGAGTATAAAGAATTTTTGGAAGAAGATTGGTTATATGAAGCAATTACAGAAACATACGTTCCTCTACTAGAAATGTTTGAAAGCTTGACAAGGGATAATATTCCCTGGAATATAACAATCACAATGTCTGGAACACTTGTAAATATGTTAAATGATGAGTTATTAAGAGAAAGATATATTCGTCATATAGACAAATTGATTGAATTTTGTGAAAATGAAGTGGAAAGACTGAGTCCATATCCCGATATGCTAAATGTTGCAAAACACAACCTATGGTTTAATACAAGAGCAAAGAAAGTATTTGAAGAAAAATACAACAGAGATTTGGTAGGAGCATTTAGAAAATTTCAAAATCAGGGAAATCTTGAAATCATTCCTGTTACAGCAACACATGGATTTTTGCCAGTTATGAAAGATTATCCCGAAGCGGTAAATGCTCAAGTTTTTATGGCTAAGAAAGATTATATAAAAAATTTCGGAAGAGATCCAAAAGGGATTTGGCTGGCTGAATGTGCTTATTATCCAGGGCAGGATAAATTTCTTGAAAAACATGGAATAAGATATTTTCTAGTGGATGCGCATGGAATTATGCATAGCAATCCACGTCCAGTTTATGGTATTTATTCACCAGTTTATACAAAAAACTATGTAGCAGCATTTGCTAGAGATTTGGAATCATCCGAACAAGTTTGGAGTTCTGAATCAGGTTATCCAGGAGACGGACTTTACCGTGAATTTCATAAGGATGCTGGATATGAATTGGACTATGAACTTGTAAAGTCTTATTTGCATAGTGATGGAGTAAGAAGAAATATAGGAATAAAATATCATGCAATAACAGACAAAAAAGGAAGTTATAAGGCTGTTTATAATCCACAAGCTGCAGCAGAAAGAGCAAAAGAGCATGCCTACAACTTTGTATTCAACCGTTCAAAACAAATTGAATTTTTGGCTTCAAAAATGAAATACAGAAAACCTATTGTAGTATCACCTTATGATGCCGAATTATATGGTCATTGGTGGTATGAAGGACCGATATTCCTGGAATGGGTATTCAGAGCAATAGCAGAATCTAATTTTTCTACAATAACACCATACAAATATTTAGAACAATATCCTACAAATCAAATAGTTGACGTAAGCATGTCGAGCTGGGGAGCAAACGGTTATTATGACGTTTGGATAGACGGCTCAAATGATTACGCATACAGACATTTACATAAAGCCGCACAAAAAATGATAGAATTAGCAAACGGAAGAGAACCATACAATGAATTAGAATACAGAGCATTGAATCAAGCCGCAAGAGAGTTATTGATGGCACAAACTTCATGCTGGGAATTTATAATGTATACAGGAACAATGGTTGGTTATGCTCACAAAAAAATAAGCGATCACGTTCACAGATTATTTAAAATTTATGAAGACTTCAAAAACGGAAGATTGGATGAAGGCTGGATAAATGAAATTGAAAGCAGAGATAATATCTTCCCTGAAATTGAATACAGAATGTATAGAAGTGACTGGCTATAATTTAAATAATAAAAATTAATATAATTTAAGGAGTGTTTTTTATAATTTTTTATAAGAGCATTCCTTTTTAATATTAATTAAATTGATAAATATTTTTTGTTTGTTGCTTTTAAATGAAAATTATTATAAAATATATTCAAAAGTTTAAATATTTATCTAAATTATTTTATTTAAATTTACTTGGGTTATTTTAGTTAATAATTGTTTTTTATTTATTTTAAATGTTTTTTCTTTTTTTTTAACGTAAAGGGGATCAGTTACCATCCCCTTTACAATCCCGGCTCGTCTAAGCATTTTTTTGAAATAAAAACTAAACTCGCTTTTTATAAGAGTTTTTATCAACTCTTTAAATAATAGCAATTTCAATATTTTGAAAAAGCTCAGACAGTAGTTTTCATTCCAAAAAAATCACGACAAATTTTTTAAGTTTTATAATTTACAGCGGTTTTATGAAATTAGAATGTATTTTGAAAAGTACAAAAAATCAAGTAAAATTTCGTTAAAGAAAAAACATATAAATACAAATAAGAAAAATAATTGTTAATCAAAATAATTTTGAAATAAAAAAATGATAAATAGAAAAACAATATTAGAAAAAATCATTTATTTTAATATTAATAATAGAAAGAGAGAGAGAGAAAAAAGAATGGAGAAGATAATAGGGATAAATCCAGTGATTGAAGTGTTGAAATCGGATAAAAATATTGAAAAGCTGGAGATTTATAAGAAGATAAAGAAGGAAACAATTAAGGAAATATTGAATTTGGCAAGTAGAAGAAATATAAAGATTTTTTATACAGATAGACGGACTGAAAATTCACAGGGGGTAGTGGCACTTGTTTCGGAATTTGATTATTATGTTGATTTTACTGCATTTTTAGAAAAGCTTTTGAGAAAAGAAAAGTCAAGAGTAGTTGTGCTGGATCAGGTTCAGGATCCAAGAAACTTTGGAGCGATTATAAGAAGTGCGGAGTGCTTTGGAGTAGACGGAATTATTATTCAGGATAGAAATAGTGTGAAAGTTACGGAAACAGTTGTAAAATCATCGACAGGAGCAATTGAGCATGTGGATATTGTAAAAGTTACCAATATTTCTGATACGATTGACAAATTAAAAAAATATGGATATACAGTTTACGGTGCAGAAGCTGACGGGCAGAATTATTATTATGAGGAAAATTACCCAGAAAAAGCGTGTCTTGTGCTTGGAAGCGAAGGAAATGGAATGCGAAAAAAAGTCAAGGAGCATTGTGACAAAATTGTAAAAATACACTTGAAAGGTCAAATAAACTCGCTGAATGTATCTGTGGCTGGGGGAATAATATTAGCAGAAATGTCGAAATAGTAAGATTTGGAATTTTCTCATTGAAAAAAGTTAGTTAATATAAAAGTAAAAGTTATAAAATTCCGAAAAAAAAAGTATTTATAATAATAAGAGGTCAAGATTCTTTGGCAGAGGATAGAGAAAAGTAAGAAAAATAAAAATATTGTATTTATTAGAAGTTTTAGACTTTTACAAATAATTAATAAAAAATGTTTGATAGGAGAGAATTTTAATGGAAAAGCAAAAATATATTTTAAATAATACTTATGGAATCAATGGGATAGCAAAAATATCTTTAAAGGAAATAATGAAAATTTTTTCTGTACCTGAAGAAGTAGAAATGAAATTGAGTGATGATAAAATAACAATATCAATAGATTTGATATATAAAGGATTGAAAATATACTATTCATTATATTTTTTTGTTGAAAATCTTAAAAAACCAGAGAATCAATCTTTGACTTTTTGTATGGAAAAATTGTACTTGAATAATCGGGAAAATATAAAAGTAGGAGATGAAATAAAGACAGTTCTTCCTAAAATAAGGAAATATCTTAAAAGAAACAATAAAAATTTGAATTTTGAATATGAAGAAGATAAATTTTTTGGGCAGTATTTATTTGATGATGGAAATATTCATATATTTTTTGAAAAATTTGGGAATAGAAAAGTAATGGATGATATAATGATAAGTTTGCCTTATGAGGATATATTGCCAGAAAATAAGGAAATTTTAGTGGAAATTAGTAAAATAATGGAGATAAAGACTAAAATAGATGAGTTATTTTGGGAAAAATACAAGAGAGTTGATTAATTGTGAAATTCAAAAAGTATAATAAAAAAGAGGAAATGTATAAAATAAAAAAACTTGAAAATAATATAAAAGAGATTATTGATTTTTGGGATCCAATCAAGTTATTGTCTTTTGCTCCACAGGATGAATACGATTTTGAAATTAAGCAAATTAAGAATAAAATGCTTATAAATAAAGATATTAAAACTGACGAATTGGCTCTTGTGATACAGACTGTATTTAAAAATGCTTTTGGAGAAGATGTATATTATTCTGATGAAAATATAGAGTTTGATATTGCAAAGAAAATTTTGAAGAAATGTATTTAAATATTTTCAAAATACAAAAAAATAGAATCTTATATATTTCATCTAAATTTTACTATATGGAGACTTGAAAAATAAAGAAAAATATGGTATTATTATATGAAATATTGAAAATAATTATAGTTATAAATAGAAAGGAGCATAGATACATGAAAAAAGATTTACATCCATCATACGGATTTGTAGTATTTGAAGATACAAGTAACGGAGAAAAATTCTTAGGAAAATCAACTAAAACTTCTAAAGAAACAACAACTTTTGAAGGGCAAGAATATCCAGTAATAAAAGTTGCAACAAGTTCAACTTCTCACCCATTCTATACTGGAAAATCTAAATTTGTTGATGAAACTGGAAGAGTTGACAAATTTAAGAAAAAATACAACTTATAATTTTGAAAATATTGGAAACAGGGATGGTTTATTCTCTGTTTTTTAATTAGTTTAATTTTTCTGTTAATATAATTTTAATGGTTGACAATATATTTAATATTTGTTATGATATATGAAATAATTAGTAGGATAGCAGGATAGTAGGAAATTAAATTTATTGAAAAAAGAAGATACAAAAGGTAGTTTAGTAGTTTAGAAAATTAGTAGTGTTGAAGATTTGCAGGATTTACAAAAGAATAGAGACTTATAGTTAATTAATTTTGAATAATTTTGGAAAAATGAGAGATTTGAGGTTAATTAAGTGTAATTACTGGATGTAGAGGTTTGAAGTATAATAATTGCTTATAATGATTAAAAGTATTTTTGATCTGTTTAGGCAAATTTTATAAATTTTGGCTCAAGTAAATAAACTATTAAAGTATCGTAAAATATAGAAATAAATGTTATGTATAAATATTTATATTTATCCTCTCCTAAAGTTATTTTAAGAGAGTTTTTTTTTACAAAAATTTAGAAAAGAGGTAAAAATATGATTATTACAACTACAAATGAAATTCAGGATAAGAAAGTTATGGAATATAAAGGGATTGTTTTTGGAGAGGTTATTTCAGGAATTAATATGTTTAAAGATATGGGGGCAAGTTTGAGAAATATTTTTGGTGGAAGATCTAAAGGCTATGAAGATGAGCTTTTGGCGGCAAGAGAAAATGCTCTGGAGGAAATGAAAACTAGGGCTGCAAATCTTGGTGCAAATGCCATTATTGGCGTAAAAATGGATTACGAAGTATTAGGAGCAGATAATGGAATGCTTATGGTAACTTGCAGCGGAACAGCTGTAGTTGTAGATTAATTTAATATTGTGCAGTGAAATCGTTTTATAATTTACGTAATGAAAATGGAATAGGAGAAAAAATGATGATTATTAAAGTAGATGGCGGAATAAGTGAAAAAATCTTGGAAAAATTGATAAATAGATTGGAAACAGAAAATAATGTAAGCGTTAAATTAATTGCTGGCAAAGAATATTCAATTTTAGGATTGGTTGGAGATATTAGTACAATTGATATAAAACATATTCAGGCGCTAGATTACGTGCTGGATGTACAGAGGGTTCAGGAGCCTTATAAGAGAGCAAGCCGAAAATTTAAGCCGGAAGATACTATTGTAAAAGTGGGAAATGTCGAAATCGGAGGAAATAGCCTTGTGATGATGGCAGGGCCTTGTTCTGTGGAAAATGAGAAGCAGATAATTGATACGGCGAAAGCTGTAAAAGCGGCTGGGGCAAATATTTTAAGAGGTGGAGTTGTAAAACCGAGAACATCGCCTTATGCCTTTCAAGGATTAGGAATGGAAGGTATTGAATTAATGAAAAAAGCAAAAGAAGAAACAGGGCTTCCAATAATATGTGAAGTTATGTCAATCGCTCAATTGCACGAATTTGGTCCACATCTTGATATGATTCAGTTAGGTGCAAGAAATATGCAGAACTTTGACTTGCTGAAAGAAGTTGGGAAAACAAATATTCCAGTTCTTCTGAAAAGAGGATTGAGTGCAACAATAGAAGAATGGTTAATGTCGGCAGAATACATTTTGGCTGGTGGAAATGAAAATGTAGTTCTTTGTGAAAGAGGGATCAGGACTTATGAAACAGCGTACAGAAATGTATTGGACTTGAATGCAGTGCCTATGATTAAAAAATTGACACACTTGCCAATAATTGTAGATTCAGCTCATGCAACTGGAAAATACTGGATGGTAAAACCTCTTGCAATGGCAGGAATTGCTGCTGGAGCAGATGGATTAATGGTAGAAGTACATCCTGAGCCAGACAAGGCATTATCAGATGGACCTCAATCACTGAAATTTGAAGTGTTTGATGATTTAATGCAGGATGTGGAGAAAATTGCGAATGTGTTGGGGAAGAGTTTTAAGTAATAATAGTATTTGAAGGGATTTTTACTGAAAATGAAAGAAAATGGAGACAAGGAAGCACGTAGAATTAAAGAGGGGGAATTTTTACAAGAGCAAGTAACTAAGATAAATCTTGAAAATGAAATATTTTCTAAAGAAGAATTACTAAACTTATTGAAAAAATATGACGAATATATACTGGAGTTTCCAGAGGAAATTAGTGGATATGGAAATCGTTCAATTGTATTAGAGAGGCTTGAGCTATATGAGCTTGCGATTAACGACCTGAAAAAAGTGATTAATTGTTCTGATTTGACATTGGCACATCTTAGGATAGCATTTATTTATTTGAAAATTGGAAAAATGCAGGAAGGTTGGAAAAATTACGAGTGGCGACGTATGACGTCAGAATTTAATGACAATAATTTTATAAATATTATTAAAGATATTGGGCTTCCTTACTGGAACGGAGAAAAAATTGATGAAAATAATAAACTATTTGTTTATCAGGAACAGGGATTAGGTGATAGTATTCAATTTTTTCGATTTTTATTAGAATTAAAGAAAAGAGGAATTAGTTTTTCTGTTTTATACAGGCCAGAATTAGATAATTTATTTAGATATAATTTAGAAAAGTATGGGATAGAAATTCACGAAAATGGAGAAAAACTAAAAAAAGAGGCTAAATATCAAGTATTATCAATGAGTTTGCCTAATTTTTTGAAGATATATGATTTAAAAGATATTCCATATAAGTCAAAATACTTGGAAGTGCCACTTGAATTTAATGAAAAATGGCAAAAAAAATTAAAAAAAACAAATAAAAAGAGAATTGGAATATTTTGGGGAAGCGATTCAAAATTTAGAAATAAGTTTAGAAATGTTTCATTTGAGAAAATAAATAAATTGTTTTCATTTGATGCAGACTTTCATTGTTTACAGAAAAATGTAGTTAAAACGGATAAGGAAGTTGGAAAAAAATATAAAAATTTGTATTTTTGGGATGATGAGCTGGATGATTTTTGTGATACGGCAGCATTAATCGAACAGATGGATTTAATTATTACAGTAGATACTTCTATTGCACATCTTGCTGGAGCCATGGGAAAGAAGACATGGATAATGCTTTCTTCCTATACTTTTGACTTTAGATGGCTATTAAATAAGAAAGATAGCCCTTGGTACGATAGTGTGAGATTATTTAGACAAGATGAAAATTATAAATGGGATAATGTTATTGAAGAGATAACAGAAGAATTGCAAAAAATTATTTAAAAAAGGATATTAATGATTTTAAGAAAAATAGAAAATTTAACAGTAACAATAGTGGGACTCGGAGTAATTGGTGCGGCTTTTGCACAGAGTTTTAAGGAAATGGGTATTAAAATTGTTTATGGAATTGATATTGATGAGGAAACGATAAAGAAGGCAGAAGAGAAAAATATTATAAATAAAGGTTTTTTGGAAACAAGAGAGCCTTTGGAAAAGTCGGATTTTGTGGTAATTACTCTTTATCCGAACTTGATGAAGTCATTCTTTGTAAATAATATTAATTATTTTAAGGAAAATGTGATAATTACTGATGTTGTTGGAATTAAAGAGAAAATTATTAAAGATATTGATCCAATTATTGAGAAGAGTGGAAGAAATATTGACTTTATTTTTGGGCATCCTATGGCGGGACGTGAGAAACGTGGGATTGATTTTGCAGATAGTAGAGTCTTTAAAGATGCAAATTATATAATTATTAAGGATGAAAAAAATAAAAAAGAAAATCTAGAACTGCTCTCAGAAATTGTGAAATGCATGGGCTTTAAGAAAGTCAGTTTTCTTACGGCAAAGGAACACGATGAGATTATTGCATTTACGAGCCAGCTTACCCATGCAATTGCAGTTTCGCTTGTAAATAGCGATAGTGAAAAGTACGATACGAATCGTTTTATTGGGGATTCTTATCGGGATTTGACGAGAATTGCAAAAATAAACGAAGATTTGTGGGCAGAGCTTTTTATAGGTAATAAAAAAAATCTCTTAAAGATGATACAGCAATTTGAAAGAGAACTAGATATAATAAAAGATGCATTGAATGATAATGATTTAGGAACTTTAAAGGAAAAATTTATAATTTCAACAAAACGGCGAGAAAAGATTGACTAAAGGAAATTGATTCAGGAGGAATAAAATGGAAAACAATTTTGAAAATAAAAAATGTTTAAAAACATTAGTTGGTGACAATGTTTATCTTTCGCCAATTTCTCTTGATGATGTTGAAAAATACGCTGAAATGGTTAATGATATAAAAGTTTCGGTTGGCTTGGGTTATCTTTCCTATACTAATATCATAGATTTCGAAAGTGAAAAGGAATTTTTAATTTCAGCAAAAAAAGAGAAATTGTTTGCTGTTAGGCTACTTGAAAATGAGGAGCTTCTAGGAAATATTGGATTTAATTCAGTAGATTTGCTAAATCGTACGGCAATAATGGGAATTATGCTTGGAAATTCTAATTATCAAAGAAAAGGATATGGAATAGAAGCTGTAAAATTAATACTTGACTATGGCTTTTCATTTTTAAATTTGAGAAATATATCGTTAAGTGTATTTCAATATAATGAAGCAGCTTATAATTTATATAAAAAAGCTGGTTTTAAGGAAGTTGGAAGATTGCGTAAAGCAGTTGAGATTATGGGCAAAACTTATGATGTGATTATAATGGATATGTTAAAAGAAGAATTTCAGTCGGTTTATATAAAAAGAGAACTTGAAAAAAGATATAATTTGAAATAAAAATTTATATAGTAAAATCATTTTAAATGACAGAATTTAATGGTTTTGCTATATTTTAATATACACATAAAGAAGAGGAAATGGAGAAAATTATGGAAATATTGAATGTTGGATTAGGGGAAAATTCTTATGATATTGTAATTGGAAAGAATTTTTTTGAGAAATTTCCTGAGTATATTGAAAAGATTTATAATGGAAAAAAATTATTTGTGATTACCGATTCTAACGTGGATAAAATTTATAGGAATCAATATGAGAAGATGTTTAAAGATTTTGAATATAATGTGTTTGTACTTCAAGCAGGAGAAAAAAATAAGCATATTGGAATAATGCCTGAAATTTATTCTGCAATGGTAAATGCAGGGCTTACAAGAAAGGATATGGTTGTTGCATTTGGTGGTGGAGTTGTTGGAGATATTGCTGGATTTGCGGCTGCCAGTTATATGCGAGGAATTGGATTTATACAGATACCGACGACAATTGTTTCACAGGTCGACAGCAGTGTTGGTGGAAAAGTCGGTGTTGACTTGCCTGAGGGGAAAAATCTTGTTGGAGCGTTTCATCAACCTAAGCTTGTTTTAATTGACAATTATTTTTTGAATACATTGACAGACAGATATTTTTACGATGGATTTGCTGAAATTGTGAAATATGGATGTATTTATGATAAGAAGTTTTTTAACAGACTTGTGGAAATAGTGGAAACAGCAGGTGTTTCCTATGATGATGAAAATTATAAACAGAAATTACGTGAACATCTAATGAAATATGTGAATGAGATTGTTTATCGTTCATGTGAGATAAAAAAGGAAGTTGTGGAAAAAGATGAGATGGAAAGTAATTTGAGAATGATATTGAATTTTGGACATACTATCGGACATGCGATAGAGCAGTTTACAAATTATGAGAAATACTCACATGGAGAAGCAATTTCTGCTGGAATGGTAGACATTACAAAAATTGGGGAGAAAAAAGGGTTTACTAAAAAGAATGAATTTTTAAAAATTGAGAAATTGTTGAAGGCATTGAATTTACCGACTGAGATTGAATATCCGAAAGACAGGATTTCTAAAATTATGAAAAGGGATAAGAAAAGTACAAGTGATGGAATTAATTTTGTAATTCTGAAGCAAATTGGGGAAGTTGAGATTATGAAGATTGGGGAAAAGGAGATTTTTGAGTAAATATTGATTTTTAATAATATATTTGAATGATAGGAGAAAAAATATATTTAAAATTATTATTTATTTGAAAATACGGTATAATTATCTTAATAATTAAGGGGAAAAGATTATGAAATTAAAAAAAATAGAAGTTAAAAATTACAGAATTTTGAAAGATTTCAAATTAGATTTTAAAGATGAAACAACATTAATTGTAGGTAAAAATAATACTGGTAAGACATCAGTATTAGCAATAATGGATAAATTATTAAATCAAGGAAAGAAAAATTTCAAATGGGACGATTTTAACATAGAGTTTCAAAATAAAATTTATGAAAAGATTACTACTAGAGATTTTCAAGTACTAGAAGAAAATAGAGAAATTAATGAATATGGAATAAGATTAACATTATTTATAGAATATACAAAAGAAGATTTTTATGGGAATATTCAAGATTTTATGATGGATTTAGATGAAGATAATAACTATATTATTGTAGAATTTAATTATAACTGTAAAGAAGATAATTTGAGAGAATTATCGATAGAATTTAATAAAAAAAATAAAAGAGATAAAAATAATTTTACAAAATTTATGAGAAGAAATTCTGAAAAATATTTCAATCTTGAAATGTATGCTTTAAAATATAATAAAAGTACGAATAGTTATTTGGAAAATGAAATATTAGAAATATCAAATTTAAATCAGATAAAGAGAGTTATTAGTTTTAATGGAATAAAAGCAAGTAGAGAAGTATCAAATAAAGAAAATGAAAATTCATTATCTAAATTATCCGAAAAATATTTTGATATTTCTAAAACTAAAAATGACAAAGAATTTGATGATTTAATACAGGCAATTGAAAATACTGATGAAAAGTTAAATAATTTATATAATGGGAAAAGCAAAAATCAAGTAGGAATATTTTCTGGAATAACAGGTAAAATAAAAGAATTTAGTGGAAATAGTAATGAGATAAATATTTATATAAATTCACAAATACAAGAAAAAGAATTGTTTAAAAGTAGTAGTAGGTTATTTTTTGATTATAATAGAACAAAACTTCCTGAAAATCATAATGGATTAGGATATTTAAATTTAATAGGAATGATATTTGAAATAGAAAACATTGTAAATGATTTTATTAATAATGTTTCAGATATAAATATTTTGTATATTGAAGAACCTGAAGCACATACTCATCCTCAATTACAATATATTTTTATTCGTAACATAAAAAAATTAATAGGCAGTTATAGAGAGAGCAGTATTAACTTACAAATATTGATAACAACTCATTCATCACATATAGTCTCAGAATGTAATTTTAATGATATAAGATATTTTGTAAAAAATAATGAAGGAGTAGAAAGTAAAAATATAGAAATCTTAAAGGAAAATTATAAAGATGATGAACAAGCATATAAATTTTTAAAACAATATCTAACATTAAATAATGCAGAGTTATTTTTTTCTGAAAAAGTTATTTTTGTTGAAGGAACTACAGAAAGAATACTGCTTCCTTATATGATGAAAAAAATTGATTTAGAAGATAAAACAAAGAAATTTTTACCATTGTTATCTCAAAATATTTCAATTATAGAAATTGGTAATTATGCACAAATATTTAAGAAATTTATAGAATTTTTAAATATAAAAGTATTAATTATAACAGATATAGATGCTGCTAAAGAGATGATTACAAAAGACAATAAAAGAGAAACAGAAAAATGTAATCCAGTAGAAGCAACAAAAAGTACAAATTTTTCTATAAAAAATTATTTAGGAGAAACATTAAAATCTAAAAATAAAAATAATGAATTTAAAAAAATAGCAACTTTATCTAAAAAAGAAAAAATAGTAAAATGTGGTAGTAGCGAAATAATGATTGCATATCAAGTCAAGGAAGAAGGCTATCAAGCTAGTAGTTTTGAAGATGCGTTTATAAGTATAAATTATGATTTTATAAAAGAAAATAAAAATGGATTTTCAGAAGGTTTAAAAAACCAAAAAAAATTAAATGAAGAAGAAATTGATTTTTATGAATTAACTCAAAAATGTATAAATAAAAAATCTAGTTTTGCAATAGAAATTCTGTTATGTAGTGATGAAAATTACAGTGATTGGAAAATACCAAAATATATAAAAGAGGGGTTAGAATGGTTGAAGGAAAATTAGAAATAGAAGATGAAGTGAAAGAAATATTGCAGTGCATAGAAAATAAAAAAAATTTTATATTAACAGGAGGGGCAGGTAGTGGTAAAACACATTCACTTGTTTTGTTAATTCAAGAAATCGGAAGATTATATCCAAATAAGTCAATTATTTGTATAACATATACAAATAATGCTGTTGCTGAAATAAAATCAAGAATTTCTAATGATAAATTATTTGTTTCTACAATACATGAGTTTTTATGGAAAATAATAAAAAAATATCAAAAGGAATTGAAAGAAACAATAATAGAACTAATTTATAGTGAAGAAGAAAAATATAAAAAATTCACTTTACCAAAAGATAAACTGGAAAAAGGTGAGATGAAAATAAATTTAGGATATTTCTTAAATTCAGAAATTGTATATGATGAATATTATAGTTTGAAATCAGAAGAGGATAGCAAAATAGGACATGATGAGATTTTATTAATAGCGGAAAAGATGTTTGAAAAATATTATAAATTATGTGATATTTTAAAAGATAATGCTAATTTTATTTTTATAGATGAATATCAAGACACAAGTGAAGAAGTAACAAATATATTTTTAAAGCATATAAATAAAAGTAAAAAAGAAAATATTATAGGTTTTTTTGGTGATTCTATGCAGTCTATATACGAGACTGGTATAGGAAATATAAAAGATGATAGTCTAAAACGAATTAATAAAATACAGAATAGAAGAAGTTCACTAAAAGTAATAGAATTAACAAATAAATTAAGAGATGATGGAATTAAACAAATCCCTTCAAAGAATACGAAAGCAACTAATATAGATAAAACTGGTAAAATAAAAGAAGGAAATGTTAAATTTATATACAGCAATAATAATATTCTTGAAGAATTAAAAAAAACATATATTTTTAACGATTGGGATTTTAAAAATACCTTAAACACTAAAGAATTAAGATTAACGCATAAATTGAATGCTGAAAATTCTGGATTTAAAGAACTATACAATCTATATACTAATGATTTCATTTATAGTAAATTAATATCTAAATTAAAAGAGAAAAAAATTTCTGAAGATGAAGATATTAATAATTTTGGTTATATTATAGAGAAATTTCCAATATTTTCAAGAAAAGGAAAAATAAAAAAGAATATTTTGGAACAAGTAGATATGAAGTCAAAAAAAGAAATTGAAAAAATAAAAGATATAGAATGGGGGAAGTAAAAAATAGTTTTATAAATAAAGACTCATTATTAGGTTATAAATTTAATGGACTTACTGAAAAATATGAATCGACTTCAAATAGAGATAAAATTTTACAAAAGTTAGATTTGATATATGAATCAATAAATTTGTATAATGAAAATAAATATGTTGAATTGTTAAAAAAATTAAAAATAAAAATATCCAGTTATGAAGACAAAATAAAGATAAGAAAAGAAATGAATGAATTAATTGAATTAATGAAGTCTCAAAATGATAAAATTTATGAGATAATAGATAAAGCTAATAATATTTTAAATATAAAAAATGATGAAAGATATATTGAATTTATTGAAAATAAAGGATGGTATTTATGGAACAGAATAAAGGATATTTCTTTTTCTGAGTATGTAAAATCTATTGAGTATCAGAAAGAGTATTTACCTTTTTCAACACAACATAGTGTAAAAGGAAGTGAATTTGACAATGTTCTTGTCATTTTGGATAATGGGAATTGGAATAAGTATAACTTTAATTTATTGTTAGAAAATATATTTGATAATAACAATGTTCTAGATAAAAGTAAGAAAAATATTTTTAATAGAACAAAAAAGTTATTTTATGTATGTTGTACAAGAGCAAAAGAAAATTTAATTGTATTTATTCAAATAGGTAATCAAAAAGTTAATAAAGAAAAAATAATAAGTAATGCAAAAAAGTTATTTGGAGAAGAAAATGTTATTAATGGAGATAACTTGATAAGTGAAACATAATCAAATAAATAAATTAGAACTTAATTTGAAATAAAAAATATTAATTAAACTAAAAACTTTTAGAAATTATCTTGAAAATTTGATAAATAACATATAGTAAATTTAAAAATATTTAATTTACAAAAAAATAAAGTTATAGAGTTTATGCAATTAATTGAAATGAAAAAAGGAGAAAAATTTATGAAAATAAAAATAAAACCAAGCACCTTAAACGGTACAATAGAAATTCCGCCATCTAAAAGTTATTCACACAGGGCAGTAATTGCGGCTGCATTAGCTGAAGGCGGGAAGAAGTCAAAGATTGATAATTTGAAGTTTTCTGTGGATATTACAACAACGACAGATATTATGGAAAACTGGGGAGCGAAAATTAAAAGATTTGAGAGTGCTCTTGAGATTATCGGGAATGATGGGAAAGTCGTTCCGAAAGATAAATATGTACAATGTAATGAGTCGGGATCTACAATCAGGTTTTTGATACCGATTGGGATTACAGATGAAAATGAACTGATTTTCGACGGAAAAGGGAAACTGGTGGACAGACCGCTTGACTCGTATTATAGGATTTTTGATAAACAGGGAATTTTTTATAAGAATGAGAATGGAAAATTGCCGCTTACAGTAAATGGAAAGCTGAAAGCAGGAAATTATGAAATTGATGGGAATATAAGTTCACAGTTTATTACTGGACTTTTATATGCTTTGCCACTTCTGGACGGAGATTCAAAACTGACTATCAATAAAAATCTGGAATCTAAAGGATATATTGATTTGACATTGGAAATATTGAAACTGTCAGGAATTGAAATTGTGAACAATAATTATAAGAGTTTTGATATAAGAGGAAATCAGATTTATAATCCATTTGATTATACTGTTGAGGGGGATTATTCGCAAGTGGCATTCTGGATTGTGGCTGGAATAATTTCTGCAAACAGGAATAATGAAGTGAAATGTCTGCATGTGAATAAGAACTCGCTGCAGGGCGACAGGGAAATAATGGAAATTGTTCAAAGAATGGGGGCAAATCTTGAGATTTTTGATGATTATGTACTTGTGAAGCCTTGTAAAACAAAAGGAACAGTAATTGATATTTCGCAATGTCCTGATATTGGACCAGTTTTGACTGTGCTGGCTGCCTTGAGCAAAGGGGAAACTAGGATTATTAATGGGGAAAGATTGAGAATAAAAGAATCGGATAGAATAACTTCAATAAAGACTGAACTGAATAAACTTGGAGCGAATGTGGTTGAGGAAGGGGACAGTTTAATTATTCAAGGTGTAGAGGAATTTACAGGTGGAGTTACAGTGAATGCATGGAATGACCATAGAATTGCAATGTCGCTTGCGATTGCTTCAACAAGATGTGAAAAGGAAATAATTTTGGAAGAGGCTGAAAGTGTTAGAAAATCTTATCCGCATTTCTGGGATGATTTTGTAAAAATGGGTGGAGAGATAGAAAAAGACTGTTAAAAAGATTTTTTAGATAGATAAAGTTTAGTTGTAATAGAAAAATAAGTTAAAAATGGTAAAATCTAAAATAAAAATTTTTTTAAATGAGATAGAAAATTAATAGAAAATACAGATGTAAAATTTAATTAAATTTTGTTGAGACCGTTAGGAAAGGGAATTTATTATGAGTAAATTATTTTTGACATCATATTTAGCAGGAACGAAAAATTTAGTGAAAGAATTTTTAAAAGATGTACGAGAAAAAGAAATTACGTTTGTTCCTACTGCTTCAAATACTGAAGATTATAAAGGATATGTAGACGAAGCTAAGCAGGTATTTTTGAAATTGGGATTTTCAATAAATATTTTAGATATTTCAAAAACAGAAAAACAAAAAATAGAAAATATATTGGAGAATACAAAAATTTTGTATGTATCAGGTGGAAATACATTTTATCTATTGCAAGAACTAAAACGTAAAAAAATTTTAGATACTATTAAAGACAAAATTTCAAATGGAATGCTTTATATAGGAGAATCGGCTGGAGCGATTATTACTTCTAAAAATATAGAATACAATCAGATAATGGATAATAAGAAAATTGCTCCTGATTTAGATAATTATGAAGCGATGAATATTACAGATTTTTATATTTTGCCACATAATAATGAATTTCCATTTGTCGAAAGTACAAAAGAAACTATAAAAATTTATGAAAATAAATTAAATTTGCTTCCAATAAGCAATAGTGAGGCAGTTTTTGTAAATGGAAAAGATTTTGTTGTAAAAAATGATGATAAATAAAAATTTGGGAAAATAGAAAGGAAAAAAATGGGAGCAAATTTTGGAAAAAACTATAAAATATCAATTTTTGGTGAATCACATGGTAGTGCATTGGGAGTAAATATTGATGGAATTCCAGCTGGGACAGAACTGGATTTGGAATTTATCTCGCAGGAAATGAGAAGAAGAGCACCTGGAAGATCAAAATTGACAACACCTAGAGTGGAAAAGGATGAATTTGAGATTTTGAGTGGATTTTTTGATGGAAAAACGACTGGAACGCCACTTGCAATGATTATCAGAAATTCAAATCAGCGTTCAAAGGATTACAGCGAATTAAAAAGAAAGCCAAGACCAGGACATGCAGACTGGAGCGGATTTAACAGATATAACGGATTTAATGATATTCGTGGAAGTGGGCATTTTTCTGGGAGAATAACGGCTTCGTTGGTATTTGCTGGAGCAATTGCAAAACAGATTTTGAAGGAGCGGAGGATTTTAATTGCAGCTCACATTAAATCAGTGAAAGATATTGAAGATAGAGATTTTGCGGAAAGTGATATTACAGAGGAAAATATTGATAAACTCAGAAATATGACTTTGCCTGTCTTGAATGAGGAAATTGTGGAAAAAATGGAGAAGGCTGTGGAAAAAACTAGGGAAGAAAAGAATTCACTTGGTGGAATTGTAGAGCTTATGGTTACAGGACTTCCTGCGGGAATAGGAGACCCATATTTTGAATCTATGGAAAGTGAACTTTCAAGAATGATTTTCTCAGTTCCAGCTACAAAGGGAATAGAATTTGGAGCAGGCTTTGGGATTACAGAAATGACAGGGTACGAAGCAAATGATGAAATGTTTTATGATGAAAAAGGTAATATAAAATCATTTACAAATAATAACGGCGGAATTATAGGTGGAATAACGACTGGAATGCCAATTTCATTTAAAGTGGCGATAAAACCGACGGCTTCAATTGAAAAAGCACAAAAAACTGTAAATATTGAAACAAAGCAAAATGATATTTTAGAAGTGAGAGGAAGACATGATCCAATAATAGTGCCAAGAGTAGTTCCTGTATTGGAAGCGGCTACGGCAATTGTGATTTTGGACAGGGTTTTAGAAAGTAAAAAAAGAGGGCTATAAAAGTATTGTTTATAGTAAAAATATTTTAAAACTTAACTCAAAAGTTATGACTATTTTACTCAAATCCTGAATATATAATTTTTAGTAATTTAATTTTAAATAGGTTTGAGCATAATTTAAAAGATTAATTCGAATCAATCTAGAGAATAAAAAAAGCAAGGGGAGATAATGTTCTGGCCTCTTGCTTTAATTTTTTACTTGTATTTTTTTCTATGTTTTATTTTACGTTTGATTATTATATTTTTATTATCCTTTGGAGTATCTTTATTTTCGATAAATATACTTGTATCCCGAAATCCAATATTGTATCCTTTTGTTTCAAACCATTCTGTTTTAGCTGCTTCAGTTTGAGCATTTATTTCTTGTTTTGTCATTTGATCTCCATTTTTTATCTCAAAATACATTTCTGGATCTACCCTATTTACAAGACCTTTTCCACGCATTTCAAAGGCTATTTCAAAATGTAGATGTGGAGCACGTGTTCCGCTTGCATTTCCTGTTACCCCTGATTTAGCTATCACTTGCCCAGCCTTTACAGTATCTCCAACTTTTACATTTACTTCGCTTAAATGGCAATATCTAATGTATTTTACTTGCATTGTATTAGAATCATAATTTGGGCTGTATGCCCATTCTCTTGCACTTTCTTTAGGTTTATAATTTTTTCTTTTTATTTTTTCAAGTTCCTTTGGATCGACTTCCAAGTAGAAATTTAATCCATATCCAGTTTTATCCACATACATATCCACAATTTTACCATCCAGCACAGCATAAACATCTGACCCTGGCAATGCAAAAATATCAATTCCTTGATGTCCTCTCGCTCCGTTACTTCGAGTAAGTCCAAATTTAGCCCAGTCAGGATAAACTTCACCACGAAAATTATAATAGGTAACTTGCGGATTTTTTACTGGATTAACCCTAAAAATTTTGTCATCTTCCTCTTCATTCACAATATTTTTCCCAGAACTAATATTTTTTCTGCTAAACATCATTCCGAAAACAATAATTCCTAAAATTAATAAAGCTATTATTCCCCAAATTATCCCTTTTTTCTTGCTAAATTTTGAATTTTTCATTTCATGCTTTTCTTCAATTTTATTGTCTAAATTCTTATTTTCATTATCCATAACATTTAATTTGCTAAATTTGTATAGCTTCTCCTTCTTTTATTTGTTTTTTTCCAACTCAAAAATAATCTCTCTCAAAATATCATAAGCCAACTCCATCTTACTTTTCTGACTAATTTCCACCGAAGTCCTATCTTTTTTAATAATCTCAATCACATTTTCATCACTGCCCATTACAGACGCATTATTTGCCACTATAATATCCAAATTTTTCTTTTCCAGCTTTTTTAATGCATTTTCCCTTATATCATTAGTTTCTGCGGCAAATCCAACTAATAGCTGTTTTTCCTTCTTCCTGCTCATCTCTAGTAAAATATCAGGATTTCTAACCAATTCTATAACAAAATCTGAATCTGATTTCTTTATTTTTTCCTTTTTGTATTCCTTTGGTCTGTAATCAGCAACTGCCGCACAAGCTATGAAAATATCAGTATTTTTAAAATATTCATCCACTTTTTCATACATTTCAAGTGCTGATTCCACAGAAATAAAATTTTTAAGCCCATTTGGAACTTTCAAATCTGTAGGCCCGCTAATTAACGTTACTTCTGCTCCCAGATCAGCTGCCGCCTGAGCAATTGAATATCCCATTTTCCCGCTTGAATTATTTGACAAATATCTGATTGGATCAATATTTTCCTTTGTTCGCCCGCTTGTTATAAGAATTTTTTTGTCTTTTAGCACAGTATCAAAATTTTCTATTTTTGAAAAAATGCTATATCTTTCTATTTCTTTAACAATATTCTCTGGTTCGCTCATTCTTCCCTTCGCACTATAATTGCAGGCAAGCATTCCTTCTTCTGCATCAATAAACTTATACCCAAAAGATGAGAGTTTATTAATATTTTCTTTTAAAATCGGATTTTCATACATATTCACATTCATTGCTAAAGCAAAAAATACTGGCTTTCTTACCGAAACAGCAGAAAGGATTGTCGTAAGCATATCGTCTGCAATCCCGTTTGCCACCTTTCCAATTATATTATAAGTCGCAGGTGCAATCAAAACCATATCTGCCCAATCCGCAAGTGAAATATGCTCCACTTCATAATGCGGATTGCTGTCCCACATATCCACATAAATCCTATTTCTTGATAAAGTTTCAAGAGTCAAAGGTCCAATGATTTTTGTAGCATTTTTAGTCATCACAACTTTCACATTATATCCTTTCTTTTTCAAAAGCGATACAATCCCAGCTGATTTATATGCCGCAATTCCCCCTGTAACTCCTACTAAAATGTTTTTCATTTTTCCCTCTTCTTAAATCAAAAATTACAATAAATTATAATCCGTACTTCCATCCTTATTATCCTTAATTTCTACCCCAAGTGCCTTCAATTCATCCCGAATTTCATCGGATAACTTGAAATTTTTCTCGCTTCTTGCCTCACTTCGTAATTTTATCAGTAATTCAATTAATTTTTTTGTTAATTCCATATTTTCCCCTTCTTCCTCCTTCACAGCATTTTCTATTTCAATCGCTATTCCAAACACATTTTCTATTTTTGCCTTCAAAGAATCATAAGATTTTTTTATTTCATAATAAATTGTGGAAAACTCATTTTCATTTGTGGAAATAAATTTATTTGTTTCCCTAATTTGGTCAAAAATAGTGGCTAGTGCCTGCGGTGTGTTCATATCCTCATTCATCGCCTCTTCAAATTTTTTATCAAATTCATCAATTTTTTGAGAAAACTCTGAAATTTTAACATTTTCTATTTTTTCATTCTTATATTTTTCAACAATATTTTCAAATTTATTCATTGATTTTACAATATTTTGCAAGGCTTTTTTTGTATCCTCCATATTCTCGAATGAAAAGTTAATCGGCTTTCTGTAATGAGTGCTAAGAATAAAAAGTCTTACTACATTTCCAGAAAATTTTTCAAGTATTTCACGAAGCAAAAAGAAATTTCCTAGCGATTTTGACATTTTGTCGCCATTTATCTGAATAAATCCGTTGTGAAGCCAGTAATTTGCAAAATTTCCGTGATAAGCACACTTACTTTGAGCAATCTCATTTTCGTGATGCGGAAAAACTAAATCTTGTCCGCCACCGTGAATATCAAATGTATCCCCTAGATATTTTTTTGCCATCGCACTACATTCTATGTGCCATCCAGGACGTCCCTGTCCCCAAGGCGATTCCCAAAACGGCTCTCCATCCTTCTTTTTCTTCCAAAGCGCAAAGTCTACTGGATTTTTCTTAATTTCTGACACATCAATCCTAGCCCCAAGTTCCAGCTCCTCAATTTTCTGATTTGATAATTTTCCATAATCTTTATATTTTTTTACCTCAAAATAGACATCCCCATCTTTCTCGTAACCAAACCCATTATCAATTAATTTTTGAATAATCTCAATAATTTCTGCCATATTCTCAGTAACCTTAGGTCTTTTTACACTCTCAAGAATATTCAGCTTGCTGATGTCCTCAAAAAAATATTTTATATATTTTTCCGAAACCTCGCTCGCAGAAGCACCTTCTTCTATAGACTTATTTATAATCTTATCATCCACATCCGTAAAATTCTGCACAAACTCAACTTTCATCCCCTTATGCTCAAAATACCGTGCCAACGTATCAAAAACTACAATTGGACGTGCATTCCCCAAATGTATGTAATTATAGACAGTAGGTCCACAAACATACATTTTTAGCTTATTTTCTTCTATTGTCTTAAATTCTTCAATTGTATTTGTCATTGTGTTGTAAAGTTTCATTTTTTATTCTCCTAATTTTTTTCAAATCCTTTATAATTTCCAAATCCTAACATAAAAATTGCAGTTTGTATTGCTAAATCTTCTATATTAATTTTTAAATTTTTTGTCATTTCTTTCAGCTCTTTTATTACAGTATCATTAGGTACTATCTGTTTTTCTTGATTATCAATAATTTCTTTTATTATTTTAGGAAGCATATTACAAATTTTATAAAAAGCATAATCATCTCCAGTAATCAAAGAATAAAATTTGTCAATACTCACTCTTCTAATTAATTTATGACTTATTTTTTTCTTGTCTACTGTAACTCCCCAATTTATATTTTGAGATTTTTGTGCAATCACTTCAACTAGAAAACAGGCGCAATCATCATCATTTATCAATTGATTTTGCATTTTTATCATTGTTTTTCCTGCAGCTGCTGAATTCATTGTATTATGCTTATTTTTCATTTCAACGTATATTTTGTGAATTACAGTTTCGTCTGGTAATTTTATACCATTTTTATTTGTATAGATAATGTCCCATCCACCGTCATTACCGTTTTCAGGAACTTTACAACCATCTATATATTGAAAAATTCTTTGATGAAAATAACCAATCGCATTATTATTAGATTTATCTCTTTGCCTGAAAATTTCATTTCCAATAATTTCTTCCCAAGTGCTCCCATAAACATTTTTATCAAATAACATTTTTACAGGGTCAACAATATTTTTATTAAATTGTTTTAAATCTACTGGTTTTAATTTTTCTCCATATTTTTCTATTGTTTCCTTAACATGTTTTCTAAAATTATCTTCACTAATAAAATCTATATTCCACATACTATAATTCCTCCAGAAATTCTCTTATCTTTTTACCAATTTCATAAGCCAAATTAACAGGAACAGCATTTCCAACTTGTTTATACTGTTCACCTATGCTTCCAACAAATTCCCAGTCATCTGGAAAGCTCTGGCATCTTGCATTTTCTCTTACTGTAAATGGCCGTACTTCTATTGGATGACATCTTTCTGTCTGCTTTTGACTTGGCGAGGTCAAAACTGTCAACGAGGGTTCATTTAAACTCAAACGTCTTAGTATCCCTGTCCTTCCTCCACCCATATTCCAGCAGCTTTTCATATATTCTTTAGCAACTGCTTCAGGAATATCTTTCCAATATCCACCTGGCGGAACCATCTCAAATATTTTTTTCTTGCTTTCTGAATAAGAAGCACCTATACTTTTTGGGCAATCTATCAAAATATCTCTTAATACAGGTTTATATTTATGTGGAACAGGAAACTCAAATGTTTTTTCTTTCACTAAATCTTTTCTAATACCAATCGTTATAAGTCTTTCTCTTTTTTGAGCAACTCCATAATCCCAAGCATTCAGTACTTTTTTTTGATTTTCAGGAATAAAATATCCAGCCTGTTCAAATATATCTAATATTGTTTCATATGTTCTGCCTTTATCGTGAGTGAGCAATCCTTTAACATTCTCAAAAATAAACATTTTCGGCTTTAGTTTTTCTAAAAATAAAGCATAATGATAAAACAAAGTCCCTCTTGCATCTTCAAGACCTAATCTTTTTCCTGCATAAGAAAAACTTTGACACGGTGCTCCACCTGACAATAAATCCAATTCTCCCTTTCTTATATTAAAATATTCTTCCAAATTAAAACTTGAAATTTTTTCTATATCTTCATTTATAACATTCCATTTTGGTCTGTTCTTTTTCAAAGTTTTGGCAGCATATTTATTTATTTCTATTAATCCTATTGCTTCAAAACCAGATTTTTCAAGCCCTAAAGCTAATCCACCAGCCCCAGCAAAAAGTTCTATTGAAGTAAATTTATTTTTTTTTACTTTATTTTCAATATTCATATCAAATAATTTTCCTTGTATTCCTCGTATTAATTCCCTGTTTTCCATTTTTTGCATTTCCCTTTCATTTTTTACTTTCTTACTTCAAAGTAGCCACCGTACACCCAATTCCACCTTCATTCTGATTGGCATCCTTAAATTCTGTTACATATTTTGAAGTTCTTAGGTATTCGTGGATTTTTTTTCTTAGTACCATTGTTCCTTTTCCGTGAATTATGTAGATTTCATGGTAGCCTGTGAGCATTGCTCTGTCCATGTATGTTTCTAGTTCTGCGATTGCTTCGTCGGCGTTCATTCCACGTAAGTCGATTTCTCCTCGAACTTGGGAAGTTCGTTTTAGTGAGGCAAAGTTTTTGAATTTATTTGTTTTTTTCTTTTGAATTTTTACAATGTCGTCAGTTGATACAACTAGCTTTAATATTCCAGTTTGTACTTGAATACGGTTATTTGGCATTATTTTCAAAATTTTTCCATTTTGATTCATTGTTTTTACAAGCACTTCTTCCCCAACCGAAAAATCTACATTTTGAGTAACAACTTTCTTTTCCTTTACATTTTTCTTTTTATCCGTAATAAATGATTCACGTAGCATATTCAGGCTTCTTTGAGCATTTTTCGCATCTTCTTTTTTAGATTCTTCGCTGTTTATTTTATCAATTAAATTTTTGGCTTTTGCCTGCATATTTTTCAAGTAATTGTCGGCTTCCTCATAGGCATGTTTTATAATTTCATTTTTTTCATTTTCAAGTTTTATCATATTTTGCTCATAAAAGCTCTTTTGCTTGTCAAGTTCAGTTCTTGTTGCTTCTAATTGTACCTGCATTGTTTCCAGCTCATCATTTTTTTCCTTAATTGATTTTAACATTTCTTCGACACGCTGATTATCTTCACTTATGTAGCTTTTTGCATTTTCGATTACTTCTTCGCTAATTCCGTATTTTCTTGCAATTATAAGGGCGTTACTTTCTCCCGGTATTCCTTCCAGCAGTCTGTACGTTGGAGATAATGTTTCCACGTCAAATTCCATTGAAGCACTTTTAATTCCTGTTGTGTTAAAGGCGTATGCTTTTACTTCGCTGTAATGGGTTGTAATTATTGAAGTTACGTGTTTTTTATTCAAGTAATCAATGATTGCCATTGCAAAAGCAGCCCCTTCCATTGGATCAGTTCCACTTCCTAATTCGTCCATTAATACAAGTGATTTACTGTTTGCATGTTCAATTATATCTTTTATTTTGCTTACATGCCCTGAAAATGATGATAAATTTTGTTCCAGACTTTGTTCGTCCCCAATGTCAGCCAGTACATTGTGAAAATATCCAATCTCAGTTTTTTCATTTGCAGGAATTGGAATACCAGACAATGCCATAATTGTAAGAAGTCCAGCCACTTTCAATGTTACCGTTTTCCCACCAGTATTAGGCCCTGTAATAAGCATTATATTCTCAGGATTCCCAAGTTCAAAGTTAATCGGCACAACTGTATTTTCATCAATTAACGGATGTCTTGCTTCAACCAGTTTCAAATATTCCTTGTTAATAATTTTAGGAACAATACATTTCTTATTAACCGAATAAGTCGTTTTTGCATCAATAAAGTCCAGTCTTTCCAAAATTTCCTTAATTTCTAGAATTTCTTCCTTTTTCGTTTTTACAAGTTCTGTAATTCTAAGCAGTATTTTTCTAATTTCCTCACGCTCACGAGCCTCATATTCACGCAATTTATTATTTAATGAAACAACATTTAAAGGCTCGATGTAAACTGTGCTTCCTGTTGCAGACCTATCGTGTTCTATTCCTTTTATAAGCCCTTTAAAATCAGTCTTTACTGCAATTACATATCTGTCGTTTCTTTGAGTTATTATTCTTTCCTGAATAGCATTTTGCGTACTTTTATTGGAAATCAGCTCGTCAAATTTCTCTTTTATATTTGCATTAATATTCTGTTTCTGCCTTCTCACATCACGAAGTCCAATCGAAGCCTCATCCTTCAATACTCCTTCATCGTTAATTGCTTCTGAAATAAAGTTCTCAATATCCTTAACTTCCTCAACGTCGCTAAACAGATTCCAAATTGTTCTATATTTATCTCGAACATTCTTAGCCCTACTTTTAGAAATTCTAAAAATTGTCAAATTTTTCTTCAGAACTGCCAAATCCTCAGCACTCAAATAAGAACCAATAATATCAATGGAATTCATCATCTTAGTAATATCTGCAAGCCCTGCAAGTTCCAATCCATCATCATACTTATAAAAGTCAATCATCTCCATCATAAGCATAAGTTCCTTATCCAAAACTGATTTTTTCTTTATAATATCAATATCCAGAAACTTTTCTTTTGTCTTTTCCAATCTTGATAAATCAATAAGTTCGTTAATTATTTTATAAAATTCTAATACATCATAATTTTTTTTCATTTTATTTTCCTCAACATTCTTTTTTTCTTTTATTTAATATTTTAAAAATCCTATATTTTTATTTAAATTATATGAAACAAATTATTGTTAATAAAGATTTTTTCTGATAACTTTATGCTTTTTCTTTTTTATAAAGCAAAGGGGAACAGTCGCCATCTCCTTTTATTTCGCAATATTAGTTATTTCAATTTCTTCAAATTATAATATCTGAAGATTTTGGCGAAAGTACTACGCACTAATCCCAACTCGTCTAAGCATTTTTTTGAAATAAAAATGAAACTCACTACGTAAAACTTCGCTCAAACGATCATTTTCATTCCAAAAAAATCACGACAGTTTCAATTTAATCACATAATTGTGATACTAGAAAAGTAAGCAAAATTTCGTTAAAGAAAAAATAACTGTTTGAGATTTTGGAATAAATTTTAAATAGTATTTAGTTAATCATGTAAAAATAACCTTTATTCAAAATCGAGTTTTATTTTTTCTTTATAAGAAAGTTTTGCGTAAAGCGTGGGTGCAGGGAGATGGCGTCTGATCTCCCTGCTTAAAATAATTTAAATAATAAAAATTAAAAAAATTCACTATATAAAAAAGTCTACTTAAATTAACTAAAATAACAAAATTATTTTTAAAAAATATTTTTTGTAAATTTTTTATATTTTGTTAAAATTATATCACATTTTGTAATAATTTGAAATCGCTATTTAATCTAAGGCTTTTTTATGGTATAATTTAACAGATGAAATATTTAAAAAAATTGGAGAATAAATGATAAATATATAATTGTTAAAAAAGAAAGAGAGTGTGAAATAAATGGATTTAAAAAATTTACCGATAACTCCTTTACCATCCGTGAAACTTGATAAGCATCAGGAGGATTTGCTTGTTCATAATGAACTTTTTGCAACTCTTCTAGGTGAAACGATTTTTAGATATGCGGGTTTACATATTTATGAGGTTACTGAAAAATTGAAAGAAGCTTCTAGTAAATATTATAAAACACAGAAACAGGAGGCTAGAAAAAATTTGTCGTCTTTTTGTTCGGATCTTACTGATGCGGAAATTTTGCGTGTAATAAGAGGTTTTTCAATTTTTTCAGCACTTGCGAATATTGCTGAAGATGTGTATCAGACTCATGAACAGCGATATGCAAAGATTTCCAACAAGCCGCAAATTGGATCTCTTGAAAAATCACTAAAAAATTTGAAGAAAAAGGGAATCAGTCAAGATAAAATATTGAAGGCTATGGAAAAGGTCTCAATTGTTCCAGTCTTAACGGCACATCCAACACAAGTTCAAAGAAAAAGTATTTTGGATTTGACAAAAAAATTAACTGATATTTTGGATAAATATGAAAATGTAAAATCTCATCAAATTGATGAAAATGAATGGCTTAATGATTTAAGCCGTGGTATTCAAATCTGGTGGCAAACTTCAATGTTGAGAGCTAGTAAATTACGTGTAACAGATGAAATAAGCAATGCTCTAAGTTATTACAACATTACATTTTTTAATGAAATTCCAAGGCTTATGAATAAGTTTCAGGAAATTTCAAAAATGTTGGGAAATTCTGAAGTGAAATCTCAAGCTCTGCTTCCGCTTACTATGGGAATGTGGATTGGTGGAGATAGAGATGGAAATCCTTATGTTACAGTAAATACACTGGAACAGTCGGCACAGGAACAGGCTATAAAATTATTTCAGCATTATCTGGATGAAGTTCGTGAAATTTACAGAGATTTATCAATGTCTATTTCAATGACAAATGTAACTGAAGAACTGCAAAACTTGGCAGAAGCTTCGGGAGAAGTTTCGCCGCATCGAACACACGAGCCATATCGTCGGGCATTGACAACAATAACAGATAGACTGCTTGCAACAGCCTACAAATTATGTGATTACAACCGTGACTTATTACCGCCAAAAAGAAAAAATGGAATTGATCTTCCTTACAAGTCAGCTAATGAATTTACAAACGACTTGATAATTGTGGCAGAATCACTTAAAAAGAATAATAGTGAATTTTTAACGCAAGGAAAATTAAACAATCTAATCAGTGCTACGAAAATATTTGGATTTCACCTTGCAACAATTGACTTAAGACAAGATTCCAGCGTTCATGAAATATGTGTTGCTGAACTTTTGAAAAGTGCAAATATTTTAGGAGATTACTTGAGTTTGTCAGAAGATGCAAGATGTGAAATTTTACTGCGGGAATTGGAACATGACCCTAGAATTTTAAGTGATCCGACAATTCCCCAAAGCGAAATACTGGCTTCAGAACTTGCAATTTATAGAAAGGCAAAATCTTTGAGAGAACGTTTTGGAAGTAAAATTATTGAAAAAAATCTGATTTCTCATGCAACAAGTGTTTCAGATATGTTAGAGATAGCTATTTTACTAAAAGAAGCCAATCTTGCAAAAGGAAATGAAGGAAATGAATTTTGCGATTTACAGATTGTTCCACTTTTTGAAACAGTGGAAGATTTAATTGCGGCTCCTGATATTTTGAGAAAATGGTTTAATTTGCCGTTAGTGAAAAAATGGATGGATAAAAAAGGTCGAAAACAGGAAGTTATGCTAGGATATTCAGATAGTAACAAAGACGGTGGATACCTAAGTTCAAGCTGGTCTTTATACAAGGCGCAAAAAGAGCTGACTGCAATCGGACGGGAATTTGATGTGGAAATTTCATTCTTCCATGGGCGTGGAGGAACAGTAGGACGTGGTGGTGGTCCAAGTTACGAAGCTATTTTAGCACAGCCTGAAGGAAGTACAGACGGAACAATAAGACTTACAGAACAGGGAGAAGTAATTGGTGCAAAATACGGAAATCCTGATTTAGGATTAAAAAATCTGGAGGCATTGGTTTCAGCAGCTCTTGAATCAAGTGCATTGACAGAAGAAGATGCAGACTGGGAAGAATATGAAAAAATAATAGAAAATGTCTCAGAATTAAGTTACTACGCTTATCGTGACTTAGTTTACAATACAGACGGATTTTCAGACTTTTTCTTTGAAGTTACGCCAATAAACTTTATTGCAGGGTTAAATATTGGCTCAAGACCGTCTTCACGTAAAAAAACACAATCACTAGACAGCCTAAGAGCAATCCCATGGGTATTCTCTTGGTCGCAAGCAAGAATAATGCTTCCGGGATGGTATGGTGTAGGAACAGCGTTTACAAAGTGGATTGGTAATGATGATAAAAAATTGGAAATTTTGCAGAAAATGTATAAGGAATGGCCATTCTTCCGTTCAACAATTTCAAATGTTGACATGGTTCTATCAAAAACAGATTTATCAATTTTCGCAGAATATGTAAAATTGGCAAGTGATCAGGAAACAGCACAAAAAATCTTTAAGGAAATAGAAAAAGAGTGGATTTTAACAATTGATATATTGAAAAAAATTACAGGAAATGATTTCTTGCTGGCAGATAATCCAGAACTGGCGAGCAGTCTACGAAATCGTCTGCCGTATTTTGACTCAATGAATTATTTGCAAATTGAATTAATAAAACGTTCAAGAGCTGGAGACGATTCAGAAGAACTGAGAAAAGCCATTCATATTTCAATAAACGGACTTGCAACAGGACTTCGTAACAGCGGATAACACAAATAAAAGGAATAATTCTAATTAAAAATTAGGACTGTTCCTTTTTTTTGCAAAAATTTTTTTCCATTCATTTTATATTCATAAAACTGTTTTATAATGTATTCAAGATAAGAGGGAAAGGCAGAAAAAAATGAATACTAAAGGAGATATTAAAATGAAAAATAAAGCTGTAAAAGTTGTAATTTTTGGAATGGCATTATTAGGAATACTTGGTATTGCTTACGGAGCAAGCAGAAAATATAGAAATAGAAACAGAGTTCCAAACGATGCAGTTTATATTAACAACAATGTAGGCAGTTCACAAAATGTAACGATGGAAAAAGCAAAATCAATTGCACTTGCACAAGTTCCAGGAGCAAATGAAAGCCATTTTGGAGAAATAGATATCGATCACGATTATGGAAGAACAGTTTATGAAATCGAGATTTTCTACAATAACTCAAAATATGAGTTTAACATAGACGCTTCAACAGGAGAAATTGTTGGAACTGAAGTAAAGCATTATAATGGTAATTATTAAATTAAAAAGTGAAAGTTAAATAAAAAATGAAGGAGAAATTATGAAAAAGAAAATTTTAAGTATCACATTATTAGGAATTATGGTATTAGGAGTATCAGTACCTATAAATGCAAAGAATAGAAGCAGATATAATAGAGATATTGTTTCAAGCAGTTACATCGGAATAAACAAGGCAATGAATATTGCATTGAAAAAAGTGCCAGGAGCGAATAGTTCCCATGTGAAAGAAATCCACTTGGACAGAGAAAATGGAAGAATGGTTTATGAGGGAGAAATTTATTATAACGGACAAGAATATGAATTTGATATTGATGCTGTAACTGGTGACATTGTAAAATGGAAAGTAGACGGAGTTTCAAATAATTCTGCTTACATTAGTAGAAATGTGAACAATTCACAAACTATAACAATGGAAAAAGCAAAATCAATTGCGCTTGCACAAGTTCCAGGAGCGAATCAAAGCCATTTTGGAAAGATAGACTTAGATTATGATCACGGAAGATCAGTTTATGAAATCGAAATTTTTTACAATAATTCAAAATACGAATTTGATATAGACGCTTCAACAGGGGAAATTATTGGAACTGAAGTAAAGCATTACAATAGAAATTATTAAAATATAATATAAATAAAAAATCTTGCAAAAATTTTTAAATCAAAAAAAATTTAAATGAAAAAGAAGGAGAAAAATTATGAAAAAGAAAATTTTAAGTATCGCATTATTAGGAATCATGGTATTAGGAGTATCAGTAACTGCAAACGCAAAAAGCAGGCACAAATACAACAGAAACATTGCTTCAAACAGTTATATTGGAGTAAACAGGGCAATGAATATTGCATTGAAAAAAGTTCCAGGAGCGAATAGTTCCCACGTGAAAGAAATCCACTTGGACAGAGAAAATGGAAGAATGGTTTATGAAGGAGAAATTTATTATAACGGATGGGAATATGAATTTGATATTGACGCAGTAACTGGTGCAATTGTAAAATGGAAAGCAGACAGAGATTAATAAAATAAATTAAAAAATATTCTTACAGAGGGTTGATTGAAAATTTACTATTTTCAGTTTACTCTCTTTTTATTTTTTTAAATTCGTGATATATTATAGTAGAATTGCTATAGTTTTTACATTAACATAATAAAAAATTAAGATTTTAGCATTTACTAAAAAATAATGCAGGAGAGAATTAAATATGAAAATTTTGTTGGCAGAAGATGAAGTAGATTTGAATAATGTTGTAACAAGGTATCTAAAAAAAAATGGATATAGTGTAGATAGCGTGCTTGATGGGGAAGAAGCGCTTGACTATTTGGAATATGGCGAATATGATTTAGTAATTCTGGATATTATGATGCCAAAAGTAGATGGATTTGAAGTTATAAAAAAACTTAGGAATAAGGGAAATCATACTTCGGTTCTTATGCTTACAGCAAGAGATAGTGCAGATGATAAGGTAAAAGGGCTTGACTTGGGGGCTGATGACTATATTGTAAAACCATTTGACTTTAATGAGCTTTTGGCAAGAATTAGGGCAGTTGTGAGAAGAAAATATGGAAATAGTTCAAATAAGCTTGTGATAGGAGATTTGATTTTAGATACTTCAGAAAAATCAGTAACAAGAGCTGGAAAACAGATAGAATTAACTGGAAAGGAATATGAAGTTCTGGAATACCTTATGCAAAGCAAAAATCGGATTTTAAGCAGAGAGCAGATTAAGGAGCATGTGTGGGATTTTGATTATGAAGGAGATTCCAATATAATTGACGTTTTGATAAAAAATATTAGGAAAAAAATAGATATAGAAGATGGAAAACAGATAATTTATACAAAAAGAGGGCTTGGGTATGTTATAAAGGAGGATTAGTCCAAAATTAGGTATTTTTGCACAAAGAAAGGAATAATTGAGTTTTGAAAGACAAAGTAAATAAAATTTGGGAAAATTTTCCTGTAACTGTAAAGATAACCCTCTGGTATACTGCTTTTATAGTTATTTTGATAGCGATTATGCTAACTGGCTCTTTTACTGTTGCAGACAAGATGACAGGGGACTTAAACCAGAAGGAACTTATGGAATCAGTAGTTGAGATGGCTTCTGATCCTAACGATTTTGATGATTTTGATGACGGGATTTATTTTGTAAAATATAATAATGCTGGAATAGAAATGGCTGGAATGTCGCCGAGGGGATTTGATTTGACGTTAAATCTTGTAGAAAACACAGTTAGAACTTATGAAAAAAATGGAGGAAAATACTATTATTTTGATAAAAAAATAGATACCCCTGAAGGTGAATGGATTAGGGGAATTATACCAGTAAATAAGTTGACAAATGAAGTCAATAGAATGCTTTTAATAATTTTAATTTCAAGTCCGTTATTATTATTAATAATAATTTATGGAGGATATAAAATCATAAAAAAAGCCCTAAATCCTGTATCAAAAATTTCCAATACAGCCTCAGAAATTCAAAAAAACGGCGATTTTTCAAAAAGGATTGAAATTGACGAAGGAAAAGATGAAATACATAAGATGGCAAATGCCTTTAACGAAATGCTAAATTCACTTGAAAATTCTTATATACGTGAAAAACAGTTTAGTTCAGACGTTTCACATGAACTTCGGACGCCTGTAAGCGTTATACTTACAGAAAGCCAATATTCGATGGAGTATGCAGATACTTTAGAGGAGGCAAAGGACTCTTTTTCTGTGATTCAGCGTCAAGCCAAAAGAATGTCAGAATTAATAAATCAAATAATGGAACTTTCCAAAATAGAAAAGCAGACAACGATTGATTTACAAAAAATGAATTTTTCAGAAACAGTACAAAAAATATTGGATGATTACAAAAATCTGCTAAGTGAAAAAAATATAAAAATTTCAAAAGGTATTGAACAAAATATATTTATAAATGGTAATAAAGTAATGATTGAAAGACTGCTTGACAATTTGCTTAATAATGCAATGAAATTTACAAAGGATGAAATAAGTGTAAAATTGTATTCAGAAAATGAAAGTTGCATTATGGAGATTGAAGATAATGGAATTGGAATATCTGATGAAGATAAAAAACTTATTTGGGGAAGATTTTACCAAGTAAATGACTCACGAAACAAAAAAGTAAACAAGGGCTTCGGATTAGGGCTTTCATTAGTTGCAAAAATTATTGAGCAGCATAATGCAAGTATTGCCGTTGAAAGTGAATTGAATAAAGGGACTAAATTTATTGCTAAATTTATTAAAACTGAATAATTTAAAAAGGGATAATCTCTATTTTGAGAAAATCCCTTATTTTTTTACTTTATTTTTTTCAGAAACTTAGATTAAAAACCTAAAATTTTTCCAACTCTTTCTTTTTCATTTTCCCATTCTTTTCCGTAGTAAGATTTTAAGTAAATTTCCCTTAATTCTTCCATTAATGGGTATCTTGGGTTAGCTGGTGTACATTGATCATCGAAGGCATCCAGCGACATTTCATCTACAGCTTCCAAGAAGTCTTTTTCAGGCACTCCCCATTCTTTAATACTTGCTGGAATTCCTATTTTTCTATTTAATTCATTAATTCCTTTAATTAAATTTTCTACTTTTTCTTCTTTAGTGTTTCCGCCAAATCCTAGATAATCGTTCATTTCAGCGTATCTTTGCATTGCGTCAGGATATCTGTATTGAGGGAATAGTCCCATCTTTGTTGGAGCCTCAACTGCATTGAAACGGATAACTTCTTCAAGAAGCATAGCATTTGCGATACCGTGTGGAACGTGGAATTTTCCTCCAAGCTTGTGTGCAAGCGAGTGGTTTATTCCTAAGAATGCATTTGCGAAAGCCATTCCTGCAAGACATGAAGCATTTGCCATTTTTTCTTTTGCTTTAATTGCTTTTGCACCTAATTCTACTGATTCTGGCAAGTATTTGAATACAAGCCTAGCTGCTTCTTTTGAATAAGGTTTTGTGTATTCTGTCGCCATAACTGAAACATAAGATTCAAGAGCATGTGTAAATACGTCAATTCCAGAAGCTACTGTAAGCCCTTTTGGCATTGTAAGCATAAGTTCAGGGTCATTAATTGCCACGTGCGGTGTCAATGCATAGTCTGCAAGGGGATATTTGATTCCAGTTTCATCATCTGTAATTACTGAGAATGGTGTTACTTCTGAACCAGTTCCAGCTGATGTTGCCACTGCAATAAATTTCGCTTTTTTACCCATTTCAGGAAATTCAACGATTCTCTTTCTAATATCCATAAATCTCATTGCCAAATCTCTAAATCGAAGTTCTGGATGTTCGTACAATACCCACATAATTTTAGCGGCATCCATCGCAGATCCTCCACCAAGAGCAATAACAACATCAGGATTATATTCAAGCATTGCTTTTGCTCCAGCCTGAGCGGAACTTAATGTAGGATCCTCTTTTACTTCTGAGAATATTCTATAATCTATATGTATGCTGTCAAGCACTTTTGTAATATGTTCTGCATATCCCAGTTCAGCCAGAACTTTATCCGTTACAATAAAGGCTTTTTTGTGATTTCCTTTCAATTCCTCTAAAGCTGTCGGAAGTGATCCGTATTTGAAATAAATTTTTTCAGGAACTTTGAACCATAACATATTTTCTCTTCTTTCTGCAATTGTTTTTACATTTAATAAATGTTTTACTCCTACGTTTTCTGACACAGAATTTCCTCCCCATGAACCACATCCAAGTGTTAATGATGGCTCTAATTTAAAGTTAAATACATCTCCGATTGCTCCAAGAGACGCTGGCATGTTGATTAATGTACGTCCTGTTTTCATCAATCTTCCAAATTTATCTATTTTTTCTTTTTCAGCTAAGTTGATGTACAACGAGGATGTATGTCCCAGTCCTCCAAGTTTTACTAATTCATCAGCTTTTTTAAGTCCATCTTCAAAATCTTCTGATTTATACATTGCAAGTACAGGTGATAATTTTTCGTGTGCAAAAGGCTCTTCAGTTCCAGTAGATTCCACTTCTCCAATTAAGACTTTTGAACTTTTTGGAATTTCAAATCCTGCCATACCTGCGATAACATAGGCACTTTTTCCAACTACGTCAGCATTCAAGTTTCCATTTATAAATAATATTTCTCTTACTTTGTTTAATTCTTCTTCGTTAAGGATATAAGCCCCTCTGTTTAAAAATTCATTTCTTACTTTATCATAAATTTCTTTATCTATAATTACAGACTGTTCTGTTGCGCAGATTACTCCATTATCAAATGTTTTAGACATTAAAATATAGTTTGCAGTCATTTTTATATCTGCTGATTTGTCAATTACAACCGGTGTATTTCCAGCTCCAACCCCAATTGCAGGAGTTCCTGATGAATAAGCGGATTTAACCATTCCAGGTCCACCTGTAGCAAGTATCAGGTCAACGCTTGCCATAAGTTCTCTTGATAATTCCACGCTTGGTTCATCAATCCATCCGATTATATCTTTTGGCGCTCCGTATTTTACTGCTGTTTCCAAAGCAATTTTGGCTGTTTCAATTGTTGCCTGCTTTGCTCTTGGGTGTGGCGAAAATATTATTGCGTTTCTTGTCTTTAATGAGATTAATGTTTTGAACATTGCTGTTGAAGTTGGATTTGTTGTTGGTATAATACCTGCGATAATCCCTATTGGAGTTGCAATTTTTTTAACTCCGTAAGATCTGTCATCTTCCAGCACGCCGCAAGTTTTTTCGTCTTTATATTTATTGTAAATGTATTCAGAAGCAAAGTGATTTTTTATAACTTTATCTTCTACGATTCCCATTCCAGTTTCTGCTACTGCCAGATTTGCCAGAGTAATTCTTTCATCATTCATTTTTTGAGCCACTTTTCTAAAAATCTTGTCGACTTTTTCCTGATCGAATGTTGCAAATTCCTCCTGAGCTTTTCTAACTCTTTGAATAAGTTCCTTTAAACTTTCTAAATCCCTAACTACTGCCATTTTTCCTCCTAAAATAAAGCATATATTTTATTACTTCCTGTATAATTTATATAATACTCCATTTTGCTAAAAAACTCAAGTTTTTTTTTTCACTTTCTCATTTTAATTTATATTTGTATAATAAAAGTTCTAAATTTGAAACAGTAAAAAGCAGGATAATTTTTTTCATAATTGATTTTATTACAAATTTTTGATAAAATATAATATGTAGTTTAATTTGTAAAACAAATAAATTTATATATAAAATTTTTGGAGGTAAAATTAACATGAGTTTGTTAGAATTGAAAAACGTAAAATCTGAAGTAGAAGGGAAAGAGATTCTAAAAGGATTGAACTTGACTATAAACAAAGGAGAAGTTCATGTAATTATGGGGCCTAATGGAGCAGGAAAATCTACACTTGCAAGTATTCTTGTGGGACATCCAAAACATGAGCTTGTTGATGGGGAAATTATTTTGGATGGAGAAAATATTAATGAAGATGCTGTCGATGAAAGGGCTAAAAAGGGGATTTTCTTATCATTTCAATATCCAGAAGAAATACCGGGACTTACAGTAGAAGACTTTTTGAGAACAGCAAAAGAATCTGTTACTGGTGAAAAACAGTATTTAATGCAATTTCACAACGAACTGGTAGAAAAAATGGAAAAACTTCATATTAATCCCGAATACGCAGATAGACATTTAAATGTTGGATTTTCTGGTGGAGAAAAGAAAAAGAATGAAATTTTACAGATGGCAGTTTTAGAGCCAAAATTGGCTATTCTGGATGAAACTGATTCTGGACTTGATATTGACGCTACAAAAGTTGTATTTGAAGGTGTTCAAAAATTAAAGACTAAAGATACAGCTTTACTTATAATTACACACTATGATAAAGTGCTGGATTATTTAAAGCCTGATTTTGTTCATATTTTGATGAATGGAAAAATTGTTAAGACAGGTGGGCAGGAATTAGTTGAAAGCATTGAAAAAGATGGTTATGCTAAAATGAAGGAAGAATTAGGATTATAATTAATACAGAATAGAAAGTGTGGGAATAATGGAAAATAGAAAAAAAACATATGTTGCAGATATTGAACGTGGTGTCTATGATATAAAAGACGAAGGACATTATAAATATAAGGCTGAAAAGGGACTTACTCCTGAAATTATCAAAAAAATTTCAGAAAGAAAAAATGAGCCTGAATGGATGAGAGAATTTAGATTAAAGGCATTAGAAGTTTACAATTCAAAACCTATGACTGACTGGGGTCCAGATTTATCAGATCTTGATGTAAATGATATTGTGCATTATTTGGAACCTGATTCGGCACCAATGAATGAAAACTGGGATGATGTACCGAGTTATATAAGAGATACATTTGACAGACTTGGAATTCCTGAGGCTGAAAAGCAGTCACTTGCAGGAGTAGGAGCACAATATGATTCAGAAGTAGTTTATCACAGCATTCATAAAGAATTGAAAGAACAAGGTGTAATTTATACAGATATTGAAACTGCAATGGTGGAATATGAAGACATGCTAAAGGAATATTTTATGACATTAATTACAGTTAATGATCACAAATTTGCGGCATTACATGGAGCAGTATGGTCTGGAGGATCATTTATCTACGTTCCAAAAGGAGTAAAGGTAAATATGCCTTTACAATCATACTTTAGATTGAATGCACCTGAAGCAGGACAATTTGAGCATACGCTTATTATTGTGGACGAAGGAGCTGATTTGCACTATATCGAGGGGTGTTCTGCTCCAAAATATCAAAAAAATGCATTGCATGCAGGAGCGGTTGAATTATTTGTAAGAAAAGGGGCAAGATTAAGATATTCAACAATTGAGAACTGGTCAAGAAATATGTACAATCTTAATACAAAAAGAGCAATAGTGGAAGATGATGGAGTAGTTGAGTGGATTTCTGGATCATTTGGATCAAGAGTTTCGATGCTTTACCCAATGAGTATTCTAAAAGGTGATCGTTCAAGATGTGAATTTACAGGAGTTACATTTGCAGCAGCTGGACAATATTTGGATACAGGATGTAAAATTATTCATCAAGGAAAACAGACAAGTTCGACAGTTCATTCAAAATCAATTTCCAAAAATGGAGGAACAGCATTTTATAGAGGGCTTTTAAAAGTATTGCCAGAAGCAACTGGAGCAAGGTCAACTGTAGAATGTGAATCATTAATGCTGGATAACGAATCAACTTCAGACACTATACCAATAATTGATATAAATAACGATAGCGTTGATATTGGACATGAAGCAAAAATCGGAAGAATAAGCGACGAAGCAATATTTTATCTTATGTCAAGAGGTATAAGCGAAGATGAAGCAAAGGCTATGATTGTAAGAGGATTTGTTGAGCCAATTTCTAAGGAGCTTCCGCTTGAATATGCTGTAGAGCTTAATAAATTGATAGAGCTGGAACTGGAAGGAACAATCGGATAAACAGGCAAAACTCAAATTGCTGAAAAATGGAAGGAGCAAAAATGTTAGAAAAATCAAGCATACAAAATCTTGAAAATAGTGAATACAGACTGGAAAAGTTTGAACAATATAAAAAGCTTGAAAAAGTTAATTGGACAAGAGTAGGCTATCAATACGAAGAGCCTGAAACATTTAAGAAATTTAATAATCTAGAAATAAAGCATGGAAATCAAGAAGGAGTTGCTATAAAAAATATTAGTGACTCGATAGATGAGCTGGAAAGATTAAAAAATGATAATGAATATGGACTAGGAGACTTTTTTAAGACACAGAATCTTGCTTTTTGCAATGAAGGGAAGTACCTAAAAATTGCTGAAAGAAAAAAAATTGAAAAGCCAATTTACTTAAATTATCGTGCAAATAAAGAAAATAATTTTCTAGTTGACTACAATGTTATTGAAGTAGAAGATTTTGCAAAAGTTACGGTAATTATTACTTATGATTCAGAAGACGATACACCAGTTTATCACAATGGAATTATAAAAGTGTTCACTGGGAGAAATGCAGAAGTAAAAATTATAAAAATACAAACTTTAAATACAAAAAGTTCTAATTTTGAGTCATCAAAAATTGAGACTTTGGGTCAAGGAAAAACTCAATATTACAGCGTTGAATTAGGTGGAAAGATTAATGCGATAAGTCATAAATCTTATCTTGAGGAAGATTCATCAGAAGTTTATGTATGGCCTGCATACCTTGCTGATGAGGACAGAAAGCTGGATTTGGAGTATTCAGTAGTATTCCGTGGACGTAGAACAGTTGGTGAACTTCAAGGAAGAGGAGCTGTAAAAGATACGGCTAAAAAAGTATTTCGTGGAAATCTTTACTTTAAGCAAGGTTCGAGCAAGTCTGAAGGGCGTGAAGGAGAATTTGCTATTTTATTAAATGATAAAATAAAGGCTGACTCTATTCCAACATTATTCTGTAGTGAAGATGATGTTATCGGAGAACACGCTGCTTCTGTCGGAAAAGTTGATGAATCAAAATTATTTTATTTAATGAGCCGTGGACTTTCTGAAGGAAGAGCAAAAAAATTAATAGTAGAATCTTCATTCCGTCCAATAATGGATAACATCGATGACGAAAAGTTAAGAGAAAAATTATTTGAAGAGCTGGAAAGAAGAATCTAAAAGAATAGAATATGAATTTGAAAAAATACCCACTAAGTGATATAATTTTTGTATTGCTTGTGGGTAAAATTGTGTAGGGAGGGAAAATGGACTATAGAAAAGAATTTCCAATATTTAAGAATAGAAATAATCACTATCTTGATACAGCGGCAACTTCACAAAAGCCTAAAAGAGTGCTGAATAAAATTATGGAATATTATGAAAAATATAACGGCAATCCAGGACGTGGTTCGCATACTTTATCAATGGAAGCCTCAAACTTGATGACAAATGCACGAAATACCGTACAGAAGTTTATTAATGCAGAATATTCAGAAGAAGTTATTTTTACAAAAAGTACGACAGAATCAATCAATTTAATCGCCTATTCTTACGGAATGGAATTTATAAACGAAAATGATGAAATAATTCTAGGAATTTCAAATCATCACGCAAACATTGTCCCTTGGCAGTTTGTAGCTAAAAAGAAAAATGCTAAGATAAAGTTTGTGTACCTTACTGAAAATGGGCAATTTGATATTGAAGATTTTAAAAATAAATTGTCAGATAAAACAAAACTTGTAGCTATTTCTGCTGTGGTAAATGTTACAGGAGTCATTCAACCAATAAAGCAAATTATTGAAATTACACGAAACAAAAATAAAAATATACGCATTCTTGTGGATGCAGCACAGTCGATGCTACATTTTAAACATGATGTTCAAGAACTGGATGCAGATTTTCTTGTATTTTCAGGACATAAATTATTTACACCAATGGGAATTGGAGTTATGTATGGGAAAAAGGATATTCTTGACAAAATGCCGCCTTTCTTATACGGTGGAGATATGATTGAATTTGTAACAGAACAGGAATCAACGTTTGCACCACTTCCAAATAAATTTGAAGGCGGGACTCAGAATGTGGAAGGGGCAGTAACTCTGGAAGAGGCAATTAATTTTATTGAAGAAATAAGTTATGAGAAAATTAATGAAATTGAAAATTCTCTTACGGAAATTGCTTTAGAAAAATTGAAAAAGTTAGATTTTGTGGAAACTTATTTTACAAAAGATGTTCAGCGTGCTGGAATTATTGCCTTTAATGTAAAAAATGTGCATTCTCACGATGTGGCATTTATACTTGACTCGTATAATGTGGCAGTCCGTTCGGGGCATCATTGTGCACAGCCTTTAATGAAGTATTTAGGAGTGCCTTCGTGCTGCCGTGCAAGTTTTAGCATTTACAACAATGAAGAGGATATTGATAAACTGATAGAAGGGCTTTTTAAAGTGAAGGAAGTTTTTGAATTATAGGAAAAATAAATAAAAGAAAAAATTTGAAAAGGAGGTTTAATATGAATTTAGAAAAAATATATCAGCAGACAATACTTGAATACAGCAGACGTAAGGAACTAAACCGCGAAATTGAAAATCCGACATTTGCAGAACGTGGGCATAATCCAAATTGTGGAGATGACTTGACACTTGAAATAAAAACTGATGAAAACGGAGTAATAACAGATGCTGCTTTTATTGGAAGCGGATGTGCTATTTCAACAGCTTCTATGGCTATGCTGATTGACTTGGTAAAAGGGAAGACAATGGAAGAAGCAAAGGAAAAAGTAAATTTGTTTTTCAAAATGATGAAGCAGGAAGAAAAATTGACAAGTGAAGAAAGTAAAAAATTAGGAGATGCTGTTCTTATGGAATATGTGGCTCAAATGCCTGCAAGAGTAAAATGTGCAACACTTAGCTGGCATTCATTAAAAGTAATTGTGGATAAGAGTGAAAAGTAGAATAAATAAAATAAAAAAGCTGTATCATGATATTTATGAAACAGCTAATTTTTTTGTTAAATATTCCAGTTCTTGTTAAAATCAATTTCAAAATCTCCAGATTCATTTATTTTATTTGAAGCATTTATGATAAATTCTTCTAAAATATTGTATCCAAAGTTAAAATGGAGATTGAATACATTTTTAGAGAAATTTTTTACGCTGTCTTTATAATGGAAATTCAAAAGTTTCCAAAAATCAAGGCTTGATATTTCAAGATTTCCAGCGATACTGTATTTTCCAGAAGATACAAACTGGTCTGAATTATGATTGTAGCTTTCTGTTTGGATATTTTTCACAATTTGTTCGGATGTAGAATTTTTTGAATCAATAGATTCGGATTTTATGTATGAATTATCTAATATTAATGTTTCAGTTAAATCATTTCTTGTATTTGAAAGATTTTCAAGTTCAGGATTGTTTATTGATAATATTAAGTTTTCAAAATTTTGTGGCAAATTTTCATAAGGAACGTTTGGAACATCGGTTGTAATCATCAAAAATCCTGCATTTCGTTCTTTTGACAATTTTAGTAGAGTTTCGTACTGTTCTGGTGTTGCAGAGTGAACAACATGGACAATACGGCTTGCATTTTCAGGATTATTTTCAAAATTGTAAGTTCTTGGAGTCCAATGATTGATGTAGTTATTTGCAGATACTTCACTTGTTAGCCATAAATCAGAGTATTTAGACATCTCATCTGTTACTGTTCCTCCTGGATTTGCGACTATGATTGAGTCGGGATACTTATTTTTTATATAGTTATATATTTGTGCCATATAATCGATTTCTAATGGATTTGTACCTGATGAAACTTCATCAAGGAAAATTCCAGAAATATTATCAGAGCCATAAAAATGTATATATTTGTCAATTTCAGAACATACTTTTTTGATACTTTTAGTATACTCATTTGTGGTTACATATCCAAGATTTTTAATTCCAAGTTCCTTGTTTTTTTTAATTTGAACAACATAGTTATAATCAGCCTTGTCAGAAGGACCATTTGCAGGATTGATAATTACATAAGGAATCGTTGCTTCATTTTCTGCAAATTCATTATCTATAGTGTGATTATTTTTTTTATCATCACCCTTGCTTTTATGAAAACCATCTGTATAGCCAAAATCCACTTTAAATTCGTTTTCATTTTTTAAATTATTTTTTATAATATCGTAAATTTCTTCATTTTTTGAAAATTCAATATTTTCGTTATTTAACAAGTTTTTTTTATTTGAAAATGAATTGTCACTTGAAATATTTATGGATGGATTATTATTCGAGTTTACTGCTTTTCCAAAGCCCAAGCCCGTTATGCCTGCTAAAAAGGATGGAATCAAAAAATTATTATTTTTCAACTTTTTTTTCATAACAACTCTCCTTTCTAAAATTTTAGCCTTCTTAAAAGACTTTTTTATGACCAATAAAAAATTTTAAAATAATAAATTCGGACTGATTCAGTTTTAGTTGTAGTCCGAATTGAAATATGCTCTAATCCTTAAATATATCTAACTTATCTAATAGAGTTTATATTTTAATGTTACACTATTCAAATCTTTTCTTTTTTTAGCAATATATAGTATCATTTTTTTTTTATAATTTCAAGGAAAAAAATTATTTTTTTATGTTTTTTTGCAAAAATTATATGTAGCAATTCTATTTTAAAACTAGAACAGAAAGTTAGGTTAGAATTTTACTTTCGCTAATTACAAAATCTAAAGTTACATCATGTTTTTCAGTTGGAACGCTATCAATTATCTGAAAATCATAACAAACTCCAATAAACAGAACTTTATTATTTTTCTGTCTGACTTTTTCTAAAAAAGTGTCATAATATCCTCCGCCAAACCCAATCCGATTATTCTTAGAATCAAAGGCAAGAGCAGGAACGATGACAACATCCAATATTTCTTCATCATAAAAATCGTTGGAAGAAGATTCATAATATCCGAATTTGTGTAAAATAAGTTCATTTTTATTATATTTATTAATTTTCATTTCTCTATTCTTGCTATTTGTAATTTTAGAAATAAAAAAATTTTTTTTTGGATAAAGTTCTAGTAGCTTTGTGATTTTGACTTCAGTTTTCATATCCATAAAAATCATTATATTTTGTATATTCTCAATATATGAAACCAAATTTTTTATAATTAAATCACTTTTTTTATTAATGTCTTTATCAGAAAGAATATTCCTTTTTGCCAGAATTTCTTTTCTAATTTTATCTTTTTTTATCTGTAAATCTGTTTTTGTTTTTTTCATATAGAAATTCTCCTTTATAAAATCCCGTCTATTATTAAATTATTTTATTTTCATTGGAATTCCAGAAACTACAAAATATACCTCATCTGCCTTTTCTGCAACAATCTGATTCATTTTTCCAGCAATTTCACGAAAATACCTTCCAAGAGGATAACTTGGAACAAGCCCCATTCCCAGTTCATTTGATACAATTATTACATTTTCAAAATTTTGACTGACTTTAAGAAGTTCATTTACTGAATTTTCGACATTTGTATTTAATTTTTCCACAATTTGAACATATAAATTTTTATCAAAATTATTCCAGTCAATATCTCTTTCTTCAAAAATTATATTAGTAACCATATTTGTAAGGCAGTCTACAAGCATGTTGTGCTGTATTTTATTATTATTTTTAAAAAAATCATTTAATGAAACTTCAAAATTTTTGTAAGTTTCGACGGTAATCCAATTGTTTTCACGTCTTTCTTTGTGTAGTCTCACCTTTTCCTTCATTTCCTCATCAAAGACAATTGAAGTTGCTAAATATATATTTTCCTGTTTTCCATTATTTAATTTTAGTAGCATTTCTTCTGCAAACTTGCTTTTCCCGCTTTTTGCTCCACCAGTAACAAAAATTAATCCCATTTTTTCTCCTTTTCGTATTGATAATTTAGTAGTTTGATATTCAAAAAAAGAGAAAAATATATCGTTTAATTTCTCTCTTTTTCTGAAAAATTTCAGTTAATTTCTATTTTTTCTGCTTTCAATTACTTTTTGTGCTAAATCTCCCATTAATTCTTCGTATCTTATGAGTTTCATTTCAAAGTATCCACGTCCCTGCGTGATTGCTTTTAATTCGTTGGCATATTTGAAAGTTTCAGACATTGGAGCTTCGGCAGTAATTTTTTGTTTTGTTCCTTTGTGAGCCTCCATTCCCATTACTTTTCCACGCTTTTTGTTAATATCTCCTATTATATCTCCGATGTATTCTTCTGGAACGATGATTGTAAGTTCCATAATTGGTTCAAGCAATATAGGTTTTGCCTCAAGCATTCCTTTCTTGAAGGCCAAGTTTGCTGCAATTTTGAAGGCCAGTTCAGAGGAATCAACATCGTGATATGATCCGTCGTATAAAACTGCTTTTATATTCGTTACAGGATAACCTGCCAGCACCCCTTCCTTAAGAGATTCCCTTAATCCTTTTTCTACCGCTGGAATATATGATTTTGGAACGCTTCCTCCTGTGATTGTTTCTTCAAAGACAAAATCTTCATCGTCGATATGTGAAAATTTAATTAATACATCTCCGTATTGTCCATGCCCTCCAGACTGTTTCTTATGTTTTCCCTGAACATCAGAAGTACCTTTAATTGTTTCCCTGTATGGAACTTTTAATTCTACAGTTTTTATTGTTATTCCGAATTTTGCTTTTAATTTTTCGATAACTGTGGCACAATGAAGTTCTCCTTGTACTCCGAGAATTGTCTGGTTTGTTTCAAGATTTCTGTGCCATCTGAATGCTGGATCTTCTTCCATTAGACGATTGAGTCCTAATGACATTTTTTCATCATCATTTTTATTTAGAGGCTCTATTGCCACAAATAACTGCGGTTTTGGAAAAGTTATATCCTTTAATGAAGTTTCTTTCTCACTTGCTGATAATGTATCAGAAGTACCCGTGCTGTTAAATTTTGAGAATACGACAATGTCTCCTGCAATTCCTTTTTGAATTTCTTCCATTTTATTTGTTACAAATGTATTTATTTTTCCAATTTTTTCTTTCGTTTTTTTGTTAATATTAAAAACTTCGCTGTCTTGCTTGATTTCACCAGAATAAATTTTGGCATAAGAAACTTTTCCAAGGAAAGAATCTATAGTTGTCTTGAAAATCTGGCAAACGAACGCATTTTTTTCAGGCTGTATCTTTTGGTTATCGGAAGGCGATGGCAAAAAGTCCTTTACAATATCAAAAGCTGTATGAAGTCCAATATTTTTTAAAGTCGAACCACAAATAACGGGAATTACTGAGCAGTCAAGCACTCCCTGTCGAAGTCCTCGATGAATTTCAGCTGTTGTAAATTCAATTCCATTAAAATATTTATCCATTAGTTCCTCATCTGTTTCTGCAACAGCTTCTAACAGCATTTCACGAATAGGATTAATCTGATTGTCCATATCAGCTGGCATATCTACAGTCTTGCACTCATTTTTTCCTTTATCAAACTCTCTTGCAAACATATCAACTACATTAATATGACCTCTAAATCCATCTCCTTTTCCCCAAGCCACATGAAATGGAGCAATTCGTTTTCCGTATTTCTCTCTTAATTGTGAAAGAATCTTTTCATAGTCTGCCTTTTCATTGTCGATTTTATTTACAAAGATAAATCGTGGAATATTTCTGCTGTCTGTAAGTTCGAGAGCCGTTTCAGTCCCGACTGTCAAATCAGTAGTCCCATCAACAATAATAATAGCTCCATCAACTGCCGCAAGTCCAGATTCAACTTCTCCAAAAAAATCACTATAGCCTGGAATATCTACAAAATTATATTTTGTCCCCTGATATTCTATGGCATGAAGGCTGAGAGAACTTGTAATCTTAGTATCATTTTCATTACCTGTAATACGGCTGGCAAGCCCTGCTGTAAATTCCAGACCTTCCACCATGTTACTTTTTCCAGAACCGCTATGTCCCAAAATACCAATGTTTCTAATGTTACTGCTGTCATATATTCTCATAACATTTCCTCCCTATATATATTTCCATTTTTAACGAATTCTATCCTATATTAAATTTTAACTTGAAATTAGAAAAAATCAAGTTAATTTTCTTTATATTTAAAATGTATTTCCAGTTTATAATGAATATTATTTAGTATTAGGCTTTTTTGTTTAGTAGTAGATTTTACTATTTTTATTACATTTTTTCTTTTTTCACGGATTTACTCATTACTTTAAATCTTTATCCTGATAATAAAAATTATTTTACAATGCTAATGATTAGACTAATACTTTAATTTACTCAACAAAGGCTAATTATAAATATTTGATTGATATTTTGATTTGAAATTTAAATTGACAAAACCTGAAATTAGGTTTATAATTTTACCAAGAAACAAAAAAACCAAAAAAGGAGTTTTTTTATGGAAAGTAATATTTTGGAAATGAATAAGACAATCTCGATTTCTTCTAAAAATCAGATTACAATTCCTAAAAAAGTTATGGAACATCTAGGTTTTACAAAAGAGGCAAAAATAAAGGTTAGCAAAGGCTCTTTGATTGTAACGCCTGTAAAAGAAAATGAAGATATGGAATTTTCAGATTTGATTTTGGAGGACTTGATAAAGGAAGGATATTCAGGAGAAGAACTTCTAAAAGAATTTAAAGTGAGAAAAAATAATGTCAAGCCTGCAATTCAGAAATTAATATCAGACACAGGAAAAAATGGGGTAAGCTATGAGGATGTATTTGGGGAGGATTAATAATGGAAACGGAAGTGATTATATCCACTGGTGCGGCAAAATATTTTAAGAAATTAAAAGACAAAAAATTAAAAGAAAAATTTGCTGAAGCGGTTAAAAAAATTAAGGAAAATCCTGAAATAGGAGAAATAAAAAAATCCGATTTAGCAGGCATATATGGTTATGATATTTTTTACAATAAAATTAACTATGAACTAGCGTATACAATTAAGATAGAAGATAAAAAAATAGTTATTGTACTATTAGCAGGAACAAGAGAAAATTTTTATAAAACTTTAAAAAAATATTTAAAGTCACAATAAAATAGAGTAAGAAAAAAGTCAAGTTTTTCAAGTAATTTGTGAGAGATTTGATTTTTTTTATTTATTAAATGCGAACTATTGTTCATCAAACTATTTCAAAGTGAAAAAATTAAATAAGGATATAACATTTCTGATTGAAGTTTTAATACCGATATGATAAAATTTTAGAAGAAAATAATATAAGAAAAAATTTTGAAAAATAGAGGTAAATTGATGAAAAAAGATAAAATTGGGTTTTTGATATTTCATATATTTTTTATTGCTTTTGTGCTGTTTTTGAAAAATGTAGCTGCTTTTCAGAATGAGGCGCTGGAGATGAAATTTTTGGAATGTCTGCTTATGGGTGTTTATATTTATACGTTTTTTACGGCGAAAATTTATTTGGAGTGGCTAAATTCGTATATGATTTTTTTGTATACGCTGTTTTTGTTTAATTTCACAAGGATATTTCTGGATATTGTGAATTATAGGGAATTTGGATGGGCTACGAAGTTTGCTAATTTTTATTTTTTTTATGATGTGAGAAATGAGATAATAAATGTTTTTCTGCTGGTATTACTGTTTACGCATCTAGGATTTTTCATTGCGATTTCAAACGAGAAGATTAGTGAGATTAGAAGCAGTGTTACGCTTGAAAGCAGAAGGCTGTTTACGAATGTCGGAATGGCTCTGTTTATAATTTCATTGCCTGCTTTAGCCTACAAGATGTTTATTCAGCTGAGGGTTATTTTGCGGGCTGGATACGAGGCTTATTATACTGGAATTTTAAAGGGAGTTGACTATCCTGCATTTACAAAAGGCTCTGGGACAGTAATGACAATTGGATTTTTGATATTTTTAATTTCAATTCCATCTAAAAGAAAATTTTTGACAATTTCTTCACTTTATCTTATGGTAAAACTGCTGGATTCGTTTAAGGGAGCAAGAGCAATATTTTTAACACAGCTTCTTTTTATAATGTGGTATTACGCAAAAGTCTATGGAATAAGGATAAAAGCCAAGACAATGGTAAAATTAGTAGGATTTACCGTGATTTTTTCACAAATTCTAGTGTCTGTGCGAAGTAAAAAAATATTCAGTCTAGATTTAGTAAACACAATTTTTAATTTTCTATTTTCTCAAGGAGTAAGTTATCTTGTACTTGGCTACACAATCAATTTTAAGCACAGCATTGTAGGAAACGGAAGTTATCCCTACATCTTGCAGGGGATATTCGGCTTTAAGCCACAGTCGCTGGAAACGCTTGTCACAACCAATTCCATTGCGGATAAATTAACATATTACCTAAATTCAGGTGCTTATTTGAAAGGAGAAGGAATTGGCTCAAACTATATTGCAGAAATGTACGATTTAGGCTACTTCTGGTTAATTGTAATTTCAATTCTGCTTGGAATTTTTATTATAAAATACGAAAAATATGTTGTAAAAAATAGATTTTTATTACTAACAAGCTATTACTTCATACCAAATTTATTTTATATCCCAAGAGGCTCATTCTTTGGGGAAGGGCTAATAAAAAATATGGCAATGCTAATAGCAGTTTATGTTATGATTTTCAGTTTTGACTATATGTATAGGAAAATTGAGGAAAAGAAGGAACTGATTTGATTTTTTAGGGAGTTGAGCGGGATTGAATGAGAAAGAACTAGTATTTAAAGTTCATTGGGCAGAGAAATTAAAAATGGTATTTAAATTGATTTATATTCCATTATTGTTTTTTTGGGGATGGAGATTTTCTTTGGATTTTTCAATAAATGAAATACTTTTTAAATGCTCTTTAACTATTCTGCTTTCAATCATAATATTTTTAATTTTATCTATTTTTGTTTTTAACAAAAAAATTGAAGTCTTTGACGATATTTTGACATATTATGAAAGAGGAAAAGAAGTTTGGTGTAGGAGAATAGGAAAAGATAATGTTAGGATATTTAATGAGAATAATTTATTTTATGGTGATGTTAAATATCTTTCGATAGATTATTATTATGTTGTTATTTCTTTATTTGGAAAGAAAAATTGTTTAAAACTCGAAAAAATTATTTGTGAATTTCAACTTGAAAAAGAGGAAATTGAAAATACAGTATTTGAGATTCCAAAAAAGGAATTACTTGTAGAAAAATGTAAAAATATTTTTAAAAATAATGCTATTGGGGTAATTTTTGCTTTGATAATATTTAAAATAATATATTATCATGCTATTTTTTTGAAATATTTTGTGATAATTATTCCTTTGGGAGTTGTTATTTTAGAAATTATTTCTTTAATCAGAATAAAAATTTATACACCGAAAATTATAAAAATATTTAGTAATTTTATAAGTATTGATGATGAAAAATACAGTAAGTATGATATAAAAAAGTTGATGATTACAAGTCCGAATACAAAAAGTGAAACAATAGATTTTGGATACAGAATATTAAAAATTTTTGGAAATAATGAAAAAAAGGTTTATACACTAATTACCTCTAAAAATTCAGAATTTAAAAATTCTGGAAAGGATGAGGATTACGAGACTTTTTATGAAGAAATAGTGAAATTTTGTATTGTGAATGGAATTGAGTATGAGTTGGTGTAGGAAAATAGGAGTTTAACGTTGATGGAAGTAGAAAATATAAAAATAATAAATGGAATAAATGATAAGAATAAAAACGATATAGTCAAATGGACTAATGAAAAGGGAAAGGACTTTCTTGAGCAATGGGCTGGAAAAAGTCTTGATTTTCCACTTACAGAAAGTCAAATTGATGATTTGAAGGATATTTACTCGATTTTTTGTGAGAATGAGTTTGTGGGGATTATTCAGAAAATACGAAAAGAGATGGATAATGTTCATATTGGAAGATTTCTGATTAATCCTGAGCTTACTGGAAAGGGGCTTGGAAAAAAGGCTTTGATAGAGTTTATAAATTTAATTTTTCAAGATGAGGACGTGAATTCGGTTACGTTAAATGTGTTCGATTATAATGTGGGGGCAAAGAAATTGTATGAGAAAGTTGGATTTGAAGTTGTGAATGTTACTGAAAATCCGATGAAAAAGTATATGATGATTATGAAAAAAGGTGAAAAATAGGAGAAAATAATGATAGAAAAAAAAATATATTATGTCTGGATTGGAAATGCTAAAAAGCCAGATATTTTTTATAAATGTCTAGAATCGTGGAAGAAAAATCTGCCTGATTTTGAAATAATAGAGATAAATGAGAAAAATTTTGATATGGAAAAACATCTTGCGAAAAATAGATTTTTTCGTGAATGTTACGAAAGAAGGCTTTGGGCGTATGTTTCGGATTATATGAGAATGCATTTTATGTATGAAAATTCTGGAATTTATGTTGATACAGACATGGAAATAATTAAAGATTTGACTCCAATTTTGGAAGGAAAAGATGAATTTTCTAAAAATGGGAAGATGAATTTTTTTATTGGGTATGAGGATGAAAAACACGTAAGTGTTGGGATTTTTGGGACAACGAAGCATAATGAAGTGTTAAAGGACATTAAAGATTTTTACGAGAATGACATTTGGAAACAACCGATTTGGACAATTCCTAAGATTTTTACGTATACTTTTGAGAAAAAATATAATTTGAGCGAGAAAAGGGAAAATGTTTTGAAAAATGGAGAAATAGTTATTTTTCCAAAGGAATATTTTTATCCTTATGGATTTAAGGAAGTTTATTCTGATGATTGCATAAAATCTGAAACATATGGAATTCATTGGTGGAATGACAGCTGGAGCAGTTTGAAGGCTAGATTGTTTTTGGAAACGAAGCATTTGAGCGGGATAAAAAAACTGGTTAAAAAGATGAGGATAATTGCGAGGTTTTATTTGAAGGAAAAGAGATAAAAATAAGAAATATTTAGATAGAAATAAAAAAGTAAAAATAAAAAGGTTTGGTAGATACTAAAAAAAGTGATATAATTGAATGAAAAATTTAGAATAACAGATAAAATTTTATTAGAGAAACTGTTATTTTGAGAGAATAAAGAAGGATTAGGAGAAATATTGGAAAAATGAGTAATTTAAAAAAAATATTGTTGTCGCTTATGATTTGTGGGGCAACTGTTAGCTGGGCGAAGGAATTTAAAATAATGACATATAATATTTATGGAGGAAGACTTACGAATGGTCAAAAACTAGGTGAAAGCATTAAGCCGTATGAGCCTGATTTTGTGTCACTTCAGGAAGTTGACAAGTTTACGAAAAGAAGTAATTTTCGTGATATAACTTCTGATATTGCGAAAGTTCTTGGTTATGACTATTATTTCTTTAAGAAATCAAGAGATTATGATGGTGGGGAATATGGGATTTCATTTATTTCAAAATATCCGCTTGAGAAAATATATACTTATGAACTGCCGTCGGAAGGGGTAGAAAAAAGACAGCTTGTGGTTGCTGAACTTTCTAAAAAAACTTTTGGGAAAAAAGTGCTGGTTATGAATACGCATTTGGACTTTAAGCAACAGATAAAGCCTGAAGAGATGGAGTCGCTAGACTTGCTTACAAAATTTTTTGATAAAGATGATATAAAGTTTTTGAGTGGAGATTTTAATTTTTTACCAACGACAAAATATTACGGAGAAATAACAAAAGGATGGAGAGATACTTACATGGAATCTAATGTTGGTGGTGTAAGAACGCTTTCAGATCCACGTATTGACTATATTTTTGGAAGCCAGTCGAAAAAATGGAAGGTAAAATCAAGTTATTTTATTAATGATGCAACGCAGGACTGGACAAAACTGTCAGATCATCTTCCATATATGACAATTTTAGATATAAAATAAAAGAAAAAGGAGACATAGAGTATGAAAATTTCCCTTGTAATGCCGACAATTAACGTTACAACTGAACTTGATTTATTCCTAAAAAGCTTAAAGGCACAGACTTATAAGGATTTTGAGCTGATTGTGGTGGATCAGAATGAAGGAAATGAAGTTTTTGAAATTGTGAAAGATTATGAAGAGGAATTTAAGATAAAATATGTAAGAAGTGATGAAAAAGGGCTAAGCTTGAATAGAAACAGAGGACTTATCTTGATGAAAGGTGAAATTGTCGGATTTCCTGATGATGATTGCGAATATCGGCCTGATACACTTGAAAAAGTTGCAGAATTTTTTGAAAGAAAGAAAAATTATCAGATTTATTCGTGTCGTACACTTGAACGGGGAAAAGACTATGGAACAGGCGTTATGGAGAAAAAGGACATGGAAATAACGAAGGATAATGTGGATACAACTGTGAAATCCATAACTTTTTTTGTAAATTATGGTAAGGATGATATTGTCTTGTTTGATGAAAATTTTGGCGTTGGTGCAACTTTTGGAAGTGGGGAGGAAACAGACTATGTGCTGACATTGCTTCACAAAGGCTATAAGGGGAGATACTTTGCAAACGATATAATTTATCACCCAGCAAAAAAGGGAAACTATAACGATCTGGAACGTGCTTATAGATACGCATTGGGATTTGGAGCATTGGTAAAAAAAGAAGTAAAGGGCAGAAAAAACAGATTTTATATTCTGAAATACTGGAAACGGCAATTTAGAAGTTTTGCTGGAATGATTGTTACAAGAAACAGGGCATATCATAGAGCTGTGATGAAGGGTAGAAAAATTGGATATACAAAATATAAAATTTAAAAATTAGGAGAAAAATATGGATAAGGTAAAATGCTTGATAAATATGATAATAGCTTATCTCATTTATCCATTTAACAAAGGAAAATTCAAAAATAGAAATATATGGCTTGTGGGTGGAAACGCAGGGGAACTTTTTGTGGATAATGGACGTGTGATGTATGAGTATTTACGGTCAAGACAGCAGGAGGAAGTGTACTGGGTAATAAACAGAAATGCCAAGATTGCAAAAAAAATTCCAGGAGAAAAGCTGATAAAAGGAAGTGTAAAAGGCTATCTGTATTTTATGAATGCAAAAGTTGCATTGTTTTCTCACTCAATTTCTGCGGATATTGTCCCATACCTGTTTGTAGTGCCATTAATAAATAAATTTCATAAAAAAGTATTCAAAGTATTCCTAAATCATGGAACAGTAGGCTTTAAAGTCCGACAGGCAATGAATCCAAAAATGGCAAAAGTAGCAGAAGCACTTGTAAAATCTTATGATTTAAATATTTGCGATTCAGAATTTGAAAAAAAAGTAAAAACAGAAACTTGGTGGGAAGTTCCAAAGGAAACAGCAGTTATAACAGGCTACCCAAGGTACGATAAATTATACAATTTAAAAATTACGGAAAAACAAATATTCTTTATGCCGACATGGCGAAACTGGCTAAAGTCAGAAAACTCAGAAAACCAAAAATTTGAAGAAACAAAATATTTTCAAAATATTGCAAATTTAATTACAGATAAAAAATTAAATAACTATTTGGAAAAAAATGATATTAAATTAAACATTTACATTCATCAATTAATGCAAGACTATCTAAAAAACTTTGGAAATATAAAACTTGGAAAAAATATAAAAATACTCCCAAAAGAAGTAAACATAACCGAAGAGATGCAAAAATCAAAATTATTAATAACAGATTATTCAAGCGTAGCCTACGATTTTTACTATCTAAACAAGCCAATTATCTTCTTCCAGTTCGATAAACGTGAATACGAAGAAAAAGTCGGATCTTATGTAGACCTAGACAAAGACTTGTTTGGAAAACAAGCTAAAACTGTAGAAAAATGCGTTGAAGAAATCATCGAAATCTCCGAAAATAATTTTCATTATGACAAGGAAATGAAGAAAAAATCTGATAAGTTGAGAGAAAAGTTTTTGAAGTACGTGGATAAGGGAAATTGTGAGAGAGTTTATAAAATAATTTTGAAATATTTGGAGAAGAAAGAATAATGTATTCAAAAAATAAAATTAAATGGAAAATATTGGTATTTTTCTTATTGTTTTATATAATAAGTTACTCATCAGAAATTTTTTTTATTAATAACAATGCTTTTGGTTTAACAGTAAAAACTGAAAAAGCAGAAAATGTGAAAATTACAAACAAAGAACTAGAAAATAATGAATTCTTAATTGTGGAAAATTTTAAAAAGTACTTTGAAAAAGAAATGAAGAATAAAAAGATAAAAAAAATACCAGAAAAAGATTTTCAGGTTCAAGGTTCATTTCTGATAAAGATTAAATTTGTAGATATTGATGAAGCAATAGTAGAAATAGAGTCAAAGGAATTTGAAGATGCAAATAGTGTCGTTAAATTAAAATATAGAAAAAAAGATAGAATATGGGAAAAAATATAAAATTGAAGAATTGAGTTTAAATTGGTTTAAGAAGATTTTTAATCAAATTGTCTATTATAATTGAACTAAAATTGTCGTGATTTTTTGGAAATGAAATCGATTGTTTGAGCGAAGTTTTACGCAACGAGTTTCGATTTTGTTTTCAAAAAATTCTTAGACAAGCGGGGATTGTAAAGGGGATGGCGATTGATCCCCTTTACGTATACAAAAAGAAAAAAATATGAAATATAGAAAAAATATTTATTAACAAAAATTTATTTTCTATAATTTTAATAAGAAATAAGCAGGGGATAATTTTTATTAATTTTTTAAAAAATTGAAAAAGAAAATAAACTATGATAAAATTTAAAGATAAAAAATAAAGAGAACAGAGGTAAAATAAAGATGGCAGATACACCGCTTATGAAGCAATATAAGGAGATAAAGTCAAATTTTGAGGATTCTATATTGTTTTTTAGATTGGGTGATTTTTATGAAATGTTTTTTGAGGATGCGGTGAAGGCGTCACGGGAACTGGGGCTTACACTTACTTCGAGAAATAAGGAGAAGAATGTGGATATACCGCTTGCGGGAGTTCCATTTCATTCAGCAGATTCATACATAACAAAACTTGTTTCAAAAGGGTATAAAGTTGCAATTTGTGAGCAGACAGAAGATCCGAAGATGGCAAAGGGAATTGTAAAACGGGAAGTTGTGAAGATTATAACGCCAGGGACAGTTGTGGATGTGGAGGCACTTGATGCCAAGAGTAATAATTACTTGATGAGTATTTTGAAAATTGAGAATAAACTTGGAATTGCGTATATTGATATAACGACTGGAGAATTTAAGGTAACGGAAGTTGAAAAGGATGATGATTTTGTAAAATTATTTAATGAGATTAATAAGATTGAGCCTAAGGAAGTGCTTGTTACAGAGGATTTTTATGGAGAAATAAAGGAAAAGTTAGATGATTTTTTACAAAAGAATGATTCAGTTGTGACTTTTGTAAATAAGGTTCGGGACAGTGCAAAGTATCTTATGGATTATTTTGAGATTGTGTCGCTTGAAAGTTATGGGATTAAGGATAAAAAGGCGATAATTGGAGCTGCAGCCATGGCACTTGATTATGCGGCTACTATGCAGGTTGAGCATGAGCTGACTGTGGAAAAGATTGAGTTTGTGAATATTTCCAATTATGCTGAAGTAAATGCGATTACGAGCAGAAATCTAGAACTTTTAAAAAATCAGAGAGAAAAAACTGTTTATGGTTCGCTTCTGTGGGTATTAGACGAGTGTAAAACTTCGATGGGAACACGGCTTTTGAAGAGATTTATAAATAATCCGCTTTTAAATATTGAAAAAATACGGAAAAGACAGGAAGATGTACAGTATTTTATTGACAATATCTTGATTCGTGAGGATTTGAGAGAAAAACTTGATAATATTTACGATTTGGAGCGGCTTTTGGGGAAAATAATCTTTGGAAGTGAAAATGGAAAAGATTTGACAGCATTGAAAAAAACGATAAAATCGGCTGTTGAAATAATGAAAATTTTGGGAAATACTGATTTTTTTAAGGATATTAACGCAAATATTTTGTTTGAGTGTTATAAAATAATTGATGACAGTATAAATGAAGATGCACCGTTTTCAGTTCGTGAAGGCGGAATTATAAAATCTGGATACAATGCAGAACTGGATGAAATTAGGAATATTATGAATTCTGGGAAGGACTTTTTGCTGGATATTGAACAGCGTGAAAGGGAAGCAACTGGAATTAGAAATATGAAAATAAAATTTAACAAGGTTTTTGGTTATTTTATTGAAATTACAAAAGCAAATCTGGATATGGTGCCAGAACATTACATTAGAAAACAGACTCTTTCAAATTCAGAGAGATACATTACTCCTGAACTGAAAAAATATGAGGACACAATAATAAATTCCAAAGCAAAAATCGAAGATTTGGAATATCATTTGTTCAAGAAAATCAGTGGAAAACTCAAGGAACATCGGAAAATTTTGTCAGAACTTGCAGAAAGGCTGGCATATATTGATGTAATGGTGTCTTTTGCTGTAAGTGCCATTGAAAATGATTACGCAAAACCTGAAATGAACGAGGAATATGCTTTTGAAATTGAGGGCGGAAGGCATCCAGTTGTAGAAAAGCTGATTGGAAGGACGGATTATGTTTCAAATGATACAGTTTTTACTGAAAAGGAAAGTTTTGTTGTGCTGACAGGGCCTAATATGTCGGGAAAATCAACGTATATGAAGCAAATCGCATTAATTTCCATAATGGCTCAGATTGGTTCTTTTGTTCCTGCTAAAAAAGCAAATTTAACAGTTATAGACAAATATTTGACACGGATTGGGGCTTCTGATGATATTTTGACTGGTCAAAGTACATTTATGGTGGAAATGAGTGAAGTTTCCAACATTCTAAACAATGCGACTGAAAAAAGCCTGATAATACTTGATGAAGTTGGACGTGGAACTTCCACAACCGACGGTGTTTCCATTGCGACTGCTATTTTAATGTATATTCACGATAAAATTGGTGCTAAGACAGTTTTTGCAACACATTATCACGAACTTACTGATTTAGAAAATAAATTTGCACACATTGTAAATTACCGGATAGAAGTGGATGAAAAGCAGGGAAAAGTAATGTTTTTACGAAATATTGTAAAAGGTGGAGCAGACAAGTCCTATGGTATTGAAGTGGCGAAATTGGCTGGCCTTCCAAAGGAAATATTGATTGAAAGTAGGAAAATATTGAAACGGCTGGAGCAGAAAAAGGAATTGATTGAAAGAACCGTAGATGTTCACCAGCTATCACTTTTTGGAGGAAATTCAGAGTTTGAAAATGATTTTGAAGAATTTGAAGACACTAATCTTGCAAGTGATTTTGAAATCAATGAAAAAACTCAGATTTATGAAGAAAAATTAGTAGAAATTCAGGAAGAAAATAAAAAATTGTCAGAACTTGTTAGCAGAATAGATAACTATGACATAAATAATATTACACCAATGGATGCGATGAAATTTTTATTTGAACTAAAGGAAAATATGAAAAATAGGAAATAAAATTAGTAAAATTAGGAGAAAAATAATGTGGAAAAAACTAGGTTATGGAGGACTTATATTACTACTGATATATTTTATATATGCAGTATTTTTTAAAAAAATTCCAACACCGCTTGAACAGATGCAAAAAGATATGAAAGCCAAAAAAGTTATGTATAGGCTAAAAGATGATGCTATCATTTATGCTGATGAACAGATTGGATCTGAAGGGGACGAGATTATCAGGTTTAAGAATGTAATTGTGGATTTGGTAAAGAAACAGATGATAATTTCTGGAAAAGAAGGAGAAGTTAATACTAAAACCTCTGATGTTACTTTAATGAAAAAAGTTGTTGGGACAACGAAGGATAAAAAATGGGAAATTTATACAGAACGTGTAGAATATAAGAAACAAGGCGATTTATTGATTTCGCCAGTAAGGACAAAATTGATAAATACTGTTGATGATACGGTTTCTGAAGCGGACAGGGTTGAAACTACAACCAAATTTGAAACAATTGTAGCAATTGGGAATGCAAGCTACAATAATAAAAAAGATAAAAAGACATTGACAGCAGACAAGATTACTTATCATGATCCGACAAAAGTTTCGTTTGCAGAAGGGCATGTGGTTTATAAGGAAGAACAGACAAAAAGAGAACTTCGTGCTAATACAATGCGTTATGATGATATAAATAAAATTGGAAATGCAGAAGGAAATGTGATTTATACAGATCCTGAAAATAAACTGACTGGAAACAAAGTTGATTATTATATGAAGGATGAGCGTGTAGACGGACAGGGAAATGTTGTTTATACTGGTAGAAATAGTGTAATTTCAGCAGATACAGCTTCATACTTTGTAAAGAAAAAGCAAGTTGACGGGAGGGGAAATGTAAAATATACGAGTCCAACTCTAATAGTCACAGGAGATCATGTGTTTTACGATGAAATTGCCAGAATATTGAATGGCGATGGAAATGGGACATATAATTATCTTCCAAGAAAAACAACTGGAACATATAGAAGTGGAGTTTACGACTTAAAGACAGAAACACTTACAACAAATGACTATTATACTGCAAATTATGATGATTATAAGATGGATGGAACTGGACTTGTGTATGTGTTTCCAACTGGAGATGCCACAATGAACGGACCATTTAATGTGAAAAAGCAAAACTTTAATGTACATGGTGCAAATGGAACAATGAACACAATTTCAAAAGATATTTTTGCAAATAAAATGGAAATGACAAGTGTTCAGGGAGATAGAATTACATCTGATACAGGACGTGGAAGTTTTGAAAAAAAAGAATTTAGGTTTGATGGGCATGTTAAAGGTAAAATTCGTGGAAATGTAAAAGATCTTGTAAATGATCCAAGACCACTTGTAGAATCAGAAGCAGTAAACTTTATAGGAAATACTGCCAAAGTTTATTTTGTTTCACATAGCAATGGAAGTAATATGAGTATTACACGTAGTGAAATTAAGGAGAATGTTCATATGACTTATAAGGATATTACTCTTGATTCACAATATAATGAGATGGATTCTGGAAGAAACCTTATTCTTGCAAGAGATAAAGTTATGGTAGATTTCAAAAATAATACTAAAATGACTGCAAACTATTTGTATATGGATATGAACAAGGAAGAAGGATATGCTAGAAATAATGTAAAAATTGTAAGTACATTGCCGCAGTTTAGAGCAATTAATACAAGTGCTGACAAGGCTACAATCTATTTAAAAGATAAAAGAATAAAATTAAATGGAAAAGTGGTAACTTATCAAGGAAAAACGCAAATTACTTCTAAGAGTGCAATTTATGACATAGATAGAAGAATTCTTGAAAATGAAGGTAATATTCAAATGCAATATGAAATTCAGGATAATGAGGAACAAGGACGTTCAGATCCTAAAAACGCGGCTGCAACTCAGGAAGTAATAAGTAAATTGTCAATTCCTGAAGGAGAGGTGAGTACAAGGGGAGGAATTAACTTGCCGAAATCAATGACTGCATCAAACGGAGTTCCAGTTACAATAAGATGGCGTTCTTCAAACTCAAGTTTATTTTCAGTATCTGGAAGAATTAATAAACAGTTTTATGGTGGTGGAAACAGAGGCGTAACATTAACTGCAATTGCAAAAGCTGGAGTAGATACAGCTGAAAGAACGTTTAATGTAAGTGTTCCGACAGAGTCAGCACATGAAATGCTTGTTAGAGCTGCAAAAAATATTTATGTTCCTGAAGATGGTGGAAATTTACCTTCATCAGTAAGGGTAAATGTAAGTAAAGGTACAATAGATATACCAATTTCATGGAGTAAAAATGGAGATAAAAATGTGGCGACATTAAGATATGGCGGTGCATCTTATCAAAAACAATTCTAAATAAAAATTTGTAAAAAGTGAGTAAATTATAATACTCACTTTTTTCTTTCTTTGGTTTATTTTATTAAAATACAAAAAAAATTTGATTATGGGTAGTTTTTGGGTTGAATATAATTAAAACATCTGTTATAATAAATTAGAGTATTATAACAGGTGATATATTTCTAAAAATTAAATACACTTAATAACATAAAGCAAACCAATTAATTTATAAGTAAAAAGAAATGTTTTGCTAAAGTTTATATGGTATTATTATAATACAAAGTTATTATTTTAAATTTGGTTTTGTACATTGAAGAACTCTAAAAATAAGGTGTTTAAGCAAAAATTTAAATAAAAATGATATGTTTAAATATAAAAAGTGCCTTTGTATCTGAAAGGAAAAACATGACTAAAAAAACTAAGAAAAGCAGTAATTTACTAAATGAAATACATAAACAGGCAGAAAAATTTTCACGTGGAGAAGAGATTGCTAATTTTGTAAGCCATACAGTAGGAGCTGGATTATCAATATTAGCTTTTATAATTTTAACCATACGTGCAAGCTGGGTACATGATGTTGGAACAATAATATCCTTTATGGCATTTGGCTTTGGATTGATTGTCCTTTATACAATGTCGTCTATATATCATGGACTGAAACCTGGAACAGCTAAAATGGTATTTGAAATTTTTGATCATTCAGCAATTTATATTCTAATAGCTGCCTCTTACACTCCATTTTTATATTTAGTTGTCAATTCGCCAATGAATAAAATTATATTAGTAATCCAATGGACTGTCTGTTTTTTAGGAATTATATTTAAAGCATTTTTTACAGGAAAGTTTAAATTATTTTCTACATTGCTTTATTTAATAATGGGATGGATGATTGTATTTGCCTGGAATGATTTGATAAATAATATTAATCGTGTTTCACTAACTTATTTAGTTTTGGGCGGAATTCTCTATTCGCTTGGAACAATATTTTATTCATGGAAAATTTGTAAATTTAATCATATGATTTGGCACATTTTTGTAATTTTAGGAAGTGCTTCACATTTTTTCGCTGTGTATTATTTAGTGTAGTTAAGTAGAGATGTATCTTAGGTCATATAAAATCTAGTTTATACTACGATTTTAATATTTCTGAAAAAGAACTTGCAATAATAAAAATTAAAGAAATAAAGAATATATTTTGTTCAGAAAGGGTAATTTAATGGGAAGAAAATCGAAAATATCTAATGAATTAAAAGTTGAGCTCGTAAAGAAAATATTAGAAGGTAAAGGAACTATTCAAGGGCTGGCAAAGGAATATGGCATTGCAAAATCTTCATTGATGACTTGGAAGAAAAAGTATCTTGAAATTGGGGAAGAGAGTATAATGGTTGGAGATAAAAATAGACATTATTCTCGTGAAATAAAAGAAAAAGCTGTTCAAAGCTATTTAAACAATGAAGGTTCCTTATTTGAAATTTGTAAAAAATATCAAATTGCATCTGTAAGTGTGCTAAATTATTGGATTAGAGATTATAGAAGAAGTGTAGATGTAAATGGTAATTTTTCATTATTAAAAAAACATGTAAGAAAATCTATAGACGCCAAAGTTGAAGCTGTTCATTTTTGCCAAAAAAATGATTATGACTATAATTTGGCTATCAAAAAATACGGTATCTCATATCAGCAAATTTATTCTTGGGTGAAGAAATTTGAAAAAGGCGGAATTGACGCATTAGTAGATAACCGTGGAAAAAGACGAACTGAAAATAAAAAATAATAAAATTTAAAATTATAATAAAAAAGCTGTCAAATCTTTTAAAAGAAACGACAGTTTTTTTAATCTTAATTTTTTTGAATTTCTTCTTCTTTTTTTAAAGGTACAAATTTTCTTTCTGGACTGCTAAAAATTTTTATTCCAAAAATAGCAATAATAATCATAGCTATACTTATTAAATATGGAAGCCTTATTCCCAAAATTAATAAATCTTCTGCCCTAAATGTACTTACGAACATTCTTATAACAGCATACATGATTAAATAAATCATTGATAAGATTCCTGGATTATATTCTTTTTTTCTAAAATAGAACCAGAGAATTATAAATCCTATTAAATTTAAGAATGCTTCGTAAAGCATAGCAGGATGCAGGGGTAAATTTGGAAACTCTGAGCCAGCCGGAGTGTCTAGCGGAAAACTTAATCCCCAAGGTACAAGCTGTTTAAACTGAGCCTGTGCCGTAGCGCTCATTGATTGATATTTTATCCACCATTCATTAAATTTTCCTGAAAAAATTACGCTAAGAGGAGTGAATGTAGGAACTCCGTGTACTTCTCCGTTTGCCAAGTTTCCAAATCTTCCTAAAAACTGTCCGAACAGTAAAGGTCCGACAGCCATATCTGTAAGAACCCATAAGTTCATTTTATTTCTTTTAGCATAATACAATGAACCTATAAATGCTCCGATAATTCCACCGTGAATTGCAAGTCCACCTTCCCATATGTACAGGATAGATAAAGGGTTTCCAATATAGTCTGAAAATTTAAAAATAACATAATATAATCTTGCCCCAATTAATCCTGCTACTATTGTAGTAAATGCAAAATCTTCAATAATTTTTCTATCATCAACGCCTCTTTTTTCGGCAACATCATCAGCAAGTGCGATAAACATTCCAAAAAGAAAAGCTAAAATATACATTAAACTATAAATCCTAAGTTCAAAACCTCCAATTTTAAATAAATATGGTTTCATTTATGCTCCTTTTCAATATTTTGAAATACAAAGTTAAAAAAATGATAACTTTCTATATTTTTTTGTTTTTTATAATTGTTTTTTTAATTCTTTTTCAAAGATTACAAAGAAATCATCAAGCTGCTCCTTGGAAATTTGTCCTAAAATTCCAATTCTCATAAGGCTTTCAGCATATTTTCCCTTTCCACCTGTAACAGTGTATCCTTGCTCTTCAAGGGCTGAAATTATTGATTTTATAATAATTCCTTCTCTATAAACTGAAATTAGTGTATTTGTTCTGTTTGCCTCATTTTTAACTAATAGTTCAAACCCAAGTTTTTGAGCTTTTTCTTCAACATATTTTCTCAAATCATGTTTTTGCTTAATTGTATTTTCAATTCCATTTTTTATCAAATCTTTTAAGGACTGATTCAATGCTAGGATCAAAGCAATTGCTGGAGTGTATGGCGTTTCTCCATTTTCTTCAAAATATCTTGCATATTGCTTCAAATCAAAATAATATTTAGGTAAATCAGAAACTTCCATAGCTTTTTTAGCTTTATCACTTATTGCGACAAATGATAATCCTGGAGGTATTAGAAATGCTTTTTGGCTTCCTGCAATCGCTACATCCACATGCCATCCATCAAAATCAAAGTCATTTACAACAAGTCCGCTGATTGTATCTACAATTAATAGAATATCAGTATTTTTTGTCAAATCTCCAAGTGCTTTTATATTATTTAAAATTCCAACTGAAGTTTCACTATGAGTTGCTAAGATTCCTTTTAAATCAGAATTTTGAGCAATAACTTCCTTTACATCGTCTAGGTTATAGCTGTCCCCAAATTCATATTGTAAATTGATTACATTTAAGCCATAGATTTCAGCAATTTTTCTAAATCTGTCTCCAAAATATCCAGTATTTATTGCAAGAATTTTATCACCTTTTGAAAAAAAGTTTACAATGGCAGTTTCCATTGAACCTGTTCCAGATGAAGTTATAACAGCAACATCATTTTGAGTTTTGAATACTTTTTTCAAATTTTCATTATTTTCTTTCATTATTCTTCTAAATTCAGGTGTTCTATGGTGAATAATATCCTTTCCAAAAATTTTCAGATATTCTTCTGGGATATTAGTTGGTCCTGGTGTCAATAATAATTTCGAACTCATAAATCTATTCCTCCTAAAATTTATATTTTTATATTTAGAATTTATTTTTTACAGCCCCTTTGTCAATTTGTCATATTGAAGCAAATTCGTTAATATTTTTTCTACATCGTCCAGTTTTAGCATATTTGGACCGTCAGACAGTCCCTTGTCAGGTTCAGGATGAACTTCTGCAAATATTCCGTCAACTCCGACAGATACTGCTGCTCTTGCAAGTGGATAGACATAAGTACGATTACCTCCAGAAGTTTCTCCTTGTCCGCCAGGAATTTGTACTGAATGTGTTGCGTCAAACACAATTGGATATCCAAATTTTCTCATTTCCAAAAGTCCACGCATATCTACAACAAGGTTGTTGTATCCAAATGAAGCCCCACGTTCGCAAAGCATTATATTTTCATTTCCAACTTCCTGAAATTTCCTTACAACATTTTTCATATCCCAAGGGGCTAAAAATTGACCTTTTTTGATATTGACCGCTTTGCCAGTTTCTGCTGCGGCAATGAGTAAATCAGTCTGTCGTGATAAAAACGCAGGTATTTGAAGCAAGTCAATTACTTTGGCTGCTTCTTTGCATTGATAAGGCTCATGAATGTCTGTTGCAAGAGGCACACCATATTTTTCCTTAACTCGTGCCAAAATTTCAAGTCCCTTTTCAAGTCCTGGTCCTCTAAATGAGGAAATAGAAGAACGGTTAGCTTTGTCAAACGAAGCCTTAAACACGTACTGAATACCTAATTTATCAGTAATTTCTTTCATTTTAGCAGCTACTTCCATAGCTAAATCTTCTGATTCGATGACGCAAGGTCCGGCAATCAAAAAAATCTTATCATTACCAATTGTAACATTATCGGTAATTTTAACTTTTTTTACTTTATCTATCAGCATATCCAAATCCTTTCTAAAAAAATTTTCTTATATTTTCATTTTATCATAATATTTCTTTTTTTCCTAATATTTTTCTAAAATATTCTTTTTGATAAAACAAATAAATTATGTTATACTTTTAATTGAAAAAATAACTGAGAAATAAAAAGCAGCATAATAAATAAAATTAATTGAAGAACGGGAGAAAAATATGAATAAAGTCGCCTTAATTATGGCAGGAGGAAGCGGAACGAGATTTTGGCCATTATCCACTAATGAGAAGCCAAAGCAATTTTTGGATCTTGTGTCGAAAAAGACTATGATAAAGGAAACAATTGACAGGATAAAGAAACTTGTTCCGATAGAGAGGATTTTTATTTCAACGAATATTAAGTACCTTGACATAATAAAAAAGGAATTACCTGAGATTGCTGACAGAAATATAATTTTTGAGCCAATGGCAAGAGACACGGCAGCCTGTATTGGATATGCGGCCTGTATTATCAGAAAAATTTATGAGAATAGCATTATGGCAGTTTTGCCGTCAGATCATTTGATTAAAAAGGAAAAGGAATTTTTGGACAGCTTGGAGTTTGCGTTTAAAGAGGCTGAAAAAAATAAGATTGTTACTCTCGGAGTTAAGCCGACTTACGCTGAAACTGGGTATGGATATATTGAGTATGTAGATAGAAAAAAATCAAAAGATGATAAAAATAACTGTGAAAATAAAGAAAGATTCAAGTCATATAAAGTAAAGAAATTTAGGGAAAAGCCTAATAAGGAGCTAGCTGAAAAATATATTGAGCAAGGGAATTATCTTTGGAATAGTGGAATGTTCCTTTGGAAAACGGAATTTATCTTGCATGAAATAAAAAAACATATGGAAACTCATGGCATTATTTTGGAAAAAATTGAAGAAATGCTTGAAAATGTTGATTTAAATGAAGTTTATGGAGAAAGACTAAGTGATTTTGTGAAGGATGAATTTGAAAAATTTGAAAAAATTTCGATAGATTTTGGAGTGATGGAACATACAAAATCTGTTAGTGTCATACCTGTTGACATTGACTGGAACGATGTTGGAAACTTCAAATCACTTGAGGATATTTTCCCGAAAGACAAGGATAGCAATGTTGTGCAAGCTGATAACTTTGAACAGATTGAATCAGAAGGAAATATCGTAATTAATAAGGAAAATGACAAAATTATTGCTACAATCGGTCTAGAAAATATTGTCATTGTAAACACAAAAGATGCCTTGCTTATCTGTCATAAGGATAAAAGTCAGGAAATTAAGAAAATATTGAATAAGATTGAGATGAAAAATAAGTAGTCAAAAAAAGCATTTGACTATTTTACTTGAATTTTATTGTTATTTGAAATTTAATAGTTTGATATAAAAAAGTTTGGGTGTAATAAAAACATCAATGTGAAAATATTTATTGAATAAAGGGAGCAAAACTAAAAATGGAAATAGATATTATAAAAGAAGCCAAAAATGTATTTGATATTGAAATTGCAGAACTGGAAAAATTAAAAAGTAAATTAGGAGATGATTTTCAAAAGTTAGTCCGAATGATTCTGAATTTGAAAAATAACAATAAAGTTGTTGTGACAGGGATTGGAAAGTCAGGAATAATTGGTAAAAAAATTACAGCTACACTTGCTTCAACTGGTACAACATCGGTATTTATAAATGCAGCAGAGGCACTTCATGGTGATTTGGGAATGATTAACGATGGAGATGTGGTAATAGCCATTTCAAACAGCGGAAATTCTGACGAAGTATTAAGCATTTTAGCGCCAATAAAAAAAATTGGAGGAAAAATAGTTGCATTTACTGGAAATCCTGATTCTATGTTGGGAAAATATGCAGAACTTACGATAAATGTGGGAGTAGAAAAGGAAGCGTGTCCGCTGGGGCAAGCGCCGATGAGTTCGACTACAGCAACTCTAGTAACAGGAGATGCTCTGGCCGTATGCCTTATGAAATTAAAAGATTTCACAGAAAATGACTTTGCCAAATATCATCCAGGAGGAAGCCTTGGGAAACGGCTATTATTACATGTTTCAGATTTAATGCACATTGGAGATGAATTGCCAGTTGTAAAAGAAGACGAAAAAATTGAAAATGTATTAATGGTTCTTACAAAGAAAAAATTAGGAGCTGTGTGCATTACGGATACAGGACTTGAAAATGGCAAACTGCTTGGAATTATAACAGAAGGAGATATTCGGCGTGCATTGGAGCATAAGGAGAAATTTTTTGATTATGTGGCTTCTGATATTATGATTTCTACACCAGTAACGATTGAAAAGGATGCGATGGCTCTCGATGCACTTCATCTGATGGAAAATAGAAAAAGCCAGATTAATGTATTGCCTGTTGTGGAAAATGGAAATGTTGTAGGCTTGATACGGGTACACGATTTAATAGGATTAAGATAGTAGCATATTTAATTTTTTTATTAATAGCAAAATTGTTTCTTAAATATACAGATAAATAATTTTTAAAAATTCTAAATTTTTTTGATTAATTGTTGTTTTTTCTATATTTTTATATTTTTTCTTTTTTTAAATGTAAAGGGGATCAGTCGCTATCCTCTTTACAATCCCAGCTTGTCTAAGCATTTTTTTTGAAATAAAATTGAAACTCGCTTTTTAATAACAGTTATTATCAACTCTATAAATTGATTGTAACTTAAAAGTTTCAAAAAAGCTCAAACAATCAATTTTATTCCAAAAAAATCACGACAGTCTTTAGTTTAACTATAATAGTTAATTTTAACTAAAACAAAAAACAAGTGAAATTTTGTTAAAGAAAAAATATTAATCAAAATTATCTAAAATAACAAAATAAGAAATCAACATAAAAAAATTATATGTTTAAAAATTAGTTTAAATAAGTAAGGTTTATGAAAAGTTTTGGAAATGGAGAGAGATGGATAATAAGAATTTATTGAAGGGAACGATGGTTTATTCTCTTATGAATTTGGTTACAAAGATGGGGTCGTTTATATTTTTGCCGATAATAACGAGGTTATTGACACAGGAAGAATTTGGGATTGTGGGAACATTGGCTCCGATTACTTCCCTATTTACGGTAATTCTGGGGCTGGGACTTTATAATGCTCAGATGAAGAAATATGTAGATTTGAAGGAAAGTGAAGATGAATTTGGAAGCTATATGTTTTCTTCAACTTTGATTATAGTAGTTTTTAATATACTTACTTATATTTTTTTATTTACACCCGTAGCCAAAAAACTTTTTTCATATATAGTTGATTTAAGCAAGGTAAGTTATTATCCCTTGATAATTGTCAGCGTCTTAATTGCTACAACGAATGCCTTTAACAATCTTTCGACAACTTTGTTCAGAATGAAGAGAATGTATATGAAAGTGGCGATAGGGAGTGTTGTAAGCCTTTTTACAACTTATATTCTGGCAATTTACTTTATAAAATACTTGAAATGGGGAGTTTTTGGAAACCAGTTTGCAAATTTAATTGCGTTGATTATAGTATTTCTGTTCTATTTTAAGGATTATTTTGGAAAATTTAGATTTAAGCTGAATTTTGATTATGTAAAATATTCGCTAAGAAATGGATTACCATTAATTTTTATTGAGCTTACGGATCAGGTTGTAAATTTGAGTGATAGGCTTGTTTTGGCAAAATTTGTTTCTCTTGCGGTAGTTGGGGGATACACGCTTGCATTTACTGGGGGAAGAGTTTTGTCAGTTGTTACAGGTTCTTTTGTGAACAGCTGGACGCCAGAATTTTATGAGGCGATGAAGGAGGATAGGACAAATCCGAGAATAACACGAAGTGTGGAAAACTTTATTGCGATTATTTCCTTTGCCTGTGTAATCGCACAGTTGTTTGCTCCAGAAGGGATAAAATTGATATTTCCAAAAAGTTATTATCAGGCGATAAATTATATGCCTTTAATTCTAGCTGGAATTGTCGTTCAGGCACTATTTTGCCTTGATTATTTTTTTCATTTTCACGAAGACAGCATATACATTTTTTATTTTACAATGTTTGCAATGATATTTAATTTAGTTGGAAATATAATTTTTATACCGAAATTTCCAGAAATTGGGCCTATTATTGCGGCATGGACAACATTACTTGCTTTTTTATTTAGAGCGATAATGGAAATGATAATTATAAGGGAAAAATATAAGATTTCGTTTAATTATAAAAAATTGTTTTTATATTTCATAATTATTGTAAATCCCGTGATATTCTATTTGTCAAATGATCAGCTTTCGTGGATGAAATTTGGCTTGAAAATAGTTTATTTGGCGATAGTTACAAAATTGCTTGTAAATAGGGAAGTTTACGCTAAAATTGCAAATCTTGTAAATGGAATAAAAAGAAAAATTATAAAACGTTAAATTTTAAAGCTTTGGAAAATAAGGGGAAATAAAAAATGAAATTTACGATTTTTACACCAACTTTTAATCGAAAAGAACTGCTTGAAAAATTGTATAAATCACTTCAAAAACAGACTTTTAAAGACTTTGAATGGCTTATTGTAGATGATGGTTCCACTGATAGAACTAAAGAGAAAGTAGAAGAATTTTTGAGTGAAAAAAAGCTGGATATAAAGTATTATTTTAAGGAAAACGGAGGTAAACAGCGAGCATATAATTTTGCAACTGATAAAGCAAATGGAGAGCTTTTTATATGCCTTGATTCTGATGATGAATATGTGGAAAATGGACTTGAAACTATTTTGAAATATTGGAAAAAATATGAAAAAAATAACGATATTGCGGGAATGGGGTATTTGTCAACTTATCCAGATGGAGAAGTTATAGGCTCTAGTTTTCCAGAGAAAGAGATGATTTCGACACAGTTTGATATCTACAATAAATACAGAGTTAAGGGTGACAAAGGGCTTATGTTTCGGACTGAAATTATAAAAAAATATAAATTTCCAGTTTTTGATGATGAGAAATTTATTACAGAAGCTGTTGTCTATAACAGAATTTGTGAAAAATATAAGATGGTTTATGTGAATGAAAAAATTGAGATAAAGGAGTATCAGGAAGATGGCTTGACAGCAAAATACAATAATTTACTGCTACGAAATCCGAAAGGGCAGGCACTTTATCATAATGAAATTAATTCTCAAAAATTGTCTTTTAAGCAGAAAGTTCTAAATAATGCTGTTTATTACAAATTTTGCAGGGCAGCAGGATATAAATTTGGAAAAATATTTAAAGAAAATAAAAATAAATTATTTTTAATTTTTGCTTTAGGAATTGGGGAATATATGTGGCAAAAAGAGAAAAATAAAAAATAAGATTTTGAGTTTAGGAACATAGAAATTAAAAATTTAGAAAAGAGAAAGAAATACGAAATGAACAAAAAATTAGATGATAAAAAAGTAGCAGTTGGAATGAGTGGCGGCATAGACAGTTCTGTCGCTGCTCTTTTGTTGAAACAGCAAGGCTATGAAGTTATAGGGGTTACGTTAAAGCATTTGCCTGATGAACTTTCAGAAAATCCTGGAAAAACGTGCTGTTCCCTTGATGATATAAATGATGCCAGATACACTTGCTACACATTGGGAATTCCTCATTATGTACTAAATGTCGTGGAAGAATTTAAAAAGGATGTAATGGAATATTTTATAAAAATGTATAATGCTGGAAAAACTCCTTCACCTTGTGTAATTTGCGATGAAAAGGTAAAAATAAAAAAACTAGTAGAATTTGCTGATAAAATGGGAATAAAATACATTTCGACAGGGCATTATTCAAAAGTTAGCGAGAATAATATGCTTTTATGGGACAAAAATAACAGAAAAGATCAGACTTATATGCTTTATCGGCTGGATAAGAATGTTGTGGAAAGATTTTTGTTTCCACTTTCAGAATATGAAAAATCAGAAGTTCGTGAAATTGCAAGACAAAATGGCATTCATACTCATAACAAGCCTGACAGCCAAGGAATCTGCTTTGCTCCCAACGGATATATTCCATTTTTGAAAAAAGTGCTTGGGAATGATGTAAAAAAGGGGAATTTTGTAGATAAAAATGGTAAAGTTATTGGAGAGCATATAGGTTATCAGTTTTATACGGTTGGGCAGCGGCGTGGACTGGGTCTTAATTTAGGAAAGCCGTTTTTTGTACTGGAACTTCGTCCTGAAACGAACGAAGTGGTTGTGGGGGATTTTGAGGAATTGCTAATAAAGGAAATAGAAGTGATAAATTGTAAATTTCATTATGATTTAGAAAGAATAATCGGGAAAAAATTAACTGCACGTCCGAGATTTTCTTCAAAAGGACTGGCTGGGGAATTGAAACTTTTAAAAAGTGAAGAAAGCAATGAAAATAGGATAATTTTTGAATTTGATGAAAAGACTCACGAAAATTCAGAAGGGCAGCACATTGTATTTTATTTAGGTGATGAAATCGTTGGTGGCGGCGAAATAAAAATATTTGACAAAGCCCTAAAAATATGATAAACTTAACAAAGTCAAGTGGCGACATGGTCGAGGGGCTTAGGCAGAGGTCTGCAAAACCTTGTACACCGGTTCGAATCCGGTTGTCGCCTCCATTAACTGATTACTAATAATAATTAATAGTGATAACTGCTTATTTAGGTAGTTATTTTTTTTAGTCTAAATTTAAAAAATATTCAATATTTCCAAATCAAGATAAATATGATAGAATATATTTAAAAATAATTTTAGTATAAATAAAAAAAAGCAAAGCAAAGAAAAGAGGGAAATATAGATGAATACAGATAACTCAAGAAAAATTTATGAAAAAGCTAAAGAGTCAATACCAGGTGGAGTAAACAGTCCAGTTAGAGCGTTTCAGTCGGTGAATAAAGAATATCCAATTTTTATTAAAAGTGGAAATGGAAGTAAACTTTATGATGAAGACGGAAATGAGTATGTAGATATGATAGGTTCCTGGGGACCCATGATTTTGGGACATAATTATCCAAAAGTTTTGGAAGTTGTAAAGAAAGAGCTTGAAAAGGGGACTTCTTTTGGACTTCCTACGAAAAAGGAAGTAGAACTGGCAGAACTTGTAAAGAGCTGTTTTCCATCAATTGAAAAATTAAGATTGACTACTTCAGGGACAGAAGCGGCTATGGCAAGTGTGAGAGTTGCTCGTGCATTTACTGGAAAAAATAAGATTATAAAATTTGAAGGATGTTATCACGGACATTCAGATTCATTACTGGTTAAGGCGGGATCAGGGCTTTTAACATTTGAGCATCAGGATAGTAACGGGATTACTGAGGGAGTTGTGAAAGATACGATAACATTGCCTTTTGGAGATTTTGATAAATTAAAGAAAACTTTGGAAAATGATAATGATATTGCATGTGTGATTATTGAGCCAATTCCGGCAAATATGGGGCTTATTGAAACAGAGAAGGAATACTTGGAAAAGGTACGTGAAATTACGAAAGAAAAAAATGTAGTGTTAATTTTTGACGAAGTAATTTCTGGATTTAGGGTTTCATTAGGTGGTGCTCAAAAAGTATTTGGAATTACACCTGATTTAACTGTTCTTGGAAAGATTATTGGTGGTGGTTATCCAGTTGGTGGATTTGGTGGAAAAAAAGAAATTATGAACTTAATTTCGCCAGTTGGTAATGTTTATCACGCTGGAACGCTTTCTGGAAATCCGATTTCAGTTGCTGCAGGGATAGAAACAATTTCGATTTTGAAGGAAAATCCTGAAATTTATGAAAATGTAAATAAAAAAACAGAGAATTTGGTAAATAAAATTAATGAATTAATAAAAAAATATGATATTCCAGCAAGTGTGAACCATTTTGGAAGCTTATTTACAATATTTTTCTCAAAGGAAAAAGTGAAAACTTTGGAAGATGCAATTAATACGAATGATGAATTTTACAGTATATATTTTGATACAATGCTTGAAAATGGAGTAATTGTGCCACCTTCAAAATATGAGGCACATTTTGTTTCTTATATTCATAATGATGAGGATGTGGAAAAATTGTTGAAGGGTGTGGAAAAAACTTTTCAAAAAATTGCTGAAAAATTAAAATAAATTTGTAAATAGAGGAATATATATGGAAATCATAAAGAGTAAAATTACAGGAGAAATTTTATTTGATACAATAAAAAAAATAACGGCTTTAGATAGAAATAAAATGAAAAAAAAGGAAAATGAACTGAATTCATTGCTAAAAACTCCAAAAGGACTGGGAAAACTGGAAGAACTGGCAATCAGGCTTGAAGGAATGAGCGAAAATTATAAACCTTGCAAAAAAATGGTGCTTGTAATGGCAGCCGATAACGGTGTGGAAAGAGAAAAAGTCAGCAAATCCAAAAGAGTAATAACGCAGTATGTAGTGGAAGCAATGTTAAATGGCAAATCATCAATTAATGCTCTCTCAATGGCATATAATGCTGATGTGAAAGTGGTAGATCTGGGAATTGATGAGAGTTCGGACATAAAAAAAGAAATAGATTTATCGGGAATTATTAACAGAAAAATTATGAAATCAGGTACTAATAATATTGCTAAACAAGCCGCAATGGAGTATGAAGATGCTGTAAAGGCTATAGAAACTGGGATTGAAATGGTTGACGAGTTTGCAAGAGACGGATACAATTTATTTGCAACTGGAGAAATGGGGATTGGAAATACCACGACTAGTAGTGCTATTTTGAAGGTTCTGACAGATTTGTCGCTAGATGAGATTGTCGGATATGGAAGCGGAATTGATGATAAGACTTTGGAGCATAAGAAGAATGTCGTTAAAAAAGCAGTTGAAGTGAATGGATTGTCAAAATTTTTTGAAGAAAATATAAATGGAACAGGAAAAAAAGAAAAATTTGAAAAAAATAAAATAATAGATGTACTGGCAAAAGTTGGGGGACTTGATATTGCTGGAATGGTGGGAACTTATCTAGGATGTGCAAAAAAGCGTGTACCTGTTGTGATAGATGGTTTTATTTCAGCGATTTCTGCCCTTGTTGCATATAAAATTTGTCCAAACTGCAGGGATTTTATGATTGCTTCTCACTTGAGCGAAGAGCCTGGAATGAAGTATATTATGAAGGAGCTAGGTTTAGAGCCAATGCTCTTTATGAATATGAAATTGGGGGAAGGTACTGGGGCTGTTATGATGTTCCCTGTGATTGAGGGAGCTTGTAATATTACTAAAGTTGTAAGAAAATATCCTGATGTAGAAGATTAAGGTATATAGTTTAAATTATTCAGTTTTTTAAGTTTTTATTTTAGTATTATAGAAATTAAATTGCATAATTTAAAAAAAAGCAAATAAAAAAATAAGATTTTTTAATTTAAAAAATGGATTCAGGGCAAATTTCTGGAGGGTTTTATGAAAAATGTCCAAGCCTTTATTTTAAAGAAATTTTGACAAATATATCAAGTGTTATATTTTTTAAAATAAGTTGTTGACAAAACATTAAAAATTTGATACTATGCTAATAATTAACAAAAATTTTGTTAAAATAAAAACTAAGAATTGGAGGTAATTTTTGTGAAAAAATTATTATTATTATTGGGATTAGTTGTAAGTGCAACTGCTATGGCAGGTGTCGTTGAAGTAAGAGTAGGTGGTGATTTAACAAATCGTGCAACATTTAAAGATGCAAGTAACACAAAATGGAGAATCAAAGATGATGCATTGAAAAAAGGATTTGAAATCGCTGGAGAATACAGAACAGAAGTATTCAATGAAAATCTTGAAATGGGAGGAGGAATTGCTTATAAACATAATAAATTAAGCAATAAAAAATTCCCTGGACTTAGTACAAAAGGGCTTAATTCAGTACCTTTATACTTTACAACAAGATATAACTTTAAAAATTCTTCTGAAATTACACCTTACGTAAAAGGTAATTTAGGAATTGCATTTAATTCTGGAAAAGTAGAATCTAAAGATGCAACATCAACTTCTAGCATGAAAATGAAATTTAATTCAGGAGTTTACTATGGAGTAGGAACAGGAATTCAATACAAGAATTTTGTAACAGACTTGTCATACAATGTAAACACTATGAAAACAAAATATAGCGTTAACATTCCTGGATATAAGAGAAATAGTAAATTTAACACTAATCACGGAGCACTTACTTTAAGCGTAGGTTACTCATTTGGATTATAATTAAATTAAGTAAAAATAAAAATTTAAATATTTTAACTGTCTTTCAAAAATGAAAGGCAGTTTTTTTGTGGAAAGAAAAAATTAACTTTAATAAGTTTTAGAAATATTTCAAGGATAAATTTCAGAAATCTTCTTAGTTTATGAAAATTAAATTTCAAGGTTATTAATTTAAATGCTGGTAAATGCAAAATTTTGATTTTTTTAACAATTATGATACAATAAATGGAGAAATTTTTAATTAAACCAAAAACAAAGAATTAATGGAAAAAGGCAGGTGTAAAAATGAAAAAATTACTAGTTTTTGTGATAATTATGACTAGCTTGATTTTTGGAGTGCAGGGATTTTCACAAATGAATTCTAAGGAATTTGAAAAAGTGATGGAGAAAGTATCGGAAGAATATGATAAAGGGAATAGACAGAAGGCAATATCAATGTTAAAAAAAGATATACAAAAAAATCCAACTAATGTTGTATTAAAAGCTGTATTGGGAATGTTGTATGATGACATGGGCAAAAAGAATGAAAGTGAAAAAGAATTAAATGAAGCGATAGAGATGCAGAAAAAATATCCTTTTATAGCAGATGATGGTAAAAAATATGATGTAAGGCTAGCAATTGGAGTAGTATATATGTATCAAGGTGAGTATAAAAAAGCATTGCAATGGTTTGATGAAATTGATAATACAGCTTTTGAAAAAATAGAGGAAATGGATTTTATAATGGGGATTTTAAATTATAGATTAGAGAATACAGAAGAAGCAAAAAAATATTTATTAAAATCCTACATCAAGGATGAAGAAGGTATGTCACAAAATATTTTAGGACAGATTTATCTTGCTGAAGGGAATCAGAAAGAGGCTAGAAAATGGTTTTTAGAATCTTCAGATAAAGGAAATTCAGGAGGCCAAGCGAATCTAGGGATTTTGTACTATCAGCAAAGAGACAAGAAGACAGCATTAAAATGGTTAAAAAAATCTTTTGAAACAGCGAAAAAAGAAAATGATAAAAAACAAATGAAAGATATACAGGAGATTATTAAAGAAGTTGAGAATAATAACTAACTTTAGTAATACAAAAAACAGAAAGAAGGAATATTATGAAAAAATATTTGATTTTATTATTAGTAATTATAAATTTAGGGTTAGGGGTTCAAAGTTTTTCAGCAATGACAAAAGAGGAGAAAACAAAATTAGAAAAACAGATAGACAATGCTTATGAAAAAAATGATAAGAAAAAATTGGAAACTTTAATTATAAAATATGTAGCTGAATTCCCAAATAATGCAGATTATTTAAATAGATTAGCAGTTTTATATACTAATCAAAAAAATTATTCAGAGGCTGAAAAGTGGTATTTAAAAGCTATAGAAAACGGTAATTTTACAGCAATTTCAAATATAGCGTATTTATATTTTGAAAAGAAAGATTATGAAAAATCAATAAAGTATTATAATGAATATCAAAAGTTGGTTGATAATCCTGACAACTATCTTTGGATTGCAGCAGCGTATTATGAAATGGAAGATTATAAAAATGCAAAAGAATGGTATTTAAAGGTAGCTAAATTTGAGAAGGATGGATTTTCGGAAAATAAATTAGGGGTAATGTTTGAAGAGGAAGGTAATCAAAAAGAAGCATTAAAATGGTATCAAGCATCTATTCAAAAAGGTTATCCATGGGCATATTATAATCTGACAAACTTTTATGCTGGATTAGGAGATTCTGACACAGCAGAAAAATGGGCAAGAAAAGGGATAGAAATAGCTAAAAAAACAGATGATGAATCATTAAAAAAATATTTAAAGGAAGCTTTGGATGTTATTCAAAAAGCAAAATAAATTTTTAAAAATTAATAAAATATATGATTCATATATATAACATATATTTTACAAAATGCTTGATATCTGTTATAATAATTTCGTAACAAATAAAAAGAAACAAAATTGAAAAACTGGAGGAAATTATGTCATTATTAATTTTAGTCTTATCATTACTGATTATTGAAATTTTAGGAGTTAAAGTCGTGCAAAATAGAGAATACGTTGCCTTAAAAGTTTCTAACAATGGTTTTGTTGTATCAGTAAATGACAGAGGAGTAATGGCTAATTTTACTGGGAAATAATTAATAGAATCATTATATAATAATAAAAAACTATTATTATTTTATAACTTTAGAGGCGATTTATATATAAATCGTCTTTTATTTTTTGAAGTAAATTTATGTTTTTTTATTAATTGTAAGCACTTGTAGAAGTAAATTGCTCAATGGAATTTATAAAGAAAAATAAGTAAAAATTTTATAGAATATGTGATAAAATATAGTCAAATAACTTTAAATGATTATTAATATTAATTTTTAAAGTTTGCTGATATTTTATAGATAAAAAATATATAGGGAAATCTTAAAAATTGGGATTAACTATGTATGAAAAATACAAAATTTTAGGAGAGTGAAATCAATGACAATGAAAGGAAAAGGAAGAAGTAACAACTTAACAAGAGGAGAGGCTAGAGCTCCACACAGATCGCTTTTGAAAGGGCTAGGATTTACAAGTGAGGAAATGGATCGTCCAATTATTGGGATAGCTAACTCATTTAATGAAATTATACCGGGACATGTTCATTTGAAAAATTTGGTTCAGGCTGTGAAGGATGGTATAAGAATGGCTGGAGGAGTTCCGATGGAATTTAATACAATTGGGATTTGTGACGGGCTTGCAATGAATCATATTGGGATGAAATTTTCGCTGGTAACAAGAAACATAATCGCAGATTCAATTGAAGCAGTTGCAATGGCTACTCCGTTTGATGCGATTGTATTTATGCCAAACTGTGATAAGGTAGTGCCTGGAATGTTAATTGCAGCTGCAAGACTAAATATACCTTCAATATTTGTAAGTGGAGGAGCGATGCTTGCGGGAGTGTATAAAGGTAAGAAGATAGGGCTTAGTAATGTGTTTGAAGCAGTTGGACAATATGAAGCTGGATTAATAACTAAAAGAGAACTTAATTCTGTTGAAGAAATGGCGTGTCCGACTTGCGGATCTTGTGCAGGAATGTATACGGCAAATACAATGAACTGTTTAACAGAAGCGCTTGGACTAGGGCTTCCAGGAAATGGGACTGTACCAGCGGTATTTTCAGAAAGAATACGGCTTGCTAAAAAAGCTGGGATGCAAATTATGGAAGTATTGAAAGCAGATGTTCGTCCAAAAGATATTTTGACAAGAGAAGCATTTGAAAATGCTGTTGCAATGGATATGGCTCTTGGTGGATCATCAAATACAGCTCTGCATTTACCAGCGATAGCACATGAAGCAGGAATAAAATTGACATTGGAGGATTTTAATGAAATTGCAAAAATAACTCCGCAATTGTGTAAATTATCGCCATCTGGAGAACATTTTATAGAAGACTTGTACAGAGCAGGCGGAGTAACAGGTGTTATGAAAAGAATGCTTGAAAATGGAAGATTGCATGAAAATACAAAAACTGTAGCATTGCGTACTCAAGGAGAACTTGCAAAAGAAGCATTTATAAATGATGATGATGTAATCAAGCCTTGGGATAAGCCAGCCTACAAAACTGGTGGAATTGCAGTATTAAAAGGAAACTTGGCACCAGATGGCTGCGTTGTTAAAGAAGGGGCAGTAGATCCAGAAATGCTGCAACATACAGGACCAGCAAAAGTATTTAATAGTGAGGAAGAAGCTGTGGAAGCAATTGTTGGTGGAAAAATCGTAGCAGGAGATGTTGTAATTATTAGATATGAAGGACCAAAAGGTGGGCCTGGAATGAGAGAAATGTTATCGCCAACAGCTATGATTGCTGGAATGGGACTTGATAAAGATGTTGCATTGATTACAGATGGAAGATTTTCAGGAGCGACAAGAGGAGCTTCAATTGGACACGTTTCGCCAGAAGCCGCTTCGGGTGGAAATATTGCTATAGTTCAAGATGGAGATATTGTAGAAATTGATATTCCAAGCAGAACAATAAATATAAAAATTTCGGATGAAGAAATTGAAGCAAGAAAAGCTAAATTGGAACCATTCAAAATTGAAGTGAAAGGGTATTTGAGAAAATATGCAATGCACGTGTCTTCTGCAGATAGAGGAGCTATTGAGATATTGGATTAATGTGCTTTTACAAAGGAGGAGATTGTAATGGGAAATGGTGGAGAAAGCAAAGTTTTAAATATCGAGCTGACACAAGAGAAGATAAAATCAATAGTGAATGTTACTTATTCACAGCCAGTCAGCTATTTTAGAAAAAATATAAAATTGGAAATGGATATTTTGAAACCAAATAGAGAAGGAAAGTTTCCAACAGTGCTGTTTGTAACAGGTGGCTCATTTGCACATAGCTACAAGGAAAATTATTTACAGCAAAGAATTGAAATTGCAAAGGCTGGTTATGTGGTTGCAAGCATGGAATATAGAACTATTCCTGATGGAGTATTTCCACAAAGTGTGGAAGATGTAAAATCAGCAATCAGATTTTTGAAGGCTAATGCTGATGAATACGGGATAGACAAGGAAAAAATAGCTATAATGGGTGATTCTGCTGGTGGATATCTTGTAGCAATGGCTGGAGCGACAAATGGAACAAGAGATTTTGACAAGGGTGAAAATTTATCTGAAAATAGCAATATAAAGGCAGTTATTGATATTTATGGAGTAACAGACTTTGGAGAAGTGGATTTTGAAATTCCAGATGATATTGATGAAGGTTACAGGGCAATATTATTATCAGTGAAATTTTGGCTAAATGATGTAAGAAATGATATAAAAGTAACAAACCCAATATCATATATTTCTGATAAAACACCACCATTTCTATTGATGCACGGAGATGCTGACACTTTAGTCCCTCCAATCCATACAGAAAAACTTCACAAGGCATTAATTGAAAAAGGGATAGAATCAACAAGATATGTAGTAACTGGAGCAGGACATTCTGATGAATATTGGTTTCAGCCAGAAATTGTAAATATAATAATAGAGTTTTTAAATGAAAAAATAAAAAATGTCTAATATTTAAATAAAAAATAGATAACGTAGCCGCAATTTTAAATTTTGTAAAAAGAATTATAGTTAGTGGGTATTTTTCCTGTAATTTTTGTGTTTTTTCTTTTTTATAAAGCAAAGGGGAACAGTCGCCATCACCTTTGCAAACCCGGCTTGTCTAAGCATTTTTTGAAAACAAAAATTAAACTCGCTTCGCTCACTTTCGCGAATAAAAATTGATAAAACTTTACAAAATAAATTTATTATAAAGATTATGGCGAAAGAAACACATAAATGTGTTTAGTAATTTTTATTTCCAAAAAATCACGACATTTTTAACTTAATTCTACTAATTGTAATAGTAAAAAGAATAAGCGAAATTTCGTTAAAGGAAAAAGAACTGTTTGAGCTTTTGGAATATATTTTGAATGAAATGCAGTTGCTTTTATTAAAACAGTTGAAATTCAAAAGCGAGTTTTCTTTTTTCTTTATAAGAAAGTTTTGCGTAAAGCGGGGATGTAAGGGAATGGCGATTGATGCCCTTACGTTAAAAAAATTAAAAATGTAAATAAAAAATATTATATAAAAATAGATATTTAAAATAAATAAAAAAATTTGAAGAAGGTGAAGAGATTGCATAAACTTTATGATTTTATGGAAGCAAGAGAGAGATTAAGTACTGTGATTACTAAAACTAAATTGATTCACAGTTCGGTATTTTCCAATGAAACTGGAAATGATGTCTATATCAAACCTGAAAATTTACAAAGAACAGGTTCATTTAAAATTAGGGGAGCATATAACAAGATTGCAAAATTGACAGAAGAAGAGAAGAGAAAGGGAGTTATTGCTTCATCAGCAGGGAATCATGCTCAGGGTGTGGCTCTTGCAGCTCAAAAACTAGGAATTAAGGCAGTTATTGTAATGCCTAAATACACACCGCTTATAAAAGTGGAAGCAACTCGTCAATATGGTGCTGAGGTTATTTTGGCAGGGGAAGAATACGATGATGCCTATAATTATGCAAGAGAATTGCAGGAGAAGGAAGGGTATGTGTTTATTCATCCGTTTAATGATGATGATGTTGTGGAAGGACAGGGAACGATTGCACTTGAAGTGTTAGAAGAATTACCTGATGCTGATATAATTCTTGTGCCACTTGGAGGTGGAGGACTAATTTCAGGAATTGCACTTGCGGCAAAACTGAAAAATCCTATGATAAAAATAATCGGTGTGGAGCCAGAAGGAGCAGCTTCGGCAATTGCGGCTCTAAAAAATGGAGATGTTGTGGAACTGCCTGAAACTAATACAATTGCTGATGGAACGGCAGTTAGAAAAATTGGGGAATTGAACTTTGATTATATAAAAAATTATGTGGACGATATAATTACAATTTCAGATTATGAACTTATGGAATCATTTCTTTTATTAGTTGAAAAACATAAAATTGTTGCGGAAAATGCAGGAGTTCTTTCGGTTGCGGCACTTAGAAAAATTAATGAAAAAGGCAAGAAGATTGTGTCAATTTTAAGTGGAGGAAATATTGATGTGCTAACTATTTCTTCTATGATAAATAAAGGGCTTATTGTAAGAGGGAGAATATTTAGATTTTCGGTTGACTTGCCTGATAAACCAGGACAGCTGGTTACTGTATCGCAAATTTTGTCTGAACAGAATGCAAATGTTATAAGGCTTGATCATAATCAGTTTAAAAATCTTAATAGATTTCACGATGTGGAACTTCAGGTAACGGTGGAAACAAATGGTGAGGAGCATATTCAAAAAATAATAGAAGAATTTAGTAAAAGAGGATATGTAGTTAAAAGATTGAATTCTCAGGAAATAGAATAATAAAAATAAAATTTTAAAAGAAAAGGTGGTTGAAAAATGAGTAGCGAAATGATAAATGGTGCAAGAATGCTGTTGGAGTGCCTACATAAAGTAGGAGTGACTGATATGTTTGGGTATCCGGGTGGAGCGGTAATACCTATTTATGATGAAATTTACAGCTTTGACAAGATTAAACATTACTTTGCAAGACATGAGCAGGGAGCAGTACATGCAGCAGACGGATATGCGAGAGTTTCTGGAAAAGTGGGAGTTTGTCTTGCAACTTCGGGACCTGGAGCAACAAATTTGGTTACAGGGATTATGACCGCACACATGGACTCTATACCATTACTGGCAATAACAGGGCAGGTAAGAAGCAACTTGCTTGGGAGAGATGCTTTTCAGGAAACTGATATTGTAGGAATTACAGTTCCAATAACAAAAGGAAATTATCTGGTGCAAAATATTAAAGATATTCCAAGAATTATAAAAGAGGCTTATTTTATAGCTTCAACAGGAAGACCAGGACCTGTACTGGTGGATATACCAAACGATATTCAGCAGCAGGAAATTTCTTATGAGGAATTTAACAAGCTGTTTGAAAAGGAAGTGCAGCTGGAAGGATACGATCCGACTTATGTTGGGCATCCTGTACAGATAAAAAGAGCATTATCATTGATAAAAAAGGCGAAAAAGCCATTAATTATTGCAGGAGCAGGAGTTATAAAATCACAGGCTTCAAAGGAACTTTTTGAACTTGCAAATAAAATGGATATGCCAGTAACTACAACTCTTTTAGGACTTGGAGCATTTCCTGAAAATCATGACTTGTCACTTGGAATGCTTGGAATGCATGGTACTGTTCCAGCAAATTATGCTACAGACGAGGCAGATTTAGTAATTGCGGCTGGGATAAGATTTGATGATAGAATTGCAGGAAATCCGAGTAAATTTTGTGAACGTGCGAAAATAATACATATAGATATTGATCCTGCTGAAATTGATAAAAATAAAAAGGCTGATGTTCCAATCGTTGGAGATTTGAAAAATGTGCTTTCTGAAATCAATAAGGAATTGGAGCCACAGGATCACAAAGAATGGACAGATAAAGTAAAGGAATGGAAAAAGGAATATCCATTGGCACATAGAGATGTTGGTAAGGATAAATTGCTTCCACAGGAAGTGTTAAAGGCGATTAATGATATTCTGGATGGGGATACAATTGTTGTAACAGATGTTGGACAGCATCAAATGTGGGCTGCACAATATATGACTTATAAAAATGCAAATAGCATCGTAACTTCAGGTGGAGCTGGAACGATGGGATTTGGAGTGCCAGCAGCAATTGGAGCTCAAGTTTGGGCGAGAGATAAGAAAGTTGTGTTAATCGTTGGAGATGGTGGTTTTCAAATGACGCTTGAAGAAATTATGATGATTAGACAGTATAATTTGCCAGTAAAAGTAGTAATTATAAATAATTCATTCTTGGGAATGGTTAGACAATGGCAAGAGTTATTTAAAGACAGACGATACTCTTTTGTTGATTTGGAATGTAATCCTGATTTTGTGAAAATTGCTGATGCGTACGGAATAAAAGCAGAAAGATTGCAGACAAAGGCGGATTTAGAAAATAAATTAAAAGATTTGATTTTATCGGATGAAGGTGTGATACTGGACTGTATCGTTGAAAGGGAAGAAAATGTGTTCCCAATGATACCTGCAGGAAAAACTGTAAGTCAGATGATAGGTAAGAAAGGAGTGCTGGAAAATGATTAAGGAGCATGAAATATTAATAATTACTAAAAATACAAACGGAATTGTATCAAGAATAATGTCGATGTTCAATAGAAGAGGATATTCAGTAAACAAAATGACAGCTGGAGTTACAAACAAGCCAGGTTATGCAAGATTGACACTTACTGTGGATGGAGATGACAAAGCCTTAAACCAGATTCAAAAACAAGTTTATAAAATCGTTGACGTTGTAAAAGTAAAGATTTTCCCATCGGAAGGCGTTATAAGACGTGAACTTATGCTTATAAAAGTAAAATCTGATGCTCAGACAAGAGCTCAAATCGTTCAAATTGCAGACATTTATCGTGGGAAAGTACTGGATGTGGCACCAAACTCGCTTGTAATAGAACTTACAGGAAATGTGAAAAAATTACGTGGATTTGTGGAAATGATGAAAAGTTACGGAATACTGGAAATCGCTAAAACTGGGGTTGTAGCGATGAGTAGAGGCGAAAAAATGTAAAAAATAATTGTTTAGATAAACTAGAATACTGAAGAAAAGGAAAGGAATTATGAATAATTTTATAGAATTAAGAAAATTAAAGAATCTATTAGAAGACAATGGAAAAGAGAGTGATATAGATTCAAATAAATTATTAGAAGAATTGAAAAAGATATTAGGAGAAAACAATCCATATGGTGAAAGTTTAAAGGCTCCAAAAGATGTATGTGAATGCTGTGGTAAATAAAATGAAAGGATATTTCACAGTACAAAAAAATCAAAAAGAAAAATTTGATATAGAATGTTCTTTAAATTGCAAATATGCGAAAAATGAAGTTCCAGAAAAACAACAAGAACTTTATCTTGAAATGGAAAATGTCAACAACGTTATTAAAACTTTACATCATACAGAAGATGTAGTAAAAGAAAAATATTTTAATAAATTATTATCTTTAACACAAGCTGGTTTGGTTGGCAATACAGCACAACCATCACTTGCCTTAAGATCATTAGAAGTACTTAAAGAAGAAATAATTTTTAACGAAGGTAAGAGAATAAAAAATAGTTATATAAAAAGATTAGGAAGTATTGCAGGAGTAATTTTTCTCATTTTAATTCTTATCTATTTAATATTTCAAAAATATGAAGTTACTCAATCATTTTTAATGTATCTTAGAGTTTTTATGGGTTCACTTGTTGGAACATGGATTTCATTTGGCGTTAGAAAATTTAATATAATTTTTGAACATTTAAGTATAATAGAAGAAGATATGATGGAGCCTTTTATTAGATTAATCTACATAGGAATTTGTTCAATAATTTTATTATTATTTTTAAATACGGGATTTTTAAGTATTAATATCGGGAATCTATCAACTTCAGAGATAAAAGTAAATAATGAAATGCAATGTACTATAGGAATATTATGTGGATTAATTGAAAGTAAAATAGGCATAAATATATATAATAAAGCTATTACTATATTTAAATAAAAAAGTACAGAAGGGAAATATTAAAATGAAAGTAAGTCAGCATTGGGAAAAGGA
>CAUQGN010000006.1:0-101164 GCA_963517565.1 uncultured Leptotrichia sp. | reverse complement strand
GACTATATAGCTACACTTTGCATTAAACTATAATGTTATAGAACATACTTCAGGAAAATAGCCCATTTTATTTTCCTTAAGGGTTAAAATCTAAAAATTAGAATTTTGTAATTAATAGAAATTAATATTTTTAATAAAATGAAAAAAGAGGAAACTTATGGATTTTAATAAACTTTATGAAGAAATGATCCAGCATAAAAATGAAGAACAGGCTCAAAAAATGTCAAAATATATGCTTAATAAATTTGAATATATTGGAATCAAGACGCCTGAAAGACGCGAAATATTTAAAAGTTTTTTTAAGGAATACAAGAATGAAGAAAAAATCGACTGGGAATTTGTAAATAAATGCTGGGAAAATAAATACAGGGAATTTCAGTATATTGCAGCAGATTACCTAAAGAATATGAAAGATAAGTTGACAATAGACGATATTCCAAAGTTTAAACAGTTAATCTTGAAAAAATCGTGGTGGGATACGATAGACAATTTAGATATGACAATAGGAGCTTTGGCATTAAAGGATTCAAATGTGAATAAAATATTGCTGGAATGGAGTATTGACGAAAATATTTGGCTTAGAAGAATTGCGATTGATCATCAGCTTTTGAGAAAAGAAAAAACAAATACTGAATTACTGGAAAAGATTTTAAAGAATAATCTGGGGCAGGCTGAATTTTTTATTAATAAGGCGATAGGCTGGGCATTAAGAGATTATAGCAAGACTAATCCTGAATGGGTAAAAAATTTTATTGAAAAAAATAAAGAAAAAATGGCAAAATTAAGTATTAAAGAAGCTAGTAAATATTTGTAATATTAAATTTTGTTTAAGAAATAAATTTATTATAGACTTTTTTAACAAAGGATATTTTCAAATAATTTAATACTAAATTCCATTAGAAAATAAAAACTATGTTAAAGATAGGAAGTTTTAATTCTATGCTAAATTTTATTAAACATTTGTTATTTAAATATGGAATAGTATAAGTTTTAAAGTAAAAAATATTTATAAAAAAATAGAAATATATAATTTTAATGTTAGAATATTTGAAATATGCTGGTATTGCAATAAAATATTTTTAAATTCAGTTTTAAAGTAATTTTATTGTATTATAAGTATAAAAAAACATTGAAAGGATTTATAAATTATGAAAAAAATAATAATGATAATGGGAACGGCTTTAGCTCTTTCATCTTGTGGAGTTGTTGGAGCGGCAGGAAGTATTGCTGGAGGGACAATTAAAGCAGCTGGAACTGTTACAGGAGCAGTAATTAAAACTACTGGAAATATTATCAGCGGGATAATTGGTGGAAACGATGGAGAAATTGATGCAAAGGGCGTTAAGTATAAATTTTCTAAGGCGAAAGTTGAAAACGATGGTAATACAACAATTGTAACAGGAGTTTTAACAAATAGTGGAAGCAGAAAGGAAAATGTTACTATTGAAATCCCTTGCTTTGATAAAAAAGGAACAAAAGTCGGAGATGCGGTGGATAGCACTGACTCCATTGATAAAAATAAAAAATGGGAGTTTAGGGCTGTTCTAAATTCGGGAGATGTAAAGGCGTGTAAAGTGAAGGATGCTTATGTAAATGCACAGTAAAAATATTAAATAAAAAATTGCTGTATGTATTGTTCTAAATCATCCAAAGAAAATAGGGAATAGAACCCCTTTAGAAGTAGGAACAATTTATTAACAGCAATTTTTTTCCGTATGTGTTATTCAAATGGAGCCGATAATTTTATGGGCTATCGGCAGAACCCTCCTAAATAGATAGAAGTAGGAATAACTTTTTAACGGATTATTATTGTATGTGATGTTCTTAATCGTTTATAGTGGGATTCGAACCCACAAGGGAAAATTCCCATTACCATAATAGAAGTAGGAACAACCTTTTGACAATAATTCTTACAATGATAGTAACATAAATTTTAATAAATTTCAAATAAAAGTTAAAAATAATTTGCTAAAATATCATTCAAAGGCAAAGGGTTATCATTATCAACTTTATTGAAAATAATATCTGCATTTTCTTTTTCAAAAACCTGTGTTCCTCTAGCTATTGCATTTAATTGTAAAAGTTCATACATTGTAACATATTTTTTATTTACAAAATATTTAAGTACATCTTCCAAATGGGCAATATCCGTTTGATTCAAATAATTATTAGAAGAAAAATTTTCAGAAACAGGCATATTCATATCAATCCAGATATATTCATTTTTTTCAAAATCAATCAAAATTGTATTAGTTGTTCTTGTATTTGACAAAATTTGAAAACCTTGTGTAACTGCTGATGAATAAAGATTTTTTTCACTCGTAGCCTCTTTTTTTGTCAGTTCAAGCACTCCAGCGTACACACTTCCAATTTCTTCAAAAGAAAATCCATTATATGAACGGATTTCCATAAGAACATAACGAATATCAGAATTTTTCAATTTTTCCAAATTATAAACATCAATAAATTCCAAAGCCCCATCTGGTGCATTTGTAATATCGCCGCTAAATACAAAATTAGGTTCAACTTGATTATAATAAGCGACTGTTTTCAAAAATTTAAAATTTTCATCAAAACAAATAACTGATAAATCAATATCAACCCGCATCTCATTTTTCTTTTCTTTAATGTTTTTCCATCCAACAAAAAATCTTAAAACTTCCGCATCATTATTAAATGAAAATCTCGATCCTCTTGTCATCGGTTTAAGGGAAATATTACTATCTTTTTCACTTGTTGTAACTGTAATATTTTTATAGCTTTCATCAATAAAAACTTTTTCTAGTGGATTTTTTAATTTTAAATTTTCCAAAATTCCATTTTTTACAGTTTCAAGTAAAAATTTTAGTAAATTTTCATTCAAAAATATAGTTTCCTCTAATTTTCTCCAACTACCTTTACTATTTACAATTCTTGGAATAATTTCATTTTCTTGCTTAATTTCATTATTTTCTAAATTTTCATACTTATTAATGGTATTTCTAAAAATATTTCTAATTTTAAAAAAGTTTTTACTTTTTTCTTCACTTATTTCCTGTTTTTTAACAATATTTTTCAAATTTTCTTTTTCCAATAAATTCAAAATTCTATCATAAAGTTGAAAAAGAATACGATTATTTACATTTTTCATGCAATTTTTTAATCCGTTTGTAATAATTTCATATTGAGTTTCGCTGGCATTATTTAAAAGGGATAAAACATTTCTGACATAATCTCCAGAGTATTTTGAAAATTTGGTAATAAAAATTTTCAATTCCTCATTATTCAGATTTTGAATATTAACGCTCATTTTATTAAAATACCCTTTTTCTGTTTCAAAAGAAAACTCTCCAAATAGCATATCAACTGATTTTCTAACATTTTTATATTTTTTCAAATTAATTTTTTTTGCATAAAATATAAAAAACTTATGCCAAACTTTTCTGTATCTTTTAATATCAGGTAAAATATTAGAAATACTATTCAATTTTTCCATAATTAAATTTAATTCGGTTCGATTAAAATATTTAAAATGGATATGTTTTGTATTCAAAATATTATTTTCATTAAGTTTATCATTTGAAATTTTTGTAATTAATCGTAAAATATCAGTTGCAGTGTTAAAATTTCCAGCCAAGAAATTTCTATGTTTCAAAGTATAATTAGCAAGAGTCGTCAAAGTTTCTTTCATTTGAATATTATCACAATATTGTTCAAGTTCTTTATCAGAAAATCCATCAGATAGAAAACAAACATCATCTAAATATTGCTGGGAAAGTGTAATATTACTTGAAAGTAGGTTCACAAAAAGTGTTTCAATTTCTTGATCTCCTACAAACTTTAAATGAGAAAGTGTAAATAATTCAGCTGGTTCTGATCCTAAATCTTCTTTTTCAGTATTTTCATTTTTTTCATGTGGTAAATATCCAAACCAGTAGTGTAAAATCTGATTTAAATAAATATCGGCTTTTTTCATATCTATTACTTCGTTTGGAAAATTTTTATAAAAAATAGTATAATTTTTGTCAGATTTAAACTCTTTTATATTTTCCAATACTTCTTCACATAATAAAATTGCATATTCTCTATCCAATCTAGAGATTATATAAGCCAAGTCTTTTTCAAAAGTATAACCAAATCCTTGAAATTTTTTTACGATAGTTGCAAATTCACTAACAGACAATGTATTTTTATCTTCATCAAAAAAATTGCTGTTATTATTAATTTTTTTTAGTTCATCTTTTTGAATATAAATACCATTTAAATGTCTTAAAGTTATATTATTTATTGATTTTATCATAAAAATTATCTCCTTCGCTTAAAATTTTTTTAAAATTTTAATACTATTTATTATATCTTATTATCTATGTTTATACAAGATTATTTAAGTAAAATTTCTATACAAAAAGAAAAATAAAATTCAAAAATATATAAAATATATACTTACATTAAAAAGAAATATTTGCAAATATTTTTAAAAAGTGTATAATATATACATATAAAATTTAGGAGGATAAAAAATGGCAGGAAATATTTTAGGAACAACAGTTTATTATGATGCTGACTGTGATTTGAGTAAATTGGAAGGTAAAAAAATTACTGTATTAGGGTATGGTTCGCAAGGGCATGCACACTCTCTAAATTTAAGAGAAGGTGGATTTGATGTAACTGTTGGACTTAGAAAAGGTTCAAAATCTTGGGATGAAGCTACTGAAGCAGGATTTACAGTAAAAGAAACAGCAGACGCTGTAAAAGGTGCAGATATAGTTATGATTTTGATTCCAGATGAAATTCAGGCTGATGTATATGCATCTGATATTGCACCAAACTTGAAAGAAGGAGCATATATCGCATTTGGACACGGATTTAATATTCATTTTGGAAAAATTGTTCCAAGAGAAGATATAAGCGTATTCATGGTTGCGCCAAAAGGACCTGGACACTTAGTAAGAAGAACTTTCCAAGAAGGAAGCGGGGTACCTTGTCTAGTAGCTGTTTATCAAGATGCTAAAGGAGACACAATGGAAGTTGCCAAAGCATGGGCATCAGCTGTTGGTGGAGGAAGATCAGGAATCCTTGAAACTACATTCAAGCAAGAAACAGAAACAGACTTATTCGGTGAACAAGCTGTATTGTGTGGTGGAGTAGTAGAACTTATGAAAGTAGGATTTGAAGTATTGACAGAAGCTGGATATGATCCTGTAAATGCTTACTTTGAGTGCTTACACGAAATGAAACTTATCGTAGACTTGATTTATGAAGGTGGACTAGCAACAATGAGAAGTTCAATTTCAAATACTGCTGAATACGGAGATTATATTACAGGACCAAAAATTATAACTGCTGAAACAAAAGAAGCTATGAGAGGTGTTTTAAAAGATATTCAAGATGGTAAGTTTGCAAACGACTTCTTAGCTGACTCAAAAGCGGGGCAACCGTTCTTAAAAGAAAAAAGAGCAGAATTTGCAAATCACGGTGTAGAAAAAGTTGGGGCTGAATTAAGAAAACTTATGCCTTGGATTAAAAAATAAATCATATTAAAATCCTTAATTTTAAAGGAATATAGTGATTAACCATTTTGCTGAAAGGAGCAAAAATGGGGTAAAATCAATAAAATAAAAATAAAATTACAATTTAAAATTTTAGCAGTCTTTTAAATAAGGCTGCTATATTTTTGATTATATACTCAAACCTATTTTAAATTAAACTGCTAAAATTATATAAATTTATGGTTTGAGTAAAATAGTCATAGCTTTTGGTTTTAGTTTTAAATAAGTTTTACTATAAATACTTTTTAAGAATAAAGGAAATTAAAAAATGGGAAAATTAATAATTATAGAAGGTACAGATGGAAGTGGAAAACAGACGCAGACAGAATTGCTTTATAAAAAATTAAAAGAAATAAAAGGAGACGGGAAAGTAAGAAAAATATCTTTTCCAAATTATGAAAGCAGAGCTTCTGAGCCTGTAAAAATGTATCTTGCAGGTGAATTTGGAAAAACAGCGGAAAGTGTCAATGCTTATGCGGCTTCTGTACTTTATTCAGTTGACAGGTTTGCTTCGTTTAAGACTGAATGGGAAGAATTTTACAATAATGGGGGAATTGTGATTAGTGATAGATATACAATTTCAAATATGATTCATCAAGTACCGAAAATATCTCATAAATCTGAACGTGAAATATATTTGAACTGGTTAATAGACTTGGAATGGGGAAAAATAGGAATACCAGAGCCAGATGTTGTATTTTTTTTAGATATTCCGTTTGAGTTTAGTCAGAAACTTATGAAAAATAGGGAAAATAAAATAACTGGAGAAAAAGAGAAGGATATTCACGAAAAAGATAAAAATTACTTGAAAAGTGCCTATGAAGTAGCAAAAGAATTGTCAGTAAAATATAAGTGGAATGTAATTTCCTGCATTAAAGATGACAAATTAAGAACGATAGAAGATATAAACGATGAAATGCTAAAAATATCGCTAGAAAATATATAATTGATTCAAATTTTATAAAATAAAATTTTTTAAGCGAAATTTTGTTAAAAGAAATCAAAAATAGAAAAGAAAAAATATATAAAAAGAAATCAAATTGTGATATAATATTGTTTGGAATAGAATAATAAATAAGGAGAGGGTACAATGGCTAGAAAAAAAGCTGAAGAAAAAGAAAAGGATGATAAAGCGTTAAGCGAAAAGGAGAAAATGCTTGACTTGGCACTAAAGCAGATTCAGAAGGATTATGGTGACGGTGCTGTAATGAAACTTGGTGAAAATCAGAAAATGAATATAAGGGCTATTTCTACAGGGAGTTTAAATCTAGATATAGCACTTGGAATTGGCGGGGTGCCAAGAGGGAGAATTGTTGAGATTTATGGGGCGGAATCTTCAGGGAAAACAACACTTGCACTTCATATTATTGCGGAAGCTCAGAAGGCTGGAGGAACAGTGGCATTTATTGATGCGGAACATGCTTTAGATCCAGTTTATGCAAAGGCTCTTGGAGTAAATATTGATGAACTGTTAATTTCACAGCCTGATACAGGGGAGCAGGCACTTGAAATTTCAGATATGCTTGTAAGAAGTGGAGCAATGGATGTAATTGTTGTCGATTCAGTTGCGGCGCTTGTTCCAAAAGCTGAAATTGAAGGAGAAATGGGCGATCAGCAAATGGGACTTCAGGCAAGACTTATGTCAAAAGCACTTAGAAAATTGACAGGAAGTATCTCAAAATCTGATACAGTTATGATTTTTATTAACCAAATAAGAGAAAAAATTGGAGGATTTTCATTTGTTCCAGGAGTACAGACAACGACTTCAGGAGGACGTGCTTTAAAATTCTTTTCAACTGTAAGAATGGAAGTAAAAAGAGTAGGTTCTGTTAAGCAGGGAGACGACGTTATTGGAAGTGAAGTTGTAGTAAAAGTTACGAAAAATAAAGTTGCACCGCCATTTAAAGAAGCTAAATTTAATGTTATGTATGGAACTGGAATTTCTAAAATTGGGGAAGTACTTGATGCAGCGATTAATCTTGGAATTGCTTCAAAAAGCGGGGCATGGTTCAGTTATGGCGATGAACGTTTAGGACAGGGACGTGTAAATGTTGAAAATATGCTGAAGGAAAACAAGGAAGTATATGGAAGACTTGAAAAGCAAGTGCTTGATGCTATTCGACCAAAACAGGAAACAGAGCAACTAAAAATAGTAGAAACTGTTGAATCTGAAAATACTGAAAATAAAGAAGCAGAAACAGATGAAGATTAATAAAATTTATCGTAATAAGATATATCTTGATACTGAGGAAATTATGGATATAAGTCCTCTTATCAGGCAGAAATATGATTTAAAGGTAAATGATAATATTGAGAGGTTTTATGATGAGATTTCGTATGAAGCCTCTCTTGAAAAAGGAATTTTTCTGATTTCATTAAAAGATAGGACAAAAAAAGAAATACGGTTAAAGCTGGAAGAAAAATTTAGAAACAAGTCAGCTATTTTACAGGCAATAGAGAAGTTGGAAGAACTAGGGTATCTAAATGACCTAAATTATGCTATTTCATATATTGAAGGCAGAACTTACGGTAAAAATCGTATTTCCTACAACCTTTTTCAAAAAGGAATTGATAAAGTCACAGTTGAAAAAGCTTATCTGGTTTTAGATGAGGAAAAAGAAGACAATGTCGATGACATAAAGTTAGAAAAATTGATTGAAAAAAATAGTAAAAAGATTAATATAAATAATGAGAGGGAAGAAAAAAAAGTAAAGGAAGAACAGAAACTTATACAGTACCTAGCAAGACAAGGTTTTTCCCTTGACAAAATTTTTAGAAAGCTGAAAGAATATAAAGAAAATTATGAATAACGGTAAAGGAGGAAATCGTATGAGAACGATATTTTACCATCTTGTGTTAGTTGGAACTTTTGTTTATGGAAGTTTTGTTCATATATGGTATCTAATATTCAATAAAGGCGAAAAAAGATATAGATATGTATGCCGAGTAGCCAAAAATTGGGGGAAAAATCTAATTTGGGGAGCTGGAAGCAAAGTAAAAGTTATTTACAAAAATGGCAGTGAAGAAGAAATAAAAAAAATACGAGATACAAAAGAAGCAGTTATATTAATCTCAAATCATCAAAGTAATGTAGATATTCCTGCATTATTAGGATATTTGCCGCTTGATTTTTCTTTCATTGCAAAAAAGGAAATGAAAAAATGGCCTGCAATTGGACGTTGGATGCGTTCCTTTGACTGTATATTTTTGGATAGAAAAAATGCAAGACAGGGAATGAAGGATATGAAGGATGCCATCAGTAAAATAAAAAAAGGGCATTCTTATGTAATTTTCCCTGAAGGAAGCAGAAGTGAGGATGGTACAATTGGTGAATTTAAAAAAGGAAGCTTCAAACTTGCAACAGATACAGATGCTAGAATTTTGCCAATTACAATTATTGGAACTTATGAAGTGCAAAGCCGTAAAAGTTTAAAGGTAACGCCAAATAAAAATATAAAAATTGTTGTGGATAAACCAGTAGATTTAAAATCTATGTCAAGAGAAGAAAAAAAGGAAGTTCACAATATTGTAAATAAAATTATAAAAGATAACTATGAGGAATATAAATTTTAAACAGGGGATAATTTAATACTCCCCTGTTTATTGTGGTTTATTTTTATAAAAAAGCACACGATTAAATAATTAGGAATAAATTTAGGAGAAGTTATTTATACAAAAGGGAAGTGATGAGATGAAAGTATTATTAGCAACAAAAAACAAAGGGAAAATAAAAGACTTTGAAAAACTGACAGAAGGGATGGATTTGGAAGTTGTAACGATTTTAGATGGGCTTGATATTCCTGATGTTGTAGAGGATGGAGAAACTTTTGAGGAAAATTCACAGAAGAAGGCAAAGGAAATTGCAGAATATACTAATATTATAACGGTTTCTGATGATTCAGGACTTTGTGTAGACGCTCTGGATGGAGGACCGGGAGTTTATTCGGCGAGATTTGGGGGAGAAAATGCGACTGATAGCGAAAAGAACCAAAAAATGCTGGAACTTCTCAAGGATGTGAAAAAAGAAAATAGAAAAGCACATTTTATATCTGTTGTAAGTATTGCCTTTCCAAATGGGGAAATTCATTCATTCCGTGGAGAAATACAAGGAGAGATTTTATTTGAAGCAAGAGGTAACAATGGATTTGGCTACAATCCAATTTTTTATTCGTATGAACTAGGAAAATCATTTGGAGAAGCGAACGATGAAGAAAGAAAAAGTGTGAGCCATCGGGCAAGAGCATTTAGAAAGCTCATTGCATCAGGACTTCTGGAAGAAAAATAATATGCTGGTAAATTTGAAAATAAATAAAGAAAATCTAATAAAAAATCTGCAGAAAATCCGTTCCATAAATCAAAATATCATTTATGTAATTAAAGATAATGCTTATGGACTTGGAATTGAAAATATTTTTCCGATATTGCTAGAGAATAACTGTAATTACTTTGCGGTGGCATATATTGAGGAAACGATAAAAATTCGTGAAATTCTAAAAAAATTTGAAAAAGAAAAAAAACTAAATTTTTTGGAAAATAAAAAAATAAAGATAATGGCACTTAATTATATTGAGCCTAAAAATTTGAAATATGTGATAGAAAATAATGTTGAACTTACAATTTTTAATTTTTCACAATTATCAGATTACTTAAAAATTTTGGATAAATCCTTTGAAAATACAGTTTTGAAAATTCATATAAAAGTAAACAGCGGAATGAACAGGCTTGGATTCAATGAAAGCGAAATTTTAGAATTAATTGAGACAATAAAAAAATATGAAATGAATTCTAAAAATAATAAACTAGAAATAATCTCTATTTTTTCTCATATTTCAGATGCAGAAAATCAAATTGAAACTGAAAAGCAAGTTGGGAAATATCAAAATATTTTAAAAATATTTGACGAAAATAATATGAAATATTGTCATAGACATTTACAGGCAAGCCCATTACTCTTTAAATATGGACAAAAATACAATTATGATTTCGCAAGGGTAGGAATGGCACTTTATGGAATGGAGCCTTTATCTTATGATGTGGGATTATTAGATGTTATAATAGTAAAGTCACAAATTATAAACATAAGAAATGTGAAAAAAAATGATAAAATTTCTTATGGAAGTAAAGGCATTGTAAACAGAGACTCTAAAATAGGCATTGTATCAATAGGCTATGCACACGGATTTCAAAAGCAAATCGAAAAATCAAAAGAAGCGTGCGTTTTAATAAATGGAAAAAAGGCAAAAATTGTTGGAGAAATTTGTATGGATATGATTTTTATTGATTTAACGGATATAGAAAATGTAGAAGTGAATGATGAAGTTGTAATTGTTGGAAGTCAGAAGAATATTGAAAATGGAATTACCAAGAGAATAACGTTGAGGCAAGTAGCAAAGTGGGCTGGAACGATACAGGATGATGTGCTGACTAAGTTTTCGGGAATAAAAAAAACAGTAGATTGATTTTATTTAAATCTTTTTACTGTTTTTTAGTTTTTGAATTTTTAAAAATTACAGGCTCTAAAAAGATATGAAAAAAAATAACTATCACAATAATAAATATCAAAGGGTTTATTTTATAAGCACGGTAAAAATTGCCCTTTATCAATTGTATAAATGCTGTTGTTAAGCCTTCACTCCAATAATGGATATGTAATGGTTTTAAAACAAATCCAAATGGTGTTGGTATTTTAAAATAATAACGTACAGAAATTATTGATATTAGTAAAATATATAAAATAAATCTTTTTTTATGATAGTTAAATAATTGTTTAAAATAATTTTTCATAATTAGATATTTTGATATGGCATTGCTGACATAATTTTTTCGTAATTTGTTTTTTTAGTTTCTTCCATAATAAGAAATAAATCAATAAGCCACCAGATTCCGCATCCTCCACCAGTTAATAATTTCAAAATTCCTAATCCGACTTGCCCTAGCATAAATCTGTCTACCCCGTAATATCCTAAAAATAATGATAAAAGAAATATTACAAGTGTATCTTTAAGTGGAACAACCTGAACTCTGTTAAATTCCTCCTGAGAAAGGCTGGATAATTTTGCTCTAATCTCTTCAATTGAAATTTCAGGTAAATTTTTAGCATTTGCCATAAGATAGTTTTGTACTAGATTTGGGTTAACTTTAGTATTTTCTGTTGTAATAATCTCGTTCATATTTCCTCCTTTGATTAATTAGAAAAACTAAATAATTATATAATAAAACAAGAAATAAAGTCAATAAAAATTTGCAATTTTAATTAAAATAAGATATAATTAATACGATAATTTAAAAAAATTGGAGGATATCTTTATGGCAATAGCGATTTTGGAAAACAATGGATTAAGAAAAGAAGTAAAATTAGGATTTTCGTGGACAACATTTTTCTTTGGATGGTTTGTACCTTTATTTAGAGGAGATGCTAAAAATGCTATTATATTTTTAGTGGGTGGACTTTTAGCAGGAGCATTAAGCAGTTTTACTTTTGGACTTGCAGCGATAGGATATATAATTTTTATTGCATTAAAATATAATCAAATGTATGCGAAAAGTCTTATTGAAAAAGGATGGAGACCAGTAAGCGATACTGACAAGCAGTTATTAACTTCAAATGGTGTAACTATGCATAATGATTAGTATTTCCGTAAAATTATTTCAATAAAAAGTTTACTCAAGTGGATTATATCAGAATTATGATTGCTTGAGTTTTTTATTTATTTTAATATTTTTTTTTATTAATATCCTATAAAAAGGAATTTGAACTATTTAGCTGGATAATAGAATTATCTAGTATTATACAGATAAATTTTATAAATATTAAAATTGTTCATAAATTATTTAATAAGAAGATTGAAAAAAAATGTAAAAAATTGTAAAATAAGATATAAAAATTAAAATGTACAGAAAGCAGGGAAAATAAATGGATTTGAATAAATATGAAACACTCAAGGACAGATTTTTGAAATATGTTAAAATTGAGACTAGGTCAGATGAGAAAAGTGAAAGTATTCCATCGACACCAACACAGCTTGAATTTGCCAAAATGCTTGTAAAAGAACTGAAAGAAATAGGGATGGAAGATGTGTATGTGAATGAAAATTGCTTTGTTAATGCAACTTTGAAAAGTAATGTTGATAAAGATGTGAAAACTATTGGATTTATTGCGCATATGGATACTGCTGATTTTAATGCAGTTAATGTAAATCCACAGATTGTGGAAAACTATGATGGGAAAGATATTGTCTTGAATAAGGAGCAAAATATTATATTATCTACTCATGAATTTCCAAATTTAAAGGAATATGTGGGAAAAACTGTAATTACTACTGATGGGACAACTCTTTTAGGGGCTGACGACAAGGCTGGAGTTGTGGAAATTATAGAGGCTATGAAATATTTGATTAACCATCCAGAAATCAAGCATGGAACGGTAAAAGTAGCGTTTGGGCCTGATGAGGAAATTGGGCGTGGAGCGGATAACTTTAATGTAGATGAATTTGGAGCGGATTTTGCTTATACAATGGATGGCGGACCCGTAGGAGAACTTGAATACGAAAGTTTTAATGCGGCTGGAGCTGTATTTAAAATAAAAGGAAAAAGTGTTCATCCAGGAACAGCCAAAGGAAAAATGATAAACGCAAGTTTAATAGCCACAGAAATTATAAATAGCTTTCCAGCAGATGAAGTGCCTGAAAAGACAGAAGGATATGAAGGATTTTATTTTCTTGAAAAAATCCGTGCAAATTGTGAAGATGCTGAATTATCATATATTTTAAGAGACCACGACAGACAGAAGTTTGAAGAAAAAAAGAAATTTGCTGAAAATGTTGCAAAAAAAATTAATGAAAAATACAAAAAGGAATTAGTAACAGTTGAAATAAAAGACCAATACTACAATATGGGAGAAATTATAAAAGATCACATGGAAATCGTAGAAATAGCCAAAAAAGCAATGGAAAACCTTGAAATAGAACCAATAATCAAGCCAATCCGTGGAGGAACAGACGGCTCAAAAATCTCATTCATGGGACTTCCAACACCAAATATTTTTGCAGGCGGAGAAAATTTCCATGGGAAATATGAATTTGTGGCACTTGAGAGTATGATTCTAGCAACTGATGTAATTGTAGAGATTGTAAGATTGAATGCATCAGAGGAGTAAATTGAAAAAGGGGATACAAAGGAGATATAAATAAGTGAAAGTTATAATTTATTTTTTATTATTGCAAGCAGTAATTTTTTCTGAAGCAAAAAAATTAAGAGAAATAACTTATTATGAATATTATCCAGTTATTACAGAGAAAATTGAAACTGGAATGGAAATTCAAATAATAAAAGGATACTGTGTAATTTTTGAAAATAAATGTTCTAATTTTTTGTATGTTCCAAAGTATAAAATAGGCGGAGGATTAGATATAAATGCTATAAAAAAGATAAATATCAATTTATTAAATTTTAAAACAACATTATTTAGTAATGTTTTATTTGATAATAATTATCCATATTTTGACAATGAAAAGCAAATGATATTAAAAAATAAGAATGTAAGACAAAAAATTCTAAACCTACGAAAAATACTTCTAGACTTTGATAAACTTAATGAAATTAAAAAGAATGAAATTTTGCTGGCAGAAGATGAATGGATAGAACCCAATGAATTACCAAAGTTTTTTTCAACTTATATTGTAATTAAATTACCAGAACTATCTTTGCCATATATTTTAAATTATAATTCTGTTAACACACACAATAAATCTGATTTTGATGATAATCTTCATTATGGATTGAATAAACAGATTATAGAATTGGTTGATTTACTGGAAATACAATAAAATTAGACCTGAAGAAAAGCTTATTAATCAAAAAAGTTTAAAAAAGTAAAAAAATTTAATTTTAAATGCTTAAGGGGGTCTTAAGAGTTAAAAATAATAAAAAGGGAGTGATGAGAATGAAAAAGTTTTTATTGGTTAGTTTTATTTTAAGCAGTATTTATGGATTTTCAGCAAAGGTAAATACATCGAAAAATAATACTTCGGTAACGGGAAATAAAACTAAAAATATTGGTGAGATGACTATAAAAGAAACAATTGAGGAAATTAGCGAAAATGATAGAAAAAAATTTAAAGAGATGGACATGGAGAAAAAGGAACAGAAGGAAGTAGAGGATTTAACTAGAAAAGAACTGAATGAACTTGGAATTAATAAAAAATCTATTGAAACTACATTTAAGGCCATTGAAGCGCAGGATAACTATGAAGAGGCAAAAAAACTATTTTTACAGGCAATAGAAGAGGATAAAAAAAATTATTTACCTTATTATTACTTGGGAATATTGGTGTATCAGGAAGAGAATAATGTTAAGCGTTCAATGGAGTACTTTGAGAAGGCTATAGAAGCTAATCCCAAAAATCCGATGGCATATAATAATCTTACAGCAAGATATGGACAGGCAAACATGGAGAAAGAGCAGCTGGAACTTGTTAAAAAAACCATAAAATTGTTTCCTGATTTTCCAGAAGGTTATTTCTCTTTAGCAGCAATAAATTTTCGGAATAAAAATTATCTAGATTCAATAAAATATGCGAAATTATCAATAGAAAAATACGAAAAAATGAAAAAACTTGATTATTCATATATTACAGAATCATTGAAGAATAAATATGAATCAGATGCATACTATCTCGTGTTTTTAAATTATGTTGGAATGAAAAAATATGATGAGGCGTTTGAAAATTCTAAAGAAGCTTACATATTTATGGCACAGAAGGATAACGAGTTGAGATACAATATGTATGATATGCTTGTTGATATTGCAAAAGAAGTTGGAGAAACAAATAAAGTGAAATATAGGGAGTATACTGCTATTTTAAATAGCTTGCAACTTGCAGAGCAACTGGTAAAAGCAAATAAAGATATGAAGGAAAGGAAAAGTGAAAATAAAACGATGCACTTTAGTCCTTTGAAAGCTGATTAAATTCAAAATTTTTAATTTAAAATATAAGATGAGAGGTGTGATTTAAATGTTTGATTTGGCTGGGGAAGTTGCTCTTGTTACAGGCGGGGCAAAAGGTATTGGAAAAGGAATTGTAAAGGCGTTAAAGCAAGCAAGAGCAAAAGTGATTATAGGAGATATTGATAAAAATAAAGGAAAAGAAGTCGCAAATGAGATGGGAGTTGACTTTCGTCATTTTGATATTACAAATAAAGACTTAGTTCAGTATACTATTCAAAGTATTTACGAAGAATATGGAAAAATTAGCATACTTTGTTCAAATGCAGGGATTTTTCCTAGAAAAAGTATTGAAAATATGACCGAGAAAGACTGGGATGAAGTCCAAGATATAAATATAAAAGGAACTTTTTTTGTAACGCAGGCAGCACTAAAATATATGAAAAAACAAAGTTATGGACGAGTAATACTAACTTCATCAATTACAGGGCCTATTACAGGGCTGTCAGGATGGGCACACTATGGGGCGAGCAAGTCTGCTCAGCTTGGATTTATGCGAAGTGCTGCAATAGAATATGCAAAATATGGAATTACTGTAAATGCAATTCAGCCAGGAAATATTTTAAGTGACGGGCTGCTAAAAATGGAAAATGGTAAAAATTATATGAAGCAGATAAAAGAAGTAATACCAGTATATACTTTGGGAAAACCTGAAGATATAGGATATACTGCAGTTTTTCTTGCAAGCCGTGAAGCTGGATTTATTACAGGACAGACAATAATTGTGGATGGCGGACAAGTGCTTCTGGAAACCTCTGCTTTTATTTAATATTTAAAATTAACATAAAAAGTAAAAATCTTTTGAAAAAAAGTATTGAAATTATGGTTTATTTCGTGCTAAAATAGTATAATTTAAAAAAGAGTTTTTGTAAAAATTTGATTGGTTTACTGAATTTGCAGGATAAAATAATTAAAATTTTAAACACAGAATAAGGAGGATATTTAAAATGAGTCAAAAAGACAAAATTGTAATTTCTGAAGGATTAACTTTTGATGATGTACTATTAATTCCACAAGCATCGGACGTGGTACCGCACGAAGTATCGTTAAGAACGAATTTAACAAAAAAACTAGTATTAAATATACCAATACTAAGTGCCGCAATGGACACGGTTACAGAATCAAAGCTTGCAATTGCGCTTGCAAGAGAAGGCGGAATCGGATTTATTCATAAAAATATGACTATTGAAAGACAGGCTGAAGAAGTATCGAAGGTAAAAAGATATGAAAGCGGAATGATTACAAATCCAATTACGTTAAAGGAAGATGCTATTTTAAAAGATGCAAATAACTTGATGAAAAATTATAAAGTTTCGGGGCTTCCTGTAGTTGATAATGACGGTAATTTAAAAGGAATTATTACTAACCGTGACTTAAAATATAGAGAAGATTTATCATTAAAAGTTGTAGATATTATGACAAAAGATAACTTGGTAACAGCACCTGTCGGAACAACCCTTGAAGGTGCAAAATCTATTCTTCTGGAAAATAGAATAGAAAAATTGCCAATCGTAGAAGGTACTAAATTAAAAGGTTTGATTACAATTAAAGATATTGACAATGTTATAAATTATCCTAATGCTGCGAAAGATGAACACGGTAGACTTAGAGTGGGAGCAGGAGTTGGAGTTGGAACTGATACAGTAAGAAGAGTTGCAGCCCTAGTAGAAGCTGGAGTTGACATTATTGCTGTTGATTCGGCACATGGACATTCAAAAGGAGTTATTAATAAAATAAAGGAAATTAGAGAGGCTTTCCCTGATTTAGACATTATTGGGGGAAATATCGTAACTCCAGAGGCAGCGATTGACTTGATAGAAGCAGGAGTAAATGCAGTAAAAGTCGGAGTTGGACCAGGTTCAATCTGCACGACTAGAGTTGTGTCAGGAGTTGGAGTACCACAAATTTCAGCTGTAATGAATATTGCGGAAGTTTGTAAAGATAAAGGAATCGGACTTATTGCTGATGGTGGAATAAAATTATCTGGAGATGTTGTAAAAGCTATTGCAGCTGGAGCGGACTGCGTTATGCTGGGAGGAATGCTTGCGGGAACTGATGAAGCACCAGGAGAAGAAATTTTGTATAACGGAAGAAAATTTAAGACTTATGCAGGAATGGGATCACTTGCGGCAATGAAGAGAGGAAGCAGCGACAGATACTTTCAGCTTGAAGCAGCAACAGAAAAATTAGTTCCAGAAGGAATTGAATCAATGGTTCCATATAAAGGTGCATTAAAGGATACAGTTTATCAAATTTGCGGTGGACTTCGTTCGGGAATGGGATACTGTGGAACAGCGACAATTGAAAATTTAAAAGAAAATGGAAAATTTGTAAAAATAACAGGAGCAGGGCTGAAGGAAAGCCATCCTCACGACGTTATAATTACAAAAGAAGCGCCAAACTACAATAATTCAAATAACTAGAAAATGTCTAAAAAATTTAAAAATTGAATTATGAATTAATGAAAGGATGAGAATGAATAAAGTAAAGAAAATAGCACTTTTATTTACATTGGTAATGGGAATAAGCATTTTATCCTATTCCTATGAGGACTATTATGAAAAAATCTATAGTGTAAAAATTTCTAAAAGTGATTTGTTTAAAGTTATACATGCTAATAAAAATCAGCAAATAAAGTTATCAAAAATATTTGATGAATATCAAAAAAAAGCTGAAGGAGTAGAAAAAGAATTAATACAGTTTGACAAGAAAAAAATAAAAATTGGTAAAATAGAGCAGGAAAGATACAGGGAAATTGCAAAAATTTTGACAAATGAACAGTTTGAAGCCTATAATTCCTATATAAACTCACAAAAGGCATTATTCGATGAAAAAAATGAAAAAGTCAAAAATTTTGTTGACAGTATTAATTTGACAAATGAGCAAAAATCACGTATTTTAAAATATGAACGTGATTTTAAACGTGAAGTTGATAAATTGAAAGATCAAAGATTAACAGAAGAAAGTTTCATTGCGAAATATAATGAATTAAAACAGGAAAGAAATGAAAAAATGCGAACAGTTTTACTTGATGACCAAGTAAAATTGATAGAAAGTTTTTAGAGTATTGACAAAAGTTATAAAAAAATGTTAAAATACAACGATTAATCACACTTTGTATTGTTTAAAGATAGGGTGTTGGAATTTTAAAGTTTAGTTTTATAAAAAGTATTATTAAAGAAATTATAAAATAAAAAATAAAAATTACAATCTGTCTTTTAAGGAAAAGTGGGAGAAAAACCAAAAAAATTAGGAGGAAAAACGTAATGGCAGTAATTACAATGAAACAATTATTAGAAGTAGGAGCACATTTTGGACATCAGGCAAAAAGATGGAATCCTAAAATGAAACCTTACATTTTTACAGAAAGAAATGGAATCCACATTTTGGATTTACACCAAACTTTAGGAGCAACTGAAGCAGCTTACGAATTTGTAAGACAAATTTCTGAAGAAGGTGGAAAAGTATTATTCGTAGGAACTAAAAAACAAGCTCAGGAAGCAGTTAAGGAAGAAGCTGAAAGAGCTGGAGGATTCTATGTAAATCACAGATGGCTAGGTGGGCTTTTAACTAACTTGGATACAATCAAAAAAAGAGTAAAAAGATTAAAAGAACTTGAAGAGATGGATGCAGATGGAACTTTAGATGAAGCATACACTAAAAAAGAAGCTGGATTATTAAGAAAAGAAATGGCAAAACTTTCTAAAAATATTGGTGGAATCAAAGAAATGAATACTTTACCAGCTGCATTGTTTGTAGTCGACATCAAAAAAGAATTCTTAGCGTTAGAAGAAGCTAAAAAATTAGGAATCCCTGTAATCGCATTAATTGATACAAATGTAGATCCTGATTTAGTAACTTACAGAATTCCAGCAAATGATGATGCTATCAGATCAGTAAAATTATTTGCACAAGTTATTGCAAATGCTGCAATTGAAGGAAACGGTGGAATTGAAAATGTTGTTGAAGGAGCAGAAGTAGAAGTTCCTGTAAACGAAGAAATCATTGAAGCAGCAGAAGAAGTTACTGAAGAAACTACAGAAGCATAATTTGAAATATAATCTAAAAAATCAAATAAAAACAATAGGGGAATAAAGCCATTCCCCTGTTCTCGTAAAATAGCAATTAAAAAAATAAGAAAATAAACTCATATTTCTATTGGTCAGGAAATAAAAAGGAAAGGATGAGAAATTATGAAAAAAGTTTTAATTGGATTATTTTTAATAGCAAGTTTAAGTGTGTTGGGTGTGAATAAAGGAAAAGTACCAATGCAGCGTGATATAGATTATGTTTGGTATCATTATGAATTGGATTCTAAGTATGAAGACCTATTTTCAAAACAAAAAAAGGAATTTAAGGATAAGTGGGACCTTTACCAAGATAAGAATGATTATAAAAATTTTATTGTGCTACTAAAAAAATATATTCAGAAGTATCCAAACGATGCTTATTCTTATGAAGTTCTAGGTACAATGTATATGGCAGCGAATAATTTTAAGGAAGCAGAAAAAAATTATTTAAAAGCTATGGAGCTGGGAGATAATGATACAGCGAAATTTTCTTTAGTTGTTCTGTATAGCAAGAAAGAATTAAACAATGATAAAGAAAAATCAAAACTTGTTGAGAAATATTATGAAGAACTGAAAAAAGAAGGATTCAAATCATATGACAGCCTTGAAATTCTTAGAGCTTCTAAAACTGGGGCATTACTAGGAAGTGCTAAGGCGATATTTGGATTAGCTGCTTATTATGATAATTATGAAAATTATAAAATATCAGAAAAATATGCTACGGAATTTTTGGAATTTGATAAGGAAAATTTAGATAATTTAATGTTTCTAAGCAACGCATACATTGCTCAAAAAAAATATGCAGAATCAGAAAAATTGTTTTTACCGCTCGCTAAAAAAGGAATGATGCAGGCACAGTATCTTTTAGCGCTTGGATATTATCACGCTGGAAATCTTAAGGAAGCAGAAAACTGGGCTAAAAAGACGCTGGAAAAACCTGAAAGAAAACAGCCAGATGATATTAAAGCAGTAAAAGAATTGCTGAATCAAATAAATTCAAAATTAAAAGAATTAAATAAAAAATAAAGGGAATGGTGAAAATTATGAAAAAAATTTTAATCGGATTATTTTTGGTAGCAAGTTTAAGCGTTTTGGGTGCAAAAAGTCAGAAAAAAACTACAAGCACTTCAAATTATACGGCAAATATAGATAACCAGTATTTTGCAGTAGACGGAAGCCTTATGAATATTTATTCAAAAGAAAAAACAGAATTTAAAAATAAATATATGGCTTTAACTGAAAAGAGAGATAAGAAAAATTTAATTGCATTATTAAAAGAATATGTTAAAAAATATCCAAATGATGCTTATGCTTATGAGGAGATAGGAACTGATTATGATGTATTAGGTAATCCAAAAGAGGCAGAGAAGTATTATTTAAAAGCAATTGAGTTAGGAGATAATGACACAGGAGTGTACTCACTGTTTTTATTATATAGTGATGAAGATTCTCTAAAATCATTAAATTTGACTGTTAAAGAGAAAAATGAAAAAAATAGCATAGTAGACAAATATGAAAAGCAATTATCGGATGCTGGTTTTACGCATGACAAACTTAAAGAGCTTAGAGAACACAAACAAATGGCATTAATTGGTAATGCTTATTCAACATACCGATTAGCACTCCATTATTATGGTACTAAAAATTATAAGATGGCAGAAAAATATGCAAAGGATTTTTTAGAATTTGATAATAAAAATCCAGAAATTTTGAATATACTAAAAAATATTTCAAAATAATTTTTGTGAATAATAAGTTAATCATTAAGCAAAATAAGAAATAGAGGGAATGGTGAAAACTATGAAAAAATTTTTAGTTGGACTATTTTTAGTAGCAAGTTTAAGTGTTCTAGGTGCAAATGTAAATACCGAACGTAAATTAAGCACTGATAGGGAAGATAAGTTTTTAATGCTGGATGAAGTTAGTCATGTACCAGATTATGAAAAATTTATGAGTACTTATGCAAAAGAAAAAGATGATTTTAGAAAAAATTTCCGAGCTATGCAGGAAAAAAACGATAATAAAGGTTTAATTGCCCTAATGAAAAAATACATTGAAAAATATCCAGATGATGCTTATGCATACGAAGTTATGGGATCATTATATGTTTTAGAGAATAATACAAAAGAAGCTGACAAATATTTTTCAAAAGCTATTGAATTAGGTGATGATGATACTGGTAAATATTCTTATGTTCTTTTATATGCAAATGAAAAAAAAGGAGTCAAAAGGAAACAGGCTGATAAATATTTTGAAGAATTATCACAAGGAAGCTATTCGGAAAGAGGGCTTAGGGAACTTAGAATAAGTAAAACCGAAGCATTGACTGGTAATGCTTATGCGATATTTAGACTAGCAGCTTTTTATTATGATTCTGGGCATCCTAGACAAGCTGAAAAATATGCAAAAGAGTTTTTAGAATTTGATAAAGAAGATTACTTTATTATAGAAATGCTGTCTGGAACATATTTTGAACAAAAAAAATATGCGGAAGCAGAGAAATTTCTTTTACCACTTGCGAAAAAAGGGAATACACAAGCACAATGGTTTTTAGCAATGGGATATTTTGAAACTAAAAAGTTTAAAGAAGCAGAAAGCTGGGCAAAAAAGGCATTGGATGGAGCAAAAAAAGAAGGTTCTTTTAGTAAACATATAGAACAACTATTAATGATGTTAGATGGAGAATTAAATAAATAAAAAAATTAAAAATATAGGAGGGAAATAAAGTGGCAATTACAACAGCACTTATTAAAGAATTAAGAGAAAGAACAGGAGCAGGAATGCTTGACTGTAAAAAAGCTTTACAAGAAAATGATGGAGATATTGAAAAAGCAATTGACTGGTTAAGAGAAAAAGGAATTGCTAAGGCAGCTAAAAAATCTGGAAGAGTTGCAGCGGAAGGATTGGTATTTGCAGCAATTTCTGAAGATAGAAAAAAAGGTGCTATCTTGGAATTCAACTCTGAAACTGACTTTGTTGCTAAAAATGATGAATTTAAATCTTTTGGAGAAAAATTGGTAGGATTGACTTTAAGCCATGACTTGACAAGTGAAGATGAATTAAAAGCATTTGAACTTGAAGGAAAAACTGTTGAAACTCATTTGACAGAATTAATCGCTAAAATTGGTGAAAACATGAATATTAGAAGATTAAAAGTTGTTTCAACTGACGGATTCATTGAAACTTATATTCACTTAGGTGGAAAAATTGGTGTATTATTAAATGTTAATGGAGAAGCTACTTCTGAAAACATTGAAAAAGCAAAAGGTGTTGCAATGCATATCGCAGCAATGGATCCAAAATATTTGGATAAATCAGAAGTTACAGCTGATGATTTGGAAAGAGAGAAAGAAATCGCAAGACATCAGTTAGAATCAGAAGGAAAACCAGCTAATATCATTGAAAAAATATTAGATGGAAAAATGAGAAAATTCTATGAAGAAAACTGTTTAGTACAACAAAAATATGTTAGAGATGACAGCGTTACTATCGAACAATTTATTGCCCCAAGTACAATAAATTCATTTGACAGATTTAAAGTTGGAGAAGGAATCGAAAGAGAAGAAGTAGATTTCGCTGCTGAAGTAGCTGCACAAATTTCTGGAAATTAATTATAAGGGGAATCATCCCCTTATTTTTTCGTAAATTTTTAAACGGAGGTTATTATAACCTATATAAAATTCATGGAGGTTCCTATAATGCTTAAATATAAAAGAATATTATTAAAACTGAGTGGAGAAGCGCTTGCAGGGAACAAGGAATTTGGTTTTTCAAATGAAGTGCTTGAAAGTTTTGCAAAACAGATAAAGGATGTGCATGAAAAAGGTGTGCAGATTGCTATCGTTATTGGTGGTGGAAATATTTTTCGTGGAATAAGCGGGATGGAAAAAGGATTTGACAGAGTGATTGGAGATACAATGGGAATGCTTGCAACAATCATGAATGGACTTGCATTGCAAAATGCAATTGAAAGCATAGGAGTACCAACAAGGGTTATGACAGCACTTCAAATGCCGCAAGTAGCTGAGCTTTATATTAGACGTAAAGCAATAAGACATCTGGAAAAAGGAAGAGTTGTTATTTTTGCAGGTGGAACAAGCAATCCTTATTTTACGACAGATTCTTCGGGAGCATTGAGAGCTGTGGAAATTCAGGCAGATGTACTTGCGAAAGGAACAAAAGTTGATGGAATTTATGATAAGGATCCTATGAAGTTTGATGACGCTGTAAGATACGACACAGTAACTTTTGATGAAGCTATTTCAAAAAATTTAGGAGTAATGGATACGGCAGCACTTTCACTATGCAGGGAAAATCAAATGCCAATTGTGGTATTTAATGCTTTGGAAGAAGGAAATATCTTGAAAATGGCACAAGGTGAAAATATAGGAACAACTGTAAAAAAATAATTGATATAAAACAAAATAAAAAAAACAAAATATTTTAATAAAAAATAAAAAGGTGGTAAGAATGTTAGATTCAATTTTAAAAGAAGCTGAAGAAAAAATGCAAAAATCTTTGGAAAATACAAAAGATAAATTTTCTCACGTAAGAGCAGGACGTGCAAGCGTTTCTATGCTTGATGGAGTAACAGTAGAAGCTTATGGTGCTCAAACTCCCCTTAATCAAGTTGGAACAGTTTCAGCTCCAGAAGCTAGATTATTAGTAATAGACCCTTGGGATAAAACATTAATCCCAGTAATTGAAAAAACTATTTTACAGGCAAATCTAGGATTTAATCCATCAAATGATGGTAAAGTTATTAGGCTTGTCGTGCCAGAACTTACAGAAGATCGTAGAAAAGAATATGTAAAAATGGTAAAAAAAGAAGCTGAAGAAGGAAAAGTTGCAATCAGAAACGTAAGAAAAGATGTAAATAATAAACTTAGAAAACTTGAAAAAGACAGCGAAATTACAGAAGATGAACTAAAATCAAGTGAAGAAAAAGTACAAAAATCAACTGATAAATTTATCGCACAAGTTGACGATGCTTTGAGCAAAAAAGAAAAAGAATTGTTAACAGTTTAATTTTTAGAAAAGAATTTACGAAGGCAATAAAAATAGGGAATTATGTCTAGTTCTGGTAGAATTAGAATAGTTCCCTTTTTATAGTTTTTATACTTTAATTAATACTATTTCCCATTTAAATAGCAGAAATCAGAAAATTTATGGAATTAAAGATTTTTTTTACAAGATTGTGCTGTTTACAATCGTTGTACTTATAAAATATTCTTTAATTAAAATTAATCATTAAGTATTCATATAAGGGATTTTTATTTGGGGTTTGAAAAACTGCTTGTTATTAATAAATATTTTTTCATAATTTCATATTTTTCCTTTTTACATAAGCAAGGGAAATCAATCGCCATTTCCCTTGCAACCCTAGCTTGTCTAAGAATTTTTTTGAAATAAAAACGAAACTCGCTGACGCTCAAACAGTCGTTTTCATTCCAAAAAAATCACGACATTCTATATTAAATTATAAAAATTATTATATTTAAATTTTAGGCTTTTACATTTGAAAATATTAAATAAGCAAAATTTCGTTAAAGGAAAAATAACTAAATACGAAGGTATTTCTTTCGCTATAATTTTTATAATGATAAAACTTATTTATGTTAAAATAACTCTTGTTTGCGAAAGTGAGCGTAGTTTTTACGAAGCGAGTTTTATTTTTTCTTTATAAGAAAGTTTTGCGTAAAGTGGGGTAGTTCGTAGAACGTTTCGCCATTATTTTTAAGTAGCAGTCAGTTAAATATGTTAAAATAACTGTTATTGCGAAAAAGGACATGGTGTCTGATGCCCTTACGTTAAAAAAAAACATATAAATAAAATTAAGAAAAAATATTTATTAATCATAATATTTATAAATAAAATTACAAAAGTCTTTAAGGTGGATACTTAAAAATTAGATTTAAATTTTTTTAACAAGGATCAAATTAATCGTTATAGAATCTTATTGCTATTTTTTAATGGTGTTTAGTACAAAAATATTATTTCCAAAATAATTTATCAAATAATGTTTTTCGAGGTGGCATTCCCTCCAGTTTAACTCCATTTTTAATCCAGTATGTTTTTTTGGAAATATCATAAAGTGGCTTGTCTGCCAAGCTATCAGAATAAAATTCTGTGATTTCGTACTCAAAATCATTTTGTTTTGCCCATTCGTTCAATTTCTTTACTTTTTCATCGCCTTTATTATTTTCCCCATCAATTTTAGCAATGAAAGTTTCCTTGTTGTCGTTTATAAAATTTGTGCCAAAGACTTTGTCGTAGCCAAGTGATAATAAAAATTTTTCTATTAGGAATAATGGGCTAGCAGAAGATACAATAACCATTTCGCATTCTTTTTTGTTTTTTTCCAGCTCATCTTTTATCCATGGGTAAATTTTATGTTTTTTAGTTTCCCAGAAATCTGCGACTAATTTTTCAATTTCTTCTCTGGAATGGCTTTCTAAGAATTCAAAATATCTTTCTTTTAATGTAGTCAAATTTATTATTTTTATTAGATAAAAAAGTAAATCCTTTGAATATTTTATCAAAAATAAAATAGATTTTAGTGGATATTTTTTTAAATAAAATGTGGAAAAATTAACACCAGTTTCTCCATTGTAGATTGTCTTGTCAAAATCATAAACTATAATTTTTTTTTTCATTAATTAACTCTCTTTCTTTAATTATATTCATTTAAAATCAATTTTTGATATACAGTTAAGTTATCAGCAGATTTATTAAAATTTTTGCATGGAAAATTCCAATGTTTTTCCATACAAAACATATTTTGTATTTTGTAATTCTTTAATATTTTTTGCATTTAAGGCACACATTATCATTTTGCATTCAGTTTTCCAGTTTTCCACAATTTTGATTATGTTTTCAACATCATATTTTACAGCCAATTCTAAAATCGTTCTGGAAAGACCGACAGCTTTTGCCCCCAAAACAAGGCATTTTATCATATCCAGGGGATTTCTTACACCGCCACTTGCGATAATTTCCACTTTGTCAGTATAATCTTTTAAGTTTAAAAGGCAGGAAACAGTAGTTTGTCCCCAGTTATTAAGGTAATCAAGGCTATTTTCACGTCGCATATTTTCGATAAAGGCAAAACTTGTGCCACCACGTGCGCTTATGTCAAAAGTCTTTATTCCCAGCCTAATTCCTTGTTTTATGGTATCTTCAGTCATTCCAAATCCAACTTCTTTTAAAATAATAGGAATTTCTATATTTTGGACAAATTCTTTTAAATTGTTTTCCCATTCGTTAAAATTTCGGCTGCCTTCTGGCATAATTAATTCTTGCATCAGATTTACGTGAACTTGTAAAAATAGTGGATTTAGAGCCTTTATAGCAGTAATTCCAGCTGTATAATTTTTATCAATTCCAATATTTGTGGCAAGCTGTAAATCTGGATTTTCCTTTTTTACAATCTTAAATGAATCATCATCAGAATTTTTTAGAGCGGCACTATACGAGCCTGTTACAAATAACAAATTGCATTCATTTGCGATTTTTGCCAGTTTTTGATTAATTTTTTTCGCATTTTCACTTCCGCCTGTAATTGCGTTAATAAAAAATGGAAATTCAAAATCGTGGCTTGCGAAATGAGTTGATAAATCAATTTCATCCAGATTATATTTTGGAATGGAACTATGAATAAGTTCAACATCGTCAAAGCTGTTATAATCACTTTCGTGTTCCAATGCATACTTGATATGATCATCTTTTCTATTTTTCATATTTCTCCTATTTTTATTTTTAATTAATATATCATATATTTTTTCTTTTTTGATACGTAAAGGAATTAGTGAATTGAATTCCATTTAAATAACGAAATTATTAAAAAACTTGGTATTTCAAATAATAAATATAATTTTAATAAATTGACGGAGCTTTTATTTGTTCAACTACGACTGTTTGACGACTGAAAGGAGGAGTTTCGAAGTTGGGCAAATAAAAGTCGGAGTCTAGCCATAGGTGCAGGATTTGCGGCAATGAGCAATCCTGCTAAAATAAATAAAAGAAAGATATTTATTTTAATGATATAAAGCTAAATTTATAAAATTAATATTTTTTATAATTTTTCAGCATACAGCAATTCAATTCCGAATTTTTCCCATCTATCAATAATAGTTTTTGTATCATTTTTGTTAAAGGAAAGGGCAATTCCGCAATCTCCACCGCCAGCACCGCTACTTTTGGCACAAATATCTAGTTTTTGAGCAGAATTTACTAATTTTAATAATTTTTGGCTATAAATATTTTCATGTAAGTTTTGAAGTAATTTCCCATTTTCATTAATGCATTTTTTTATCATTGGCTTATCTCCATTTTTCATGGCAATTCTCAAATTTTGTACGATATTTTCTACATCTTTTAAAAAGTTTTCATCAATGGAACTTTTTACAATGTTTATTAAATTACTAGAAATAGCAGGTTCTTTTGTCCAGCCGACTAAAAAATTACAATTTAAATTGTTTTTGTTAAAGTGAAGTTCGGAAATTTCGTAATTCCAGTTAGTTTTTAGAATATTTTTCAGAGTTTCGTTTTTCATTAACTCACTAATTTTTTTTCTGTCAAAAGATCTGTAAAAAATTAAGCTTTCGTAGGAAATACAGGCTATATCGCCCATAGATCCGTTATCTCCACGTTTTAGCAGCACATAGGAAGACAGTTTGAAAAGTATTTCCTTTGAAACTTTTAGATTGTATAGGCTTAAAATAGATTTTATTGTTAAAACAACAACGCTGCCACTTGAGCCAATTCCTAATTTTTTGTTATCTATTTCCATTTTTCCATTAATTTCTAGATTAAAAGGCTCGATTTCCAAATTTTGAAATTTTAAATATTCAGTCATAACGGATATTGTTTCACAGATGAGTGAATAATTTTTGTCAAAATTTTGTAAAGCTTTTTTATCGAAAGCCGTTTTTTCAAGCGTTACGACATAATCAAACATATCTGAAAAAATTGTATATTTATCATCAAAATTTATTTTTGAAGTCATAAAAAGGTTTATGTTTTTTATGATTGCACTTTGTCCAGCTGTTAGAATGGAATATTCTCCAGCAATATAAAGTTTTCCACAAGTTTGGTTAGTTATTATTTTATTTTTTGACATTTTTTTCTCTTTCATTTTTATAAAAGGTAAGGCATTAAAAATGCTTATAATAACCAATTATACCATAAAAAACGCCATAGTAAAACCACTTTGAAACTAAATTTTTAAATTATAGTCATTATATCAAAATAATGATTTTTCCTGGTTTATATCGTTATAATCTTGAAGAAATTTAATGCTTTCAAATAGTTTGACAATACAAATATAATGTGATAACATTAATTAAACAAATTTTAAAAAGGGAAGTGATTTGAATGAATGAAATAATAAAACAATTGCAAAATAGACGTTCTGTAAGGGAATTTACAGGGGAAAAGATAAAGGAAGAAGATTTAAAGACAATACTTGCGACTGCTCAAAGGGCGGCAAATTCAGTTAATGGACAGCAGACTTCGTTAATTGTCATAAAAGACAAGGAAAAATTGGCAAAAATTGCAGAACTCTGTGGAGGACAGAAACACATTGCAGAGGCTAGCGTTTTTGTATTCGTCTTAGTTGATTTTCATCGTGGAGTTTATGCGGCAAATTCTATTGGAAAGAGAAATATTGGACCAAAATCTGCGGATGGAGTGCTAGTTGGTGCAGTGGACGCTGGAATTATTGTAAACTCGTTGCAAACTGCGGCTCATGCACTTGGATATGGGACTACTGTAATTGGGGCAATAAGAAAAGCAACAAAGGAATTTATAAAAATGCTGGAACTTCCAGAATATGTATTTCCAATTGTCGGAACTACTATCGGAGTGCCTGTTGAAAGAAAATTGACAAGAGTAAAACCAAGAGTTCCGTTAGACACATTTGTATTTGAAGATACTTACAATGCGAAAAAAGTGGAGGAAGGAGTGGAATTTCACGAAAAAGATACGATAGAATGGCGTGAAGAAAATGGTACACCACAATTACCTTCATATAAGGAAATGATTGCAAGAATTTACGAAAATTTCTATAATACATCAAAACAGGACTTGGAAGATCAGGGATTCAGATTTGCTGATGAACTGGATAAGAAATAATTAATGGAATTTTTTAGAACGGAAATTACTAGATTAAATTATTTTTGAAATTATAAAAAAATAGGAAAAATTCTAAATTTCTTTAATTTTTATGGTTTAATCTGGTTTAGTTTTAAAAGTAAAGCGGGAAAGAGAAAATATTATGAATTTTTTAGCACATTCGCTAATTTCGCTCAAAATTGACGAAAAGGCAAATAAAAAAACGCTGTATGGAAATTTTGCGGGAGATTTTTACAAGGGGCTGGTTGATAAAATAGAACTTCCCGAAGAATTGAAAGAAGGGATTGTACTACATCGGATGATTGATGGAATTTCCGATAGGAATGAGAATTTTCTGAATGAACTGCTTGTGGAGAAGTTTGGAATTTTTAAAGGGATAGTGTCGGATATGATTATTGATCATTTTTTAGCTAAAAATTTTGATAGGCTATTCAATGAAAATATTAATAATATTGAAAAAAAGATACTGTATAATGTATCTAAAAATGAGAGTTTTTTTCCAAAGAAATTTGCAGGAACATTTAAATGGATTAAAAGTGAAAAAATAATGTCAAATTACAAAGATGTTGATTTTTTGGAGCGAGCATTTTTTGGAATTTCTCAACGACTTAGAAAAGGAGAAATTTTGAGAATGGCAGTAAAGGAGCTGGAAAAAAATTATAGGGCTTTTGAAGAAAAGTCTATAGAAGAATTTTTTTATGTAAAAGAGGAAAGCATAAAAAAATTTATTACTTTTTTTCATAATTAATAAAAATAACCTGCAGTATGATAGGAAGAAAAATAGAATTTATAAAATGGAGGAAGAAGTAAAATGGCAAAATTTGCAAAAGTAAAAAAAATAATGATGGGGGTAATGATTTTTGGAGGATTGATAGCTGTGCCAAGTATATCAAAGGCGGCACCGTCTGGAAAAGAATCTGCGGAGATTAAGAAATATGATTCCTTGAATGCCGCTGCTGAAGATTATGCAAAGGTTCTGCAGGAAATTTCAAATTACGGTTCAAGAAAGATGTTGAAATCAATAAATCCAGATGTGGATAAATATGTGGCAAAAGCAAATAATTCCTCATTGAAAAAGCAATGGGAAGATTCAAATACGATGCTTATTGAGCAATTTGAAGTTTCTGTGTATCAAGTAAATGAAAATGGGAATAATGGAGAAGTTGTATTTTTGGTAAAAGGATATGATGAGAAGGCTTTAGACAAATATTTAGGAGATAATGCGAGCAAGTATGTAACAAAAGTTGACAACAGCAAGGATGAAGTGGAAGTTGACATTGAAAAGTATATAAAGTTACAGTATAACTACTTGAAAAGTACTAAAAAGATAAATTTGGCTACATCTACAGTTAAATTTAGAAAAGGAAGCGACAATAAATGGCAAGTTGTTAAATAGTTAATTTTAACAAAAAATAAAAATTATTTTTGAAACTTATAGAATTTAATATTTTATAAGTTTTTTTTATTTATAATAAGTTTATCCATAGGGGCAACACTAAAAATTATATCATATTTTGCCAAATTGTTGATGGAAATAAGTTTTTTTTTCACTTAAATTAACATTAAAAAAATATAAAAAAACAGTGTTTTATGCCGAAAAAACTTGACATATTCTGTTTGATAGGGTATACTAAGATTGTTTCAATAGTCTTTGTAAAATAATACGGATTTAATAATTTTATAAATAAAAAAAAGGAAAATCTTGAGGAAGAGTAAGTTTTGTAAAGTTGAGCTATTGTATCCGTTATGCTAAAAACATTGATTTTATAAGGGATTTTGAAAAAGTTATAAGGATGGGAGTAAAAATTTTAATATAAGTTTTTTGATAAGGAATTTCATAATTTTGGAAATAAAAAAACTAAGTTTTATGCTCTTTTATTATAAATGCACAACAAAATCGTTTAGGACTAATTTAACATAATATAAAAAAAATAAGATTTCACTTATTTTGGATATATATTATGTGCTTTTCTATTATAAGAATAAATAAATTTATATGGATGATTTTATAGTTGTATTAACAAACACGAGGTTTTTATTATTTGAATTGAATTAGAAATTTTATCAAAAATGAAGAATGTTTGGGATACTTAAGGATTAGCACGAATTGAATATTGCTTTTAAGTAAGTTCATTCGTTAATCTTGGCGAATTTTTACGCTGGGATTTTTATAAAAATTGTTAATTTTTATATTTGTTGAAATCACTTTTATCACTATCAATCATCTTGACAAAAATAAAAAATTATCACTAAATAAATCACTTAGAGGAATTCTTGAGTATTTTTAATTCTACATATCATTTTTATCATTTCCTGATGAATTTTCAATGCCTTAGAACTTTGTTTTTACCTTTTGTTATAATTTTTTAATTTAAGACTATTTTGATACTGTGTTTCGGAACGAAACGTTAATACTGTCAAATAGTTAATTAGAACTATTTGCGTAATTTTAAGGAGGAAGATATGAGTAATAATTTACGACAGATTGCTAAAGATTTGCGATCGTTTGTAAAAAGATGTAAAGATGTACATTATTCTGACAGCCTATTAATCACTTTCCTAGTAACAGGACTTCTTGGCTTTGCTCCAAGCTTGAGAGCGGATGTAGTGGATGTAGATACTGAGCAGCAAGAAATTACTGCGCAAACCTATGACACAATTACTGAGCTGCGACAGTCATTTATGCGTGCTAGAAAAGAAAATGAAAAATCTTTAAGATGGGCTGAAAGCGAACTTGTACAACTTTTAAGACAAGGGGATCAAGTTATAAAGAGTCCATGGGCTTCTTACCAATTTGGAATGGGAATTACTAATAATGACTGGGGAACTACTTACAGAGGACGTGGAGGAAAGTTCCTGGAATTTTATAGAAGAGATAATGATTTGACTAAATATGTATTCGATGCTAACAAGCACCTGTATGGGGCAACTAACTTGAATATACCTCGTAATCAGGAGCCAAATTCATTGACTATCAATCCAGCTAACGTTCTTGAGGCTTATACTCCGCCAACAGTTACTAGTCTTAACACTATTGATGTGCCTAGTAACCCAGAGTTTAATTATACTTACGAAGCGCCAACAGCTCACTGGTTTAATGACGGCAGAAGAGTTAAGCTTGATGAATGGGTTGACAGAAGACATACTACTACTATGCCGGGATATACACTAAATGGGACTCAAATATATGATGATGTATATCAAACTAATTTCACAAATTTTGCTAGAAATAATGGACGTTATAGTTATGGTGGCAACAGCTTGACTTCAGGAGGTTCGTATGTTCTTAGGTCAGGAAGTATAAGAACAACAGCATCGGCTAATGCAAATGGGAATAGTACAGGATTTAATGCGGGGTCAGTTGGTGGAATTCTTACAACTGGAACACCGCGTCTTGAGATGTTAAATGCAAATAATCATACTGCTGAAGGGATGACTTCTTTAAGTAGTGGTCCGATAACTAACATATCAGGAGGAACAATTAATTTTGGGACAAATAATAATTATACCTATGGTTATTCATACTACAATGCTGCAACTAATACGTACGAGCAAGTATACCATGGTAGTGGTAGAGCAACTTCAAGTTATGATAGTGTTAATATTACGACTAGTGGTGGTCATAATCAAATTTCTTCTGGAACTGCTGTATTAGTTAATAATGGTACACATAGCGATCTTAATGATTTTCATAATTGGGTAGGTGTTTGGCCAGCAGGAAGTTGGGGTTCTTGGAATAGGAATAATCCTGGAGGAAGAAATACTGCTTCACATTCGCTCAATCATGATGCAGCTATTCTACTTAATAACGCCGCCCCAAGTGGTGTTAGTGTAAGTGGAGTAACAGTTAATATAGGAGATTATGATAATAAAGGAGCTGTTGCTGCAGGAGTTAACCATAGTGGTATTAGAGCAGCATCTGGTAACAATACTATAAGTGGAAACATTTTTCGTTTAAATGGGAAACAATCAAATGGAGTTAGAGTAGATACAGATACTACATGGCTATCTGGAAATCGTTACGAATTAAATAATACTGGACTAAATGGTATAAGTAACGCAGGTACTATTGAGGTAGGATATAATGGTACTGCAGAAACATTCGTTTTAAATACACCAAATGGAAATAATGCGATACAAAGTTCAGGAACGGCTAACATTTATACTTTTAACGCAACTCTAAATGGTAGTTCAAGTAATGGGATACGAAATACTAGTTCAGGTACTTTGATATTTAGAGGAGGACATGATGATTCTATAGAACTTAATGGTAGTGCTAATAATGGAGTTCATACAAGTAATGGAGTTAGTTTTGAAGGTGGTAGTAGAACAACATTTACTGTAAATGGTGCTAGTAATAATGGAATATTAAAAGATACGGGAGGGAATGCTACGTTTGCTACTGCTGCAGGAACTGCATTTAATATATCAGGTACAGGTAGTAATATTGGTATAAATAATAAAGCAGGAGATATTACTTTTGATAATGGTTCGAATTCTAAATTTGATATAAGTGGAACAGGTCCTTTTGGTGCAGGAGCTAGTAATACTGGTATATATACAACAGCAGGAACTTTGACTATGCATGATGTAGGATTTAAGATTGATGGTAGAAGTAACAATGGTATATTGGCTAGTGGAAGTGGAGCTCAAAATATATACAATACTAACTTTGATATAAAAGGTACTGAAAATGCAGGAATAGTTTCTGTTTCTTCAGCAGGAGCACTAACTCTTGCATATAATGATGGTGCTTATGGTACTTTTAGTTTATTAGGAGATAATCTTGTTGGGGTTTACTTAGATAACGGTAATACAAATCCACTATCGGATTATAATTTTAATGGTAATACATCTACAAGAAGTACAGGAGTATATATTAAAAGTGGTACTCTTACTTCTACGGGAGTCCAATATTCATTTGGAGGATCAAATAATCACGGAATTTTTGTAGATAATGGAGCAACATTAGGTAATGTAGGGTATAGTAGACAAGGTTCCTCATTTAACATGTCTGGAGCTTCTTCAAATGGTATCTATATGGCAAATGGAAGTACATTAAGTGGTTCAACGATAAATGCAAGTTTCACTGTAGGAGGAACAAATAGTAATGGTATTCGTCTAGACAATACTGTAGCAAATAATAATTTTTATGGAAGTTATAATATACAAGGTAATAACAGTAACGGTATTTTATTTAATGCAGCAAGTGGTAATAGTGTTATAGATGCAAGTTTTACAGTAGCTGGTAATACTAGTAACGGAGTATGGGTTGCAGGGGATGCTGCTTCACTACATGTTGATTCAAGTTTTGATGTTAGTGGTAACGATAGTAATGGATTATATATTGGGAATAGAAGTGGAGCCTCAGCGAAAGTTTCAGCAATGACTGTTACAAATTCGAGCTTTGATGTGACAGGAACTTCTTCAACAGGTATAAATATAGATGATACTGGTACAACAATTGCTCCTACTATTACTAATACAAGTTTTAGTGTAAAGGGAAATAATGTTACTTCCGATGGAAATAGAAGTGCTGGACTTTATCTAAGCAGAGGTACATCTGGTGCGACTTTTGAGCCAAATACAAGTTTTAATATGTATAACGGTGGAGCAACAGGAATCGCAATGAATACTAACACTGCTTATGGTACTTCAAATAAAACTCTTACGTTTAAGGGAAAATACGGTAGTCCAGTATTATTTAAGGTAGGAGTTGATGATGGAAGTAAATATAATACAGGAATACTTATTCAAAGTGGGGATGCTAATAATACTGTACAAACAGAGATTTCGGCAGGAAGTGCTACAGCGAACTTTGATATAAGAGTAGGAAAAAGAGCACGAGATAATGGTAATGTTGATATAAATCAACAGCATAATGTAGGAATAGTAAATACAGGAGGAATTAAAAAGTTAACTATCAACCATGGAAATACTATAATGCCAGGTGGTGGAGATACAGGAGATGGACATGGTGTATTTGAAGTACATGGAAATGATAATATTGGATTTGCAAATTTAGGACTGATAGAAACTTCTGGTGGACTTAATTTTAATTCACTTGAAATTGATGGAGATAGAAACGTTGGATTATTTTTTGCAAATAATAAACGTACTATAACTACTTCTAACCAATCTGCAGGTTGGGTAGGAGAAGCTGATAAAGTTAAAGTTCAAGGAGTAATTGGTGGAGATAATTTATCAGGAAGTGCTCCAAAATTAGGAAGAACAGATAGCAGATCAATAAACAGCTTTGGTGTATATGCTATATCAGGACAAAGTGCTAGAGGAAACCTTGCAATGGTAGGTGGAAAGGATGCTGCGGCAGTTGATCTTAATCTTGATATTAATATGGGAGTAGGAAGCAGTGGATATAGAAGTGTAGTTGTATACGCAGGAAAAGGTACTGGAGTAACAATGAAAAATACTGCTGCTGGTGGAGCTGGTAACCCGCTAACAATTGCTGGTACAATTTCTGATGGAGTATCTGGAGTTTCTGGTAAACACCAATGGGGATATGAACTTGGAGCAGGTGATAGAGATACTTCTGAAGAAACAACTATAGCTTATGCAGATGGAATACATAAAAATAGTGAGCATAATCTTCATGTACACGGAAGAGGATTAGATAACACTAGTTCATTAATAACAGTAAATTCACATGTAGACATGGTATCTAGAAAAGGTGTGGCATATCGTGCTGAAAATGGAGGAAAAATACATGTAGGATTTGATGGTTATGATAAATCTGCAATTGATGGAACTGCAACAACTGCTAAAAATACAAGAGCTGGAGGTTATAGATCAGTTATAGCTTATGCGGCAGGTTCTACTACATTGGTAGATGGTTTAAGCAGAGCATATTCTAACGTAGAAATAAACGGTGATATAACAGCAGCTGATAGCAATGCCTTAAATATACGTCATCATGGCAGTGGTTCAGGTTCAGCAAATGCTAGTTATGCTTATGAAAACTTAGGAGCGTATGCAGCAGGTGGAGCAACAGTAAATATTAAAACTGCAAATGCAGCAAATAAAGCTGTAGAAGGAACTGACCAATCAGCTTCAACTACTTCATTAATTTACGGTATGGCAGCTTATGCAACAGGATTAGATCCAAGAACAACAGAAAATCCTAATGCAATGGGACTTGTTACAAGTGGTTCAGGAAGACCAAAATCAACAGTAGACTTTACTATTGCAAATAGTGCAGGAGTTGGAGTTGTAACTGGAACAAATGGAGCATTGTATGCTGAATTTGATGGACAAATAGGATTCCTAGGAAATATTGTAAACCAAAACAATGCTGAAAATACTGTAACTACGAGTGGAAATTATTATGGAAAAAGTTTAGTTGGTAAAGGTGTTGCTATGGATAAAACAGCATTGGCTACAAGAAATGGTAGAGGTGTAGGTCCTAATGACCATACAAATACAACGCCGTTCTTTGTAGAAAGAACTAACTTGGCTGATGCAAGTGGAAACACAATATTTAATGATACTGCTTCAATCACATTTGGACACCCTACAACTAATGGAACAACAAATATAGATATGTATGATGGTGTACTGCTTACAGGAAACCATTATTACTATGCTGGTGATGGAGGAAAACCAATAACTAAATCAGCAACTGCTTCAACTAGAGTAGATAGAATAAATGGAGTTGCTACTACTGCATACGAAGTAACTGGTGACTTAAATGGATCTTATTCTGACTACTTCAGCGAATATACTGGTCCTGGTTCTGCAGAAGCTAAATACCGTGGAATGAAAAATGTAAATGTCGCTATTTTAGGAAATATTGACTTAGGATTGGTAAATGGTGCAACAGGACTTGTATGGAATAGTGATCAAAATAGAACGACAACAGCTGGTTATTTGGCAGGTGTGGCTAAATATGCAGGTCTTCAAGGAAATGGAACAAGCAACATAAAAAATGAGTTCACAGATAATACAGGAACTAAAATGGCTGGAACAGATGGTGTCTATAAAGCTAGACAAGGTGGAGGATTTGCATTTACAAGTTCACTTATAAACAGTGATATCAGTATAGATCACGATGTAAATCTTGAAAACAAAATAGCAACAAACTTCACAACACCAGCTACTAGAGAAAATGATGCGTTCAACGATATTGCAATGGAAAGTACGCTTGTTACAATTAACGCAAATAAAAATGTAAAAGGAGATATTGCTTCAGGATACCGTGCTGGTCAAGGGTTAAGCATGGCAAACTCACTTTACAGATGGTCTGAAAAAAATAGTCCTAGCGCTGTTTACAGAAGAAGCAATACAGATGAATCTGGATACAGAAACTTCGGAACAATCGATGTTTGGGGTGGAACAAACAAAGGTGGAAATATAACAAATATTACAGCAGTTAACGTTGCAAACGGTATTGTTGCAAATGGAGATGGAACTAAAGCAGGTGTTATAAAAGTAGACCATGGTAATGCCATTGTAGGTACTGATGGAAGTATCCTTTCAAATGCTAAGGGTTCTGAAATCACGGTAACAGGTATCTATACTGCTGGAGGAACAATTAGCGCTTTAAGAACATCTAATGGATTTGACGCTTCATCGGAAACAGCTGTAGGACCTACAGGAAATAACTACGGTATTGTTGGAATTTCTACTAAGAATGTAAGAGATGCTTATAATACAAATAATTCTAAAGGTAGATACGGATCAAATGCCGTTACAATTTCAAATACAGATGGTAAGATTACAGTAGAAGGAAATACAGCAGTAGGTATTTACGCGCAAAATACTACTTATAGCGGAGATACAGATGTAAATACATACAATGGAAAAGCAGCTAAACAGGAAGATGTAAGAATAACTTACGATAACTTGCAAAGTACAACAGATCCTTCATTAATAAAAGTTAACTCAACTACTGCTTCAATTAGAGATAACAAAACTGCAAGAGGAATTGGTATCGCATTAGACCACGATAATTCAGGAACTGTAGATGACGCTACTAGAAGAGGAGGAAAAATCCACTTAAATACACAAGGTAAGGATATAACAGCTGCTAATAACAAAGCGGATATATTAACTTCTCATAACGGTATAGGAATTTATGCTGAAAGTGCAGAAATCACATTTGGTGGAAATACTGCTATTAAAGGTCTTAATGTTGAAACTAAGAATAGAGGAATTGGTGTATTCGTAACTGACGATTCAAGTATTGCAACATCTTCTGACAGAGTAAATGGAGCAAGTACTAGAAAATTATACTATAACTATACAGGAGACAATGATTCACAAGGGTATGCAGTTGCATTTGGAAGTACTTTAAACCGTGAAGGAACAACTAACACTTGGGCTACTACAACAGCTACAAACTATCTAGATATTGAATTTGCAAATACAGGAGCAACAAAAGAAGGAATTTCAGCTCTTCTTGTAAATACTGATAATACTGATACAGCTGTAAACTACGGAAATATTAAAGAGCATAATACAACTGTAACACATGAAAAAGAATACGGGGCTATAGTAAACAGAGGAAGACTTGTTAACCACGGTAAGATTACATTAAATGACTCATTGAATAAAGATGCAAAAGATGTAACAGCTGATGACCTTAAGAAAGTAAATATTGGTATCGTAGCAAATGACCATACAGTAAATGCAAGATACAATACTTTCATTGAAAACTATAATGATATCACAGTAGGAGATGTAACTGCAGCTGGAAGTAAGAACGTAGGAAACTTTGCAATTTATGGTTATAACGTTAAAACTGGTAAAAAAGCTGACGGTAGTGACTCTGTAATTAAAATCAGCAGAAATAACTATGGTATCTTCTCAGGTGACGGAAATGTAGATATTCAACATGGAACTAAATTATTTGTAGGAAATGACACTGTTCTAGGACATGTTCAAACAACAACAGGAAAAGCAATCCTTACAAACCCTAATGGATATCCAATAAATAGACAAACTGCTTATACTCAAGCAAAAGATTTATTGCCAGGAAGATTGACAGATGCGGCAGTCGGAGTTTACATTGGAAGCAATGAAAACTTATCAAATGCTGACAGAAACGTAAATGTAAGTGCTGACATGGATATTGACAGATTCTCTTACGGTATCGTTATGGCTGAAAATAAATATGGAACTGCAACTACTAATGTAACAATCGGAAGCAGCACTAACAATCCTACAATAAAACTTGCTTCAAATACAACAGCTGGAGGACAAGTTAAATCAACTGCTCCATCAGATCCAAAAGTGCCTGAAGAAGTACTTGAACAAGGTAATGCAGTGTACTACTTATCAGCTGATAAGAATTCAAGAGGTACAACTTATGCACACGTAACAATGAACGGTGACTACAATACTGCTTACTTCACAAAAGGAAGCATTGATAACTATGGAACAATCGACTTGAGATCTGCATATGATGTAGAAAATAGAAGATTAAACCCAAGTGCTTACTTTGACAGTAAAGGAAGAACAATTAATTTAGGATACGGAAACGTGGGTATCGTTTCAGCAAATCCAGATGTTGCATCAACAAACTACGGAACAATTACAACAGGTATGTCAGATACTCAAAATATGATGTACTCAGCAGGTATGGCAGCAGGTAGAAATGTTTATAAAACAGATGGAAACTTTGACCGTGTTGAAAATATGGGATACGTTATAAATAACGGAACAATTAAAGTTCAAGAAAAAGAAGGTATCGGAATGTTTGCAACTGGTTCTAGATCTAAAGCTATCAATAGAGGTACAATTGAACTGATAGGAGATAATTCAATCGGAATGTACTTAGATCAAGGAGCTGTAGGTATAAATGAAACTACAGGGGTAATCACAGGTAATGCTCAAAACCTTAAAGGGGTAATTGCAATAAATGGTGGTTACATTAAGAACTACGGAAAAATTGAAGTTACTGGACCAGGTTCAAAAGGAATAGTAACAGACGGTGCTAAATTTGTCTTAGATGCAAATGGAAACCCAGTAGTTTCAACAGATGCTAGTGCTAAGACAGCAATACAAAATAACGGTGGAAATGGTGGAACTGATCTTTATGGAGGAACTGAAACTTCATTTGAAGAAGGAACATCTGGAAACCCTAAAACAACTGGAGTTGGAACAACTATAACAATGCCAGATGTTACATCAATAACAGAAATAACTGTAGATGGAGTAAACACACCAATCTATAATGTAGACACAGATGCTGTAAATCCAGGAGACTGGGCTAAGAATATAACAATTTCAAGCAGTATTCAAACTGGAGGAACAAGAATAATTGATCTTGGAACTCATGATGAGTGGGGTAACCAAACTTGGCCACATCATACTAGAGATCAACTTTCAGAAGTTACAAAAGTAGGAATGTATATTGATACATCAGGAGTTAGATACACTAACCCTATTGATGGTCTTGAAAACTTACCTAAGTTATCAAAAGTTGACTTGTACTTCGGACCAGAAGCAACATTATACACTAATGCCAAAGCAATAAGATTGGGAACAAATATGTTAAGACCATTTAACAATGCATTAAGTAATTTGTCAGGTGGAACAATAGTAAATCCATTGTCAGCAAGCTTGACTTGGCAAGTTGCGGCTAAACTTGATTCAAACAATCAATTGACAGATGTGTATATGAGTAAAGTGCCTTATCATTCATTCGCTTATGATAATGATAAACCACTTATAAACTTTGCAAACAACTTGGATAACATTTATGAAATTGCAAGACCGGGAAGTCCTGAAAAAGTTATCTTCAATAAACTTAACAGCTTAGGTAATGGAGAAGGGCACATCTTGGCTCAAGCATTTGACCAAATGAGAGGACACATTTATGGTGGAATTCAACAAAGAATTAAAGCTACATCAGATGTTCTTAATGGAGAAATCACTAACTTGAAGACAGAATTTAACGGTTCTAAAGATTCAAATAAATTTAAAGCATTTGGACAAAGAAATGAATTCAAGACTGATACAGCAGGAATGCCAGATTGGTACAGTAATGCTGGAGGATTCGTATTCGTTCATGAAGACGAAACTGTTAGACTTGGTGAAGGTTCTGGATGGTATGCTGGTGTTGTAAACAACTACTTCACATTCAAAGATTTATCTAAATCATTTGAAAACCAAGCAATGGCAAAAGTTGGAGCATTCAGAGAAATACCTCTTGATGCTAACGGTACACTTACACTTAATGTGGGTGGAGACGGATTCTTTGGTAGAACAGATACTAAACGTAGATTCTGGGTAGTAGATCAAGAATTTAGAGCAAAAGCTAACTACTTCACTTATGGAGCAGGACTTAGCGCAAGTCTTCAAAAAGCATTTGTAGTAAATGACGGATTTAGCGTAGTTCCAAATATTGGAATTAAAGCTGAATACGGAAGATTCTCAGGAATCCACGAAACTGGAGATATGGCATTACATGTTAAGAGCGATGATTATATCTCAGTTAAACCAAGTGTAGGAATCGACTTTAAATATAATCAGCCAATATTCAAAAATTCTAACTTCACAGCAGTCTTAGCACTTGCTTATGAAAATGAAATTGGAAAAGTAAATGAAATTAAAAATGAAGCTAGAATTGCTGGAGCATGGACAGATTATTTCACAATTAGAGGAGATAAGGAAGACAAGAGAGGAAACTTCAAGTCAGATCTTAACTTAGGAGTGGAAAATGGAAGATTCGGATTCACAGTAAACACAGGATATGAAACAAAAGGAAATAACTTTAAGGCAGGGTTAGGAATGAAAGTATTGTACTAATAAATGTTAATACAAGAAATCGTGCTTAAATGCCTGAAAAGAAACAAATAGCTTAAACTTAGGAAGGGCTGCCAGCAATGGTGGCTCTTCTTTTTATTCTTTATTAAAAATTCTCGTTTTTAAAGGTTTAGTACGAACTAGAAAAAATCAAAAAAAATTGGTATAATTAAAATGTATTTAATACTATACTCGAACCCATTTAAAATTGAACTTCTAGAAATTATATAATTTAGGGTTTGAGTAAAATAGTCATAATTTTTGAGTTCTGTTTTAAACTAGTTTTACTATAAATTCCGTTTAAAAATAGGAATAATTTTTTAGATATTTTGATTAATAAATATTTTTTTATTTATATTAGACTTTATTCAAAAAATGAAAATTATATCTTAATTATTTGAAAATATTAGGTTTATATCCTTTATTAAAAAAGTTTGTAATAATTTCGTTATTTAAATGGGGTTTAGTATAAAATATATATTGTTGAAAGAAAAAAATAAATAATTTTAAAATTAGATAGTTTATAAAAAGGAGATTCTGTATGAATAAAAAAATTATTTTTTTAATTATATTGTTAGTATTAACAACTTTTTCGTGTACGTCACTTTCGGAAGGGCTTACAATGAAAAGTGAGGTTTATAATGCGGATAATGTGGATTTTTACTATGATTTGACGTATAAAAAAGATGGAGAAACCCATTATGAAAGGCAGATTTGGGAGCAGGCCTATGATATTCTGGATAAGGCAGAGGATTTTTTCTTGATGGATATTTTTGTATTTAATGATTTTTTAGGAAAAGGTGTTAAGGAAAAGTTACAGCCATTGCCGATTGCAGAGGAGTTTGCACAGAAAATACTCGAAAAAAGGGAAAAAGATCCGAATGTGGAAATATACTTAATACTAGATGAAAGTAACACGTTTTATGGAGCATTTGACAACAAAACTCATAAGAAGCTGGAGAAGGCAGGTGTAAAAATTGGATATGTGGATTTGACAAAATTAAGAGATCCAATGCTTGTTTATTCAGCTCCATGGCGTCTTTTTATACAGCCTTTTGGAAATCCAAAAAATCGTGGAAAAACTAAAAATCCAATTTACGAAGGTACTGACAAAGTTACAATCCGCAGCATTTTAAGAGCATTAAATGCTAAAGCTAATCACAGAAAACTTATTATGAATGAAACTACAGCAATGCTGACATCGGCAAATCCACATGCAGAAGGTTCAAAGCACTCAAATGTGGCATTTAAGTTTTCATCGCCAATTATTAAGGAAATTTACGAAGGAGAAAAGCCGGCTGCAAAAATTACTAAAAAAGATGGAAGTTTAAAGCAAAAATTACCAGATAAGGATTTTAGTAAAATTCCATTTTCTAAAAATGACAAACTGAAATTACAATATTTTACAAATGGTGCAACAGCTAAAGATATTTCCCAAGAATTAAAAAATACACAGTTTGGGGAAAAAGTCATTATTGCCCAGTTTTTCCTTGCAGATAGAGGAATAATTAATAATATAAGAAAAGCAGCACGGCGTGGAGTGAAATTTGAGATAATTTTGAATAATTCAAATGCAGGACTCCCAAACAAAGCTGCTGCTGGAGAACTAATGAAATATGCAAGAAAACATAATTATGACATAAATATCAAGTTTTACAACAAAGGAGAGGAAATGTACCACGTAAAAATGCTTTCTATTTTGAAAAGTGATTATTTGATAACTTACGGCGGTTCAACAAATTTTACAAGACGTAATATGCGTAATTTTAATTTAGAAAATGAACTAAAAATTATGTCAGCCTATGACCAGAAAATTTCTAAAGATATTTTGGATTATTATGACAGATTATGGACAAATAGAGATGGAGAATTTACATTACCTTATGACACAGAAAAAAATGAAAAATTGATGAATGATTTGTTGTTCAGGTTTATGGAAATGAATGGATTTGGGGCTTTTTAAAGATAAATGCAGGATTGCTCATTGCCTTAAATTCTTATTTTAAAGTGAAGGTTTATCCTAATAATTAAAATGATTTATTTAAGTAATTAAGAAATAAATATATATAAAAATTTTGATTATATTAAAGAAAAAGAGTGATTTTTATGGAAAGTGAAATTAAGACGGATAAGATTAAGGTAGAAAAGATAAATGAGAATGATTATAATCGAATTTTTGTAATGTCAGATATTCATGGACAGTATGATTTGTTTTTGAAAATGCTGGATAAAATCAAATTAAAAAGAGAAGATTTACTTGTGATTATAGGGGATATTTGTGACAGAGGCAAAAAGTCTTATGAAATCTATATGAAATGTATGAAAATGATAAAACTTGGGTATAATTTAAAGTTTATTTTGGGAAATCATGAGGATATGCTTCTGGAGGACTTGGAAAATCACTATCCATTAAGATATGAAACAGAATATTCGATTTATAGATATTCTAAATATTTTGAAAATAAGGATATGAAAGATTGGCATGAAGAGAATTTTTTGGAAGAAATAGAATGGCTTGTGAAATGGCTTAAAAACTGCCCTTTGGTAATTTCTGGGAATGAAAATATATTTGTACATGCAGGGCTTGATTTGAAGAAGGTTTTGGAAAAGCAGGAAAAGGAAACAGTGCTTTGGACCAGAGAAGAGTTTTGGCTTATGGAAAATGTAGAATTTGAAGAATACAAAGGTAAAAATATATATTTTGGACACACGCCTAATATAAATGGAAGAATTTCTAAAAAGACTGACAGAATAAAGGGAATCGACTGCGGTGCATTTTTTACACATTTTTTAGGATGTATAGAAGTCAAGAGCCAAGAGGAGATTTATGTTTATGAAGATGAATTTATCCAGTTTAGCGAGGTTTCAGGAAAGGTATTTTTGGAACTTTGGAATGAGGAAGTGGCGGGGTTTATAGATTCTGAAAAGTATAAGATTAAAAGTGGGAAAGGGGGAGTAATAATTTTAGAAAAATTAGATAAAAATGAAAAAAAAATTTTAGCAGATTTTTGGAAAAAATATGAAAAATTGCTTGGAAAGAATATTGCAAATTATATTAAAAAGAAGAAATTATAAGTTAAAAAAATTTAGGGGGATTGACATTTTTATAAAATATGCTATAATAAATGTGTAAAAATCCCTAAGGGAGACTTTGTATAATATTAAAAAAAATGTGCTACAAATTAGACTGGAAAAATCCAGTCTTTTTTGTTATAATATTTTAGGTGAGTTTTAGCACAACTCACAAAATATTATATAAAGGAGGTAGTGAGATGGTAGATTTCATTGCGATATTTATTCTTTTTGTAATTATTTATTACAGCTTGAATAGATAGAGCATGAATTTCACCTCTACTCCTCGCCCTTAGGGGGACATTTTAAAATTTAAGGAGGAAATATTAACAAGAAATTTGTTAAAACAAAAAATGAACAAAATTAAAAATATTGCAATTATTGCACACGTAGATCACGGAAAAACAACTCTTGTCGATGCTTTATTGAAACAGGCAGGAACATTTGGGGAACATGAAAAAGTAGATGAAAGAATTATGGATAGTAATGATTTGGAGAAGGAAAGAGGGATTACGATTTTTTCTAAAAATGCTTCATTTCATTATGATGGATATAAGATAAATATTGTGGATACTCCTGGCCATGCGGATTTTGGTGGGGAAGTGCAAAGAATCTTGAAAATGGTAGATTCTGTTTTGCTTCTGGTAGATGCATTTGAAGGTGTTATGCCACAGACTAAATATGTATTAAAACAGGCATTAGAGCATGGACTTCGTCCAATTGTGGTAGTTAATAAGATTGACAGGCCAAATTCAGATCCTGATGCAGTTGTGGATTCTGTTTTTGACTTATTTGTGGATTTAGGGGCAAATGATATTCAGCTTGATTTTCCAGTAGTTTATGCGTCTGCAAAAAATGGATTTGCTAAATTGGAACTGGAAGATGAAGATAAGGATATGAAACCGCTTTATGATAAAATTATGGAGCATGTGGAAGATCCTGAAGGAGATGTGAATGAGCCGCTTCAAATGCTTGTTACAAATACTGAATATGACGAATATGTAGGAAAATTAGGAACTGGAAGAATCTATAACGGAAAAATTGAAAAAAATCAGGAAATTACATTGATTAAGAGAAATGGTGACTTGGTAAATGGTAAAGTTACTAGAATTTATGGATATGACGGACTTAAAAAAGTTGAAATGGAAGCAGCGTTTGCTGGAGATATTGTAACAATTGCAGGAATTGAACAAATTGATATAGGAGAAACTGTGGCAAGTAAAGAAAATCCTAAGCCATTACCATTAATTGATATTGATGAGCCGACACTTGCGATGACTTTTATGGTAAATGATTCACCATTTGCAGGGCAAGATGGGAAATTTGTAACTTCGAGAAATATTTTGGAAAGATTGCAAAAGGAAGTAAATCATAACGTGAGTATGAGGCTTGAAATGACAGATTCGCCAGATGCGTTTATTGTAAAAGGAAGAGGAGAGCTTCAATTATCTATTTTGCTTGAAAATATGAGAAGAGAAGGCTACGAAGTGGCAGTTTCAAAACCTGAAGTTATTTTTAAAGAAGACAACGGACAAAAACTAGAGCCAATTGAACTTGCAATTATCGATGTTGCCGATGAGTTTGTAGGAGTTGTAATTGAAAAATTAGGACTTAGAAAAGGTGAAATGGTAAACATGAATCAAGGAAGCGACGGATATACAAGACTTGAGTTCAAAGTGCCTTCACGTGGATTAATCGGATTTAGAAATGAATTCTTGACGGAAACAAGAGGAACAGGAATTATAAACCATTCATTCTTTGAATACGGACCTTTCAAGGGAGAAGTTACAGGACGAAGAAGAGGAGTTTTAATCGCAATGGAGCCTGGAACAAGTCTAGGTTATTCATTAAATAATTTACAGCCACGTGGAATCTTATTTATAGGACCAGGAGTCGAAGTTTACGAAGGAATGATAGTTGGAGAGCATTCAAGAGAAAACGACTTAGTTGTAAATGTATGCAAAGGTAAAAAACTTACAAATATGAGAGCCGCTGGAAGTGATGATGCTGTGAAATTGGCACCTCCAAAAGAATTTACACTGGAACTTGCACTTGAATATATTGAAAATGATGAATTAGTGGAAATTACGCCTAACTCTATCAGACTTAGAAAAAAATATTTGAATGCTAATGATAGAAAAAAATATGAAAACTCTAAAAATTAAATATTAATATAAATTAGTAGCGATGTGATTTTTATGGATAATATAAAACTTCAAGAAAAATTAAAAGCCGAGTTGTCAGATGAAAAAATAAAATTTATTGAAAAATATAGTTTGGAAATAAATTCCAGAAGGCAATGGATAACTAGAAGAAATAATACACCAGAACGCTTATATTTTTCACATAAGTTTATTTCACAAAATAATATTTTAGAAATAGTTTTTAGAAAATATCAGCTTTGTTTTGCAAAATTGAAATATTTTAGAGCAAATATTGAAAAGTATGATTTTTATAAATATACTCCAAAAGAAGGTTTTATAAAGACGCAATTGTGGGATGTAGAATTTTTTTATCATAGAAAATCAGAAAAAATAATAGATTTAAGATATTTACAGCAAATAAGAAAAGTGGAAGATTTTTTGGAACTTATCGAATGGCTTGATAGTTTTGAAAAATAACAAATAAAAACTGGAGCTAAAAAAATTTCAATAGTTCCAGTTTTTTTTATTGTTTTAAATTTATAAAATTTATTAGACTTGTTCGGAAATTTAATATTCCTTATCTTTTTACATGTAATATTTATTTTGTTATATTTCTAAATTTATATAGTTATTAAGCAAAGCTGTTAATTTTTTTTTAGTTTCTACCATTTTAGCCTGTTTTAAAATGCTGTCTGGTACTTTTATTCCCAATAATTGCATATTTTGCTTATTAATTTCTATTTGAAGATTTTTAACTGTTTCTATTGGGATTTCACTTGGTTTCTTGCCTTTTAGTAAAATTTCCGCTGCAATTTCTCCAGAACGGTAACCGATATTGTAGTCGGTAGTTCCTTGTGAAATCAGCCCTCCTGCATTTGAGTAAACGTCATTTGTAGCTAGAACTGGGACTTTTGCGTTGTTAAAAACATCAAGTATTGCCGCAAAATATGATGCTACTGTATTGTCCTGAATGGCATAGTAGATATCAATCTCCTTTGAAATAAGATTTGCTGCAGCAACCATTTCCGTACCGTTTGTAACGGCTTTTTCCACTACTGTGAATCCATGCTCTCCTGCCAGTTTTTTCAAATTATTTACTTCAGAAACTGAATTTTGTTCAGACGAATTATAAATTATTCCTATTTTTTTCGCTTCTGGCAATAATTCTCTCATTAATTTTAAATTTTCTTTGATTGGGGCTGCCCCGCTTGTTCCTGTAACGTTAGGAATTCCTACAAGTCCTGCACTTTTTGGATCTGTAACTGAACCAAATATAACTGGTGTTTCACTTCCAATTTGATTTTTAGCCGCTTGTGCCGTTGGCGTTGTAATCGCAAATACCAAATCTTTCTTATCTGCTGCGAACTGTTTCATAATTAATGTCTGACTGCTCATATCATTGTTTGCAATCTTGTCATCATAATCAGCTTTTACACCAGCTTTTTCCAATGCATCTTTAAATCCTTGTTTTGCAGCATTTAACGCTGGATGATCTACAATCTGTGATAATCCAATCTTATAAACCTTTTCACTAACTTTGGAATCCTTTTTTTGCTCTTGAGAATCATTACTTTTTTTATTTCCGCAAGACAAAAGCATTCCTCCTAACATACCAAATAATAGTACACCTCTCATAATTTTTTTCATCTGTTTTCCTCCTAAAATAAATAATTTTTAAATCGTACTATTATTTTACCATATTTTTTTAAAATTTCCAGCATAAAAATATGTATTTCATAAATAAAATAAGTTAAGGCAAGAAATTTATAAATATTTAAAATTATAAAATTAAGTTTAGTAAAATAATTAATATTTTTACTAAAAAAATTGAAAGATTATATTAGAAAACAAATAGAAAATTAAGTAAAGTGTATTATAAATGATAATAAAACTTAAGATTGCTGAGAGGAAAGATAATGCCTACAATTAGAGATGTTGCAAAGCGCGCAGGAGTCTCAATTGCTACTGTTTCACGGATTTTGAATAATGATGAATATTTTGGGGTTACAGCAGAAACTAAGCAAAGGGTACTGGAAGCCGTTAAGGAGCTGAATTATAAGAAAAAAAATACGAAAAGAAAAAGTACACAGTTAAACATTTCAATCATAAAGTCATTTGATGAAAGGATAGAAAGTGAGGATCCATATTTTGTATCATTACGGCTGGATTTGGAATATGCTCTAAAGAAAAAAGGGATAAAAAGTAAAGTTTTTGAGTTGCAGATGTTTGAAAAAAATGAGGAAATTTTGATGAATTTCATTATTTCCGGTGCCATTGTTGTGATTGGGGAAATAAAAAGAAGCCAGCTAGACTTTTTGAAGTCTTTGAATGAAAACATTATTTGTGTAGATGCTTATAATTCTGATAATTCTATTGACCATATAAAATTTGATATGAAACATTCAGTAAAAATTGTAATTGATTATTTGACGAAACTGGGACATAAAAAAATTGGTTTGCTTGGTGGAAGAAATCAGATAGTTAGAAATCTTGTGGATTTTCGGGAGCAGTATTTTATTGAAATTATGAAGGAATATGAACTGTATGATGAAAAATTTGTAAAAGTAGATGAATTTTCTGCAGAATCAGGATACAGAATGATGAGGGAAATGCTTAAGTTAAAAGAACGGCCAACAGCAGTATTTTGTGCAAATGACTCTATTGCCATGGGAGCTTATAAAGCTGTAAGGGAGAGGAAACTAAAAATTTTTGATGATATTTCGATTATTGGATTTAATGACTTAAAAATCTCCCAATATATGAATCCTCCACTAACAACACTTAGAATTGATACAAAAATTATTGCCGAAGAAACAATAAATGTACTGGTGGAACTTATAGAACACAATAGAAGTTACAGGAAAAAGGTTTATTTGCCTGTGGAACTAATTGAAAGGGAAAGCTGTGGAAGTATTTGATGGAGACAATAAATGTCCTCATTTTTTATTTTTGTTCCAATTTTTATAATTTTAGACGAATAATTATATCTTTGCTTTTCAGTTTTTATACTAAATTTCGCTTAAGTAATGAATTTATTATAAAAATTTATTCCTATTTTTAAAAGGAGTTTAGTATTAAAATTATGTTATTAATTTTCAAATTAAAAAAATTTTCAAAAAAATTAAATTTCAAATCAAGAAAAAACTTATCTGTTTACCAAAATCAATTTTTAAAATAAATATAAAATCATAAGTAAAAAAATTTTGTTTACTAAACAACCCTTATTTTTAGGGCGTTTGACGTGTTGTAATTTCGATTTTTTGGGGTATATTTCAATTGTGAGATAAATAATATATTATTTGGAAAAAGTAAAACTGCGTAGAGAAGAAATTAGAAAATGGAGGAAAAATAATGAAAGTTGTATTAGGTGCTGACGTAGATGGTAAAGAATTAAAAGATATTGTCAAGGATTACTTGATTCAAAATGGATTTGATGTTGTTGACAAATCAGCAGATAGAGATTTTGTTGATACAACAGTTGCAGTAGCCAAGGAGGTTCTTGCAGACGAGGATAGTCTTGGGGTTGTATTTGATGCGTATGGCGATGGAAGTTTTATGGTAGCTACAAAGATAAAAGGAATGATTGCTGCAGAAGTTTCAGATGAACGTTCAGCATATATGACAAGAGGGCATAATAATTCAAGAATAATAACTATGGGTTCTAAAATTGTCGGAACAGAACTTGCCAAAAATATTGTAAAGGAATTTTTACGAGCAGCATATGATGGTGGTAGACATCAAATAAGAGTGGATATGTTAAATAAAATGTGTTAATTAGGACAAAAGAATTGAGTGAATATATATAGATAAATTTAAATTATGAATGAAAAAGGATGGTAAAGATATGAAAATAGCTATTGGATGTGATCATATTGTAACAGATGTGAAAATGGCATTGTCGGATTTTTTAAAATCTAAAGGTTATGAAGTGTTAGATTGTGGAACTTATGATTTTACACGTACTCATTATCCAATTTATGGAAAAAGAGTTGGAGAAGCTGTTGTCAGCGGAAAAGCTGATTTAGGAGTATGTATATGTGGGACAGGTGTTGGAATTAATAATGGTGTAAATAAAGTTCCTGGAGTCCGTTCAGCATTGGTACGTGATATGACGACTGCAATTCACGCAAAAGAATATTTAAATGCAAATGTTATTGGATTTGGCGGAAAAATAATAGGAGAACTGCTATTGTTCGATATTGTGGAGGCATTTATAAAGGCTGAGTATAAAAAAAATGATGAAAGCGAAAAACTGATTGCAAAAATAAAAGAAGTGGAAACTATAAATCCTGAACAGGAAAATGATAATTTTTTCAATGAATTCTTGGAAAAATGGGACAGAGGAGAATATAAAGATTAAAGGGGCTGGATAAAATGATTTTAACTGTAACAATGAATCCGTCTGTTGATATTTCATATCCTTTGGAAAAATTTAATTTAGATACAGTAAACAGAATTTCTAAAGTAAGCAAGACACCTGGAGGAAAAGGTCTGAATGTAACAAGAGTGCTAAAACAGCTAGATGATAAAGTTATAGCAACAGGGCTTATAGGTGGGGGCTTGGGAATTGATATTCAGAAAAAATTGACAGAAAAGGAAATAGAACATAAATTTTTTGAAATTTCTGGTGAAACAAGAAACTGTATTGCGATTTTGCATGAAGGAATGCAAAGTGAAATTTTAGAAAGCGGGCCTTCGGTAACTTCATCTGAGAGCGAGGATTTTTTGAAACATTTTGAAGAATTAGTAAAAGAGGTTAAACTAATCTCTATTTCGGGAAGTTTTCCTAGCGGAATGGAAGATAACTATTATGCAAGAATGATAGAAATTTGCAGCAAATATGAAAAGCCTGTTGTCCTTGACTGCTCAGGAAAAGCGTTGATGGAAGTTTTGAAAAGTGAATATAAGCCAAAAGTTATAAAGCCTAATACAGAAGAATTATCGCAGTTGATTGGGAAGGAAGTATCAAAAGACGTTGGAGAATTAAAGGAAACTTTGAAAAATGAATTATTTAACGGAATTGAATGGATTATAGTTTCGCTTGGAGCAGATGGCGCTTTTGCAAAACATAATGATAAATTTTATAAAGTTAATATTCCGAAAATAGAAGTTGTAAATCCTGTAGGTTCTGGCGATTCTACTGTAGCAGGAATCACATCGGCAATTTACGAAAATGCAAGTGATGAAAATTTATTGAAGAAGGCTAATACCTTAGGAATGCTAAATGCAATGGAAAAATTGACAGGATTTGTAAATTTGGAAAATTATGAAAAAGTATTTAGCGAAATTGAGATAGTTGAATATTAAACGAAATTTATAAGGAGGAATAAATAATGAAATTAACTGAACAAAAAAGAAAATATTTAGAAAATTTAAGTGATAAAAATGGATTTATATCAGCACTAGCAATTGATCAAAGAGGAGCTTTGAAAAAAATGTTAAATAAACATCAGGAATCTGAAGCAACAGCTGAACAAATAAAGGAGTTTAAAGTATTAGTTTCAAAACATTTAACAAAATATTCTTCTTCAATTTTATTAGATCCTGAATACGGACTGGATGCAGCAAAAGCTAGAGATAAAGATGCTGGATTATTATTAGCTTATGAAAAGACAGGATATGATGCAAATGCAGTTGGAAGATTACCAGATTGCCTTGTTGAATGGTCGGCTAAAAGGCTAAAAGAAGAAGGGGCAGATGCAGTAAAATTTTTATTGTATTATGATGTTGATGAAAGTGAAGAAATTAATATTCAGAAAAAAGCATATATGGAAAGAGTAGGAGCTGAATGTGTTGCAGAAGACATACCTTTCTTTTTGGAAATTTTAAGTTACGACTGTAAAATTGATGACAACAGCACAGCAGAATATGTAAAAGTAAAACCTAGAAAAGTTATTGAAGCAATGAAAGTATTTTCAGATCCAAGATACAATGTTGACGTTTTAAAAGTGGAAGTTCCTGTAAATATGAAATTTGTAGAAGGGTTTAGCGATGGAGAAACTGTTTATACAAAAGAAGAAGCTGCAAATTATTTCAAACTTCAGGAAGAAGCAACATCATTGCCATATATTTACCTAAGTGCTGGAGTAAGTGCAAAACTTTTTCAGGATACATTAAAATTTGCTCATGATTCAGGTGCTAAATTTAATGGAGTGTTGTGTGGAAGAGCGACTTGGGCTAATGGAGTGGAAGTATTTGCTAAGGAAGGCGAAAAAGCGACTGTGGAATGGTTGAATACAATTGGAAGAAAAAACATCGAAGAACTAAATGAAGTGGTTGAAAGAACAGCAACATCTTGGAGGGAAAAATAGATTAAGAAATAAAAAAAAGCAATAATTAAATAAAGTATGATTAGAAAAATTAAAAATATTATTTCAAAAGGGAGAAAATTATGACTAAAGAAGATGTTACAATGGTTGGATTTGAAATAGTGGCTTATGCAGGAGATGCAAGATCTAAATTGATGACAGCATTAAATAAAGCACAAAATGGAGAGTTCGAAGAAGCAGAAAATTTAGTAAAAGAAGCTGAGGAATGTCTGGTTGGTGCTCATAATTCACAAACAGATATTTTAGGTAAAGAAGCGGCTGGAGAAAATTTGGAAATGAGTTTTATTATGGTTCATGGACAGGATCATTTAATGACAACAATATTATTGAAAGAATTAATGAAACATTTGATAGAATTATATAAAAGAGGAGCAAAGTAAATGAAAAAATTGATTGAATTTATAGAAAAAGGAAAGCCTTTTTTTGAGAAATTATCTCGGAATATATATTTAAGAGCAATTCGTGATGGTTTTATAGCTGGTATGCCAGTTATACTATTTTCTAGTATTTTTATCTTAATTGCCTATGTACCAAATGCTTTTGGATTTTTTTGGCCAAAAAATATAGAGGCTTTATTGATGAAACCATACGGTTATTCTATGGGAATCTTAGCATTTTTAGTAGCAGGAACAACAGCCAAATCATTAACAGATTCTGTAAATCGTTCTATGCCAGCAACTAATCAAATTAATTATCTTTCTACACTTTTAGCTTCAATGGTTGGACTGCTGTTATTAGCGGCAGATCCAATTGAAGGTGGAATTTCAACTGGATTCTTGGGTACAAAAGGACTTTTAACTGCATTTTTAGCAGCATTTATAATTGTAACAATTTATAAATTCTGTGTAAAAAACGAAGTAACTATAAAAATGCCGTCAGAAGTTCCGCCTAATATTTCACAAGTTTTTAAAGATGTAATACCATTTACTTTATCAATAGTATTACTTTATGTTCTTGAGATTTTTGTACGTCACTTTATCGGAACAGGAGTTGCAGAAGCAGTAGGTAAACTTTTTGGACCATTATTTTCAGCAGCAGATGGATATGTAGGAATTACTATTATATTTGGAGCTTATGCTTTCTTCTGGTTTGTTGGAATTCATGGACCTTCAATTGTAGAGCCAGCTATTGCAGTTGTTACTTATGCTAATATAGATGCAAATCTAAACCTTATGAGAGCTGGACATCATGCAGATAAAATTTTGACTTCGGGAACACAAATGTTTATAGTTACAATGGGAGGAACTGGAGCTACTTTAATTGTGCCATTTATGTTTATGTGGCTTTGTAAATCTAAGAGAAATAAGGCTATTGGACGTGCTTCTGCTGTACCTACATTCTTTGGTGTAAACGAGCCAATTTTATTTGGTGCTCCGATTGTATTAAATCCTGTATTCTTTATACCGTTTATTTTTGCGCCAATAGTAAATGTGTGGATTTTTAAAATATTTATAGATGTACTTGGAATGAACAGTTTTACTGCTAATCTTCCATGGACAACTCCAGGACCATTGGGTATAATATTAGGGACAAATCTTCAAGTACTATCATTTGTTTTAGCAGCGCTTTTAATTGTTGTAGATTTTATTATCTATTATCCATTTGTAAAAGTATATGATAAGCAGATTCTTGAGGAAGAACGTTTAGGAAAAACAAACGATGAATTAAAAGAAAAAGTTGCTGCAAATTTCAACACTAAAAAAGCAGATAACATTCTTGAAAAAGCCGGTGTTGTTCAAAATAATATAACGAAAGAAACAAATGTACTTGTATTATGCGCTGGTGGAGGAACAAGCGGACTTTTAGCAAATGCTTTAAATAAGGCGGCAAAAGAACATAATGTTCCAGTTAAAGCTGCAGCAGGTGGATATGGTGCACACCGTGAAATACTTCCTGAATTTGATTTAGTTATTCTTGCACCGCAAGTTGCATCAAATTTTGAAGATATGAAGGCAGAAACTGATAAGTTAGGAATTAAATTAGCAAAAACCGAAGGGGCTCAATATATTAGTTTGACTCGTGACGGTAAAGGTGCATTAGATTTCGTGCAAGCACAATTTGAAGATTAATTAATATATTTTAATACTAAGAGAGGTTTAATTATGTCAAAAAAATTACCAGAAGATTTTATTTTCGGTGGAGCGACAGCAGCATATCAAGCTGAAGGTGCAACAAAAACAGATGGTAAAGGTCGTGTAGCCTGGGATACTTTTTTGGAAGAAAATTACTGGTATACAGCTGAGCCAGCAAGTGACTTTTACAATCAATATCCAGTAGATTTGAAACTTTGCGAAGAATTCGGTATAAATGGAATAAGAATTTCAATTGCATGGTCAAGAATTTTTCCTGAAGGTTATGGTGAAGTGAATCACAAAGGAGTGGAATTTTATCATAAATTGTTTGCCGAATGTAAAAAAAGAAACGTTGAACCATTTGTAACGCTTCATCATTTTGATACACCAGAAGTTTTACATTTAAATGGAGATTTCTTAAATCGTGAAAATATAGAACATTTTGTAGATTATGCTAAATTTTGTTTTGAAGAATTTACTGAAGTAAACTATTGGACAACGTTTAATGAAATAGGACCTATTGGCGACGGACAATATTTGGTTGGAAAATTTCCGCCAGGAATAAAATATGATTTTGAAAAATTGTTTCAGTCACATCATAATATGGTTTTGGCACATGCAAAAGCAGTAAATTTATTCAAGCAAAACAGATACAATGGAGAAATAGGAATGGTTTGTGCGTTGCCAACAAAATATCCTTATGATCCAAGCAATCCTAAAGATGTGAAAGCCGCAGAACTAGACGATATTATCCATAATAAATTTATTTTGGATGCTACTTTTAAAGGAGAATACTCAAAAGAAACAATGGATGGTGTGAATCATATTTTAAAAGTTAATGGCGGAAAATTAGATTTAAGGGCAGAAGATTTTGAAGAATTAAAAGCTGCAAAAGATTTGAACGATTTTCTTGGAATAAACTATTATATGAGTGACTGGATGGCTGAATATGATGGTGAAACTGAAATTATTCACAATGCAACAGGAAATAAAGGAAGTTCTAAATATCAGATAAAAGGGGTAGGCCAAAGAAAAGCCAATGAAAGTATCCCAAGAACTGACTGGGACTGGATAATTTATCCGCAAGGTCTTTATGATCAAATCTCAAGAGTTAAAAGAGATTATCCAAATTACAAAAAAATCTATATTACTGAAAATGGTTTAGGCTATAAAGATGTTTTTGAAGATAATACAGTATATGACGATGCAAGAATAGATTATATAAGACAACATTTGGAAGTAATTTCAGATGCAATAAAAGATGGAGCAAACGTAAAAGGCTACTTCCTCTGGTCACTAATGGATGTTTTCTCATGGTCGAATGGTTATGAAAAACGTTACGGACTATTTTATGTAGATTTTGAAACACAAAAGCGTTATCCAAAGAAAAGTGCCTATTGGTATAAAAAAGTATCAGAAACAAAAGAAGTCTAAAAAATTTATATATTTGAATTTTTTCGTGTGAGAGTGTAAAAGCTCTCACATTTTAATTTATTTTTAGAGTGACAAACCCTGTAAAATTATTATAACAAAAAAATACTTGACAAAAAACGATTACTGTTGTAAACTATATAATGTAAAAAGATTACAAACGTAAACATTAAAGGAGGTAAGAATGTGAAAGAAAATTGCAGAATCGATAAAAAACAGCATATAACCGATGCAGAATGGGAAGTAATTCGAGTTGTGTGGGCAAATAGCGAAGTTACGAGCAAGTTTGTGACAGAGGTGCTTTGTGAGAAAATGAACTGGAAACAGGCTACAATAAAGACATTATTAAATCGGCTACTGGAAAAGAATATTTTGAAAAAGAGAGAAATTGGGAACAAGTATATTTATTCGACAGATTTTACAGAAAAGAAAGTTGCTAACAGTTATATATTGGGAACTTTTGATAAAATTTGTAAAACGAAAGTTGGAGAAATGATAGGGAAAGTTATTGAGAACAGTGAACTGAGTTTTGACGACTTGGATTTGATTTTAAAAGCTGTAGAGGAAAAGAGGAAAACGGCTGTGGAAGAAGTTTTGTGTGATTGTGTGGAGGGGCAGTGTAATTGCGAACATAGCGGACATAAGCATATTTAAGATATAGTGTACTAAATGAAGGAGGAAAAGATTATGGCAGAAAAAAATTATACAGTAACTGGGATGAGCTGTGCAGCTTGTGCCAATGCTGTGGAAAAGGCACTTAATAAAAATAATGATATTAACGCTTCGGTTAATATTGCAACTGAAAAATTGAATATTGAATATGATGAGAAAAAATATAATTTTGACAAAATTAGGAAAATAGTCGAGTCGGCTGGGTATGGACTGGTTGAGGATATGACAGAAGATAAAAAGATGGAACTTTATCAAGAGAAAATAAAAAGCTTGAAAAATCGATTAATTTTAGCAATTATTTTTGTTGTTCCACTTTTGTATATTTCGATGGGGCATATGCTTGGGGCAACACTTCCTGAATTTTTGAATCCTAAGGTAAATCCGCTTAATTTTGCGTTGACACAGTTTGTGCTGACTTTGCCTATTATTTATGCTGGGAGAGATTTTTTTTCACATGGATTTAAAAATTTAGTAAGAAAATCTCCAACAATGGATTCATTAATTGCTATTGGGGCAACAGCGGCGGTACTCTATGGAATTTACGCAACTTTTAGAATTGTAACTGTAGACCCTGAAGCACATATGGATTTATATTATGAGTCGGCTGGTACAATCATTACGTTAATCTTGTTTGGAAAACTGCTGGAGGCAAAAACAAAAGGTCAAACTTCATCGGCAATAAAAAAACTTATCGGACTTCAGCCTAAAAAGGCTAAAATTATTGAAAATGGAGCGGAAAAGGAAGTTTTGATTGAAAACTTGAAAGTTGGAGATATTGTTATTGTGAAGCCGGGAGAAAAAATTGCTGTAGATGGAAGAATTGTAGAAGGGGCGACTTCTGTTGATGAGTCAATGTTGACAGGAGAAAGTTTGCCAGTAAGCAAAAAAGTTGGGGATAAGGTTGTTGGAGGAAGTATTAATAAAAATGGAAGTATCAGGTTTGAGGCAACTGAAATTGGTAAAAATACAGTTTTGTCGCAAATTATAAAGCTGGTTGAGGAGGCACAGGGGTCAAAGGCTCCTATTTCTAGAATGGCAGATATTGTGTCGGCGTATTTTGTGCCAATTGTTATTGGGATTGCGATAATTACAGGGATTGCTTGGTTTCTAAGTGGAAGTGGATTGGTTACTGCATTGTCGTTTTTCATCGCTGTACTTGTAATTGCGTGTCCGTGTGCATTGGGACTTGCAACACCTACATCAATAATGGTTGGAACTGGAAAAGGGGCTGAGAACGGTATTCTTATAAAAAGCGGGGAAGCCCTTGAAACAGCACATAAAATTAAAACTGTTGTCTTTGACAAGACTGGTACGATTACGAAAGGAAAGCCTGTACTGACTGATTTGATTGCTTATGGGAAATATAATGAAAATGAATTGTTAAAAATTGCTGCAAGTGTGGAAAATGATTCAGAGCATCCATTGGCAGAAGCAATCGTAAACAAAGCAAAAGAGAAAAATATTGAAATTAAGCCGTATGAAAAATTTAGGGCAATGCCAGGTTACGGTATTCGTGCAACATTTGAAGGCAAGGAAGTTCAAATTGGAAATAGAAAATTGATGGAAAATCGAAAAATCAATGTGGAAATTTCTCAAAAAGATTATGATATTTTGTCGAATGAAGGAAAAACGCCAATGTACATTTCGATTGATAACGAATTGGCGGGACTTGTTGCAGTTGCAGACGTTATCAAGGAAACAAGCAAGGAAGCTATAGAAAAACTGAAAAAAATGGGAATCAAGACAATAATGCTAACTGGAGATAACGAAAAAACTGCCAAATTTATCGCAAAACAAGTGGGAATAGATGATGTAATTTCAGAAGTGCTGCCTTATCAGAAATCTCAAAAAGTAAAGGAACTTCAGGAAAAAGATGAATTTGTTGCAATGGTTGGAGACGGAATTAACGATTCACCAGCACTGGCTCAGGCAAACGTTGGGATTGCGATAGGAAATGGAACAGATGTTGCGATAGAATCAGCTGATATTGTCTTAATTAGAAACGATTTGAGAGATGTTGCGGGTGCAATAGCATTAAGTAAAGCGACAATCACAAATATAAAGGAAAATCTATTTTGGGCATTCTTTTATAACGTACTGGGGATTCCTTTTGCCGCTGGAATATTTTATGCATTTTTCAATGGACCAAAATTGGATCCGATGATAGCGGCTTTTGCAATGTCGTTTAGTTCAGTATCTGTTTTGGGTAATGCTTTAAGATTGAAATTTTTTAAAGTGAAATAATATTTTTGAAAAATAGGTTGAATTTTATCATATATTTATGATATTATCTTTTATAAGAGGTGAGTAATTATGAAAGTAAAATTAGACAATTTAGTTTCAATGAGTGAAGTTAATCAAAATTTTTTTGAAGTAGCCAGAAAGGTTGATAAAGATGGAGCTGTTGTTATTTTAAAGAATAATATCCCAAAATATATTTTAGTTGATTATAAGTTAATGAAAGAAATTTTGGGAAAAATCTAATAAAATTTGCAAAAGATAAAGAATTGGAAAAATAATTTGTTTATCTAGTTAGAGAAAAAATTTGATATCTTATAAAATGATTAACAGGGAGAAATCCCTGTATTTTTGTGTTTAATGAAAGATTTTATTTTGTAAAAAATTTATAAAAATATGATATAATTTGTTGAAGAAATTTGACAAAGGAGTTGGCAATTATGATTTATTCAGTAGAATTGGATAGTGAATTGATTAGTGATTTTCAGAAGATTTTGAAAGAAAATGGAGAGAGTGAAAAAGAGGTTATGGATAAAATTATAAAAAATTATATTGAAAATGAAAATAAAAGAAAGAATAAAAAAATATTGGATGATGGAATGGAATTTTTGGATAAAAAAATGGATGAACATATAGATGTTTTAAAAAGATTATGTGAAAAATAATAAAAAAAGAAGTTAAAAAGGTAAAAAATCAATGAATATTTATAAATATAAATGGAAAGATGAAAATGAAAAAATTTTAAAAAGGCTAGTTTCAGAAGATGAAGAGGAGACTTTAAGTAAAAAGCGAGCGAAGGAATTGTTTGATGAGAAAATATTGGAAGTTATTGAAGTTGGGAGTTTTGACGGACTGAGAGAAATTCACAGGTTTTTGTTTCAGGATTGTTATGGGACTGCTGGGAAAGTTAGGGAATATGACATACAGAAAGGGGATACGATGTTTTGTTGAGCGATGTATTTGGAGGATAATTTAAAAACGGTTTCTAAAATGCCTGAAAATACTTTTGATGAGATAATTGAAAAATATGTAGAGATGAATATGATGCATCCGTTTTATGAAGGAAATGGACGGGCTACAAGAATATGGCTGGATCAAATATTGATAAAACGATTAAAAGTTTGTGTGAATTGAAAAAATATTAATAAAAATGAATATTTGTCGGCAATGAGAAGAAGTGTGGTTAATGATTTGGAATTGAGGATTCTTTTGAAAGAGAATTTGACTAAAGATATTGATGATAGAAATGTGTTTATGGAGGGAATTAATCAGTCTTATAAATATGAAAATATGGAAAAATACAGTATTTATTAAATTAAAAATTTTATTGTTGACAATTTTGGAAAATTATATTAAAATAAATTGTAATCATTACAAAATTAAATAAATTATTATAAAATAAATAAAAATCAAATTTGGAGGTATGGAAAATGGATTTTAGCTTGAATCTTGGTGCTTTAGATGAAGGAAAATTAGTAAAAATTGATGAAAATAAGCTTTATGATGTAACTGTAGTTGGTTCTGGGCCTGCTGCTGTCTCTGCAGCAATTTATGCGGCTAGAAAAGGGCTTAATGTAGCGATGGTCGGAGTAAAGATTGGTGGACAAGTTCTCGATACAAATGAAATTGAGAATATTATCGGAACTGTTTTGACAACTGGAGCTAAATTTGCGGAAACTTTGGAAAAACATTTAAAAGAACATGAAATTGCATTTAAAGAAGGGCATTTAGTAAAAGAGATAAAAGAAGATGGAAAAGATAAGATCTTGGTAACTGATGATGGAAAAAGTTATAAAACAAAAACAGTTATCGTAGCAACTGGAGCAAAGCCTAGAAGTCTAAATATTCCTGGAGAAGCCGAATATGTTGGTAAGGGAGTGCATTACTGCTCAACTTGTGACGGACCTTTTTATAAAGGGCTAGATGTAGCTGTAATTGGTGGGGGAAATTCAGGTGTGGAAGCAGCGCTTGACTTATCTGGAATTGCAAAATCAGTTACACTAATTGAATTTATGCCAGAATTAAAGGCAGATAAAGTTCTACAGGAAAAATTAGCTGAGCAGCCAAATGTAAAAACTATTTTAAATTCTGCAACAGTTAGAGTTAATGGAAATGAATTTGTGGAAAGCATTGTTTATAAAAGCAGAGAAACTGATGAAGAAAAAACATTGAATGTAGAAGGTATGTTTGTGGAAATTGGGTTGTCACCAAGAAGCGAAGTTGTAAAAGACTTGGTTGAAACAAATAAAATTGGAGAAATTGTAATTAATCCTGAAAATAATTCAACTTCTGTGGCTGGAATCTTTGCTGCGGGAGATGTTACAAACATCAGACAAAAACAAATTATTATTGCAATGGGAGAAGGTGCAAAAGCTTCACTAGGAGCATTTGAGTATTTGATTACAAAATATTAATTATTAAAAAATAGGGAGTCAAGGAACTGCCCTATTTTTATTTAAAAAGAAGTAAGTATAAAGTTACTAATATAGTTAATTAATAAACATATTTAAAGTAATAATATTAAAAAAATCTTTATTTTTATCATTATCCATTTTCCAATTCTTTCCATCATTTACATATTTAACAGTTATAGTTCTTTCAATACGGTTAAAATGATTATATTCAAGTTTTTTTTAAATTATATTTTTAAATCGTCTAAGAGTTTGGATTGTTATTTTTTAAAGTCTCAAAAATGTTGTAGCAAATTTAAAGTAGATAATAAGTGTTACAGCATCTGAAATTGTTGTTATAAGGGGTGTTGCCATAACAGCTGGATCTGCTTTTAAAATTTTTGCTCCAAGTGGAAGCAATGCTCCTACTATTTTTGAGATTATTATTGTGAATACAAGAGTTAATGAAACAATAAAGGCAATGGTTGGATTTATCTTTTCTAAAGTAATTAGCCTTATAAAATTCAGGACTGACAGAACTATTGAAACCATTATACCAATTGAAAACTCTTTTCTAAGTACTTTAAAGGCAGATTTTGGTGAGATTTCCCCTAGTGCTAATGAACGGATTACAACAGTTGAAGATTGCGATCCAACATTTCCTCCGCTTGACATTAACATTGGAATAAATGCTGTCAGAATGATTGATTTTGCAAGCACTTTTTCATATCCCTGTATTATATTTCCTGAAATTGTGTCAGAAATCATAAGGACTGCAAGCCATCCAATTCTTTGTCTTGCCATTGTAAAAACATTTGTTTTCAAATAAGAGTCATCAGTAGGTGAAGTAATTCCTGCCATTTTATGAAAATCTTCAGTAACTTCCTGATCGACGACATCCATTACGTCATCTACTGTAATAATTCCCAAAATTCTGCCTTCATGATCAGTAACTGGCATAACTATAAAATCATACTTTTTAAATAGATCTGCAACAACTTCCTGATCATCATCCGTGTGAACACTTACAAATTTTTTATTCATAATATCTTCAATTATTACATTGTCTTTCTTTGCGATTAATTCTTTGAGTGAAAGTACACCTTCAAGTTTTCCATTTTCGCTAGTAACATAGCATGTATATATATTTTCTTTATCTTTTCCTGTTTTTTTTAGTAATTCAATTGCCTGTGAAACAGTCATATTTTTTTGGAAATCGACATATTCAGTAGTCATAATGCTTCCTGCTGAATTGTCAGGATACTTTAATAACTGGTTTATCAGGTGCCTATCTTTTTTATCAGTATTTTTTAATATCTTTTTTACAACATCAGAAGGCATTTCTTCAATAATGTCAACAATATCATCAAAGTACATTTCATCAAATATTTCTCGTGTTTCAATATCAGTTGATGCGTGAATAATCATTTCTTGATGCTCTGAATCCAAATATGGAAATACATCTGCCGCTTTATCTTTTTTTAATAGTCTAAAAATCATTATCACAAGTTCGGGAGATTTAAACTGATTTAGTATATCAGAAATTTCAACTGCGTTTAATTCATTTAATTGTTTTTTTATTTCAAAGTATTTTTTGTCTTTTAAAAGAGCTTCGATTATTTCTTTCATTTTTTACTCCTTACTTTCCTATTTTTTTATTTATAGATACTTAATATTTATTTTATGATGTTGCTCAAAAATATAGTTGCAAATCTAAAATAGATAGTAAGAGTTAATGCATCAAGTATTGTAGTTATTAATGGACCTGCCATTATTGCTGGATCCATTTTAAAGGTTTTGGCAATGATAGGCAAGAAAGCACCTATTATTTTTGAAATTATAACTACAAAGACAAGAGTTACCGAAACTGTTATGGCAACATTCAAAGGGGTTTTTGTCAAATAGATAATCCTTAGGAAATTAATTGCTGCCAGAACAATGGCGACTATAAATGAAATAAGAAACTCTTTTCTTAGTATTTTAAAAGTATCTTTTATATTGACTTCTCCTAATGCTAAAGCACGGACTACAATGGTTGAAGATTGTGCTCCTGCATTTCCTCCAGTATCCATAAGCATTGGAATAAATGAGGAAAGTATAACTACAGACTGCAGTACATCCTCGTAGCTTTTTATAATTCTTCCTGTAAATGTGGCAGAAATCATAAGTACAATAAGCCAGCTGATTCTCTGCCTTGCCATAGTAAAGGCACTTGTCTTAAGGTAAGACTCCTCAACTGGTGAAATTCCGGCCATTTTATGAAAATCTTCTGTTGCTTCCTGTTCCACAACGTCCATTATGTCGTCAATTGTAATTATCCCAAGAAGCCTATTTTCATCATCTGTAACTGGAAGAACAATAAGATTATATTTTTTTATTATTTCAGCAACTTTTTCCTGATCATCGTTTGCGTGTACACTTATTATATTTTTATTCATAAGGTTTTGAATGGGGGTGTCATCTTCACTTGTAATGAGATCTTTTAAGGAAATTACCCCTTCCAGTTTTCTCACTTCGTCAATTACATAGCAAGTATACACATTTTCCATATCTTCAACAGTATTTCTGATTTTTGAAATTGCTTGAGATACAGTCATATCCTTTTTTAAATCCATGTATTCGGTTGTCATAATACTTCCCGCTGAATTATCAGGATATTTTAGTAATTGGTTTATCAAATGCCTGTCTTTGGCATCAGTATTTTTCAAAATCTTTTTTACTACATTTGATGGCATTTCCTCAATAATATCTACAATATCATCAAAATAAAGTTCATCAAATATATTTTTTGTTTCAACATCGGTCATAGTGTTAATAATCATTTCCTGATGGTCTGTATCCAAATATGAAAACACATCCGCTGCCCTGTTTTTGGAAAGTAGCCTAAAAATCATTATTAATTCTGAAGATTCAAACTGATTTAGCAGTTCAGAAACTTCAACAGTATTTAATTCATTCAAATATTTTCTAATTTCAAAATATTTTTTTTCATTTATAAGTGTTTGAATTGTGTTGTTTTCCATTGTTATCTCCTTTCTTTTTTGCAATTTGTTAAAGTTTTTTACTTCTTATGCAAATTAAAAATTAGGAGAATAACAACACGAAGAGATTCCCTCTATTTGCATAGGTTAGTAAATTTTAGATTATTCAGTTTCTCTTCCGGGACTTCTTCGTTCAAAACATTTACCTCCATAAAATATAAAATCAGCATAAATTTCTAAAAAAATGAACTTTATGCCCATAAAATTTTATCAGACAAACCAATGATTGTCAATAAATTTCTAAGAAATTTCTTTTAATAAAAAAAGGGACTCAATTTAAGAGTTTCCCTTTAATTATATTTATTTATGCAGATAATAAAAATCAGTCTTTTACGTATATTTTCTTTACCCTTCCTGTATAAACTATATGAGGCTCTTCCTTTGTGTATAGTTTTTCAGGTATGCTTTTATCTATGAAGTTTTGAGGTTTTATATCATCTATATATAATTTTTCGGCTACAATAACTAATTTTGCTTCTTCAAATGCAGGTACACCATCTAAGAATATTGGATTAAATCCAACTTCTGCGATTTTGTCTCCATCTCTTCCTGATTTTAATCCAAGCACATGAAGTTCCTTTTTATAACCATTAAAAAAACTTAAAGAAAAACAATTTTGCTCATCTACAAATTTTTTAGTATATCTTGTAGGTCTTATATAAACTGAAATAACAGGACCTCGCCAAAGATAGCCCATCATTCCCCACGTGACAGTCATAGTATTTATCCCATTTTCATCTCCCGCCGTGACAAGACACCAGTCCTTACCTGTACTTGTAAAAGGATTTAAATTAAAATCCTGAATTTTCATCTCATGAAATCCCATTTCTAACACCTCCGTATTTTTTTATGCAGTTTTAAAGTATTTTTATTATAACATATTTTTTGAAAAAGTAAATATTGACATGAATAATATTTTGTAGTAAAATATTTTTATTATCAAAGTATTTTTGGAGAAAAATTAACGAAAATTAAAGAATTTAATATACAGGAATGAGGAGGAAAACATGTTAAAAAAATTAGCAATTTTAAGTCTTATTGTAGTTGGAATGATGGCATTTGGAGATGATAATGACACATTTAATGTAAAATTGGAAGAATCAGTAGTAACAGCCACGGGATTTGATGATGTGCAGAGCAATCAAATTAAGAATACTACAATTGTAACCGCTCAGGATATACACAACAAAGGGTATAACACTATAGAAGAGATATTGAAACGTACACCAGGTATAAATTTTGTTAATAATGGATTTGGATATATTGTGGATGTAAGAGGGCAAGGAGTTCAGGGGGCCGCTAAAAATGTAAAAGTTCTCGTAGATGGTTCACCTTTAAACATACTTGATATGTCGCATGCAATTTTACCTCTAAATTCAATTTCAGTTGAAGATATTGAAAAAATAGAAATTATTAATGGTGGAGGGACTGTACTTTACGGCGGAGGAACTGCTGGTGGAGTAATTAATGTAATTACAAAGAAAACGCAGGAAGAACCTGTAAAAAACAAGGTTTACTATCAAAACAGCTCATTTGATACAAATAAATTTGGCTTTGGAACAAGCATAAAATTTGCAGATAATTTCTTGTTAGATTTAGGATATGAAAATATTAATGGAAATGGATATAGACAAGGTGATAAGAGAGATGGTGAAAATCTAAGAGGTGGATTTACATATAATATCGCTAATAATCAGACATTAAGATTTAAAGCCACAAGATACAAGGAAGAATCAAAAGAATCTGATGGTATAACTAAAACTCAGTTAAATAAGGATAGAAAACAGGCAGGAACAACTTTGACAGAATCTGATTTGGATAGAACAGAATACAGCCTAAATTATGAAATCAAGCCTACTGACAATTTAACTTTCTCATTGTTAGGATATAATCAGAAAACAATTAGAGATTATGATCAGGAAGCACCGGCTGGAAGAATGACTCATAAGACTGATGGGAAGTTTAAAGATAGAAAAACGGGAATTGATTTAAAAAGTAAATATAACTATGGATTAGGAAATATAATCTTTGGATATGAATATATAAAAAATAATTCAAATAGAAGTTCTTATGGCGCAATGTATATGAGAAACAGAAGATTATTCCCGACATCTACTGTAGACATTGATTTACAAAAAAATACTCATTCAGCATTTGTTCAAGGAAGACATTCTCTTACGGACAAACTTGAAGGAACTTTGGGTTATAGATACGAACATGCTGATTATGATATTCACAGAACAGACGGAACAAATATTATAAATAAAAACACTAAAAAGAGTAACAATGCTTACGAAACAGGATTAAACTTTAAATATTCTGATACGGGAAATGTTTATGCAAAATATGAAAGAGGATACAGATCTCCAAGTCCAACAGAAATGGTTGATAAATCAATTACAAGAGGATATGTGCTAAACAATCTGAAGTCTGAAAAATACGATACTTATGAAATTGGTATAAAAGATATGATTGGACCTTCATTTGTAAGTTTGACAGGATTCTATACTAAGAAAAATGACGAAATTTTAATTGATATGCCAAGCGGACATGGATTAAACTGGACATATAAAAACTTGCAGGAAACAGAAAGAAAAGGATTGGAGCTATTTGCAGAGCAATATTTTGGAACATTTAGAGTAAATGAATCAGTTTCTTATGTAGATGCCAAAATTAGCAAAGGAACAGACAAAAATAAAAAAATCCCTTACGTATCAAAAACAAAAGCAACTTTAGGAGCGAATTACGAAGTACTGAAAGGACTAAACTTAACAGCTGATCTTAATTATTTCTCAAATTCTGTAGACAATAACTATGAAAAAATCAAAGGCTACTCTACAACTGATTTAGGATTAAGTTACGCTCATAAAACAGGTTTAGGAGTGCAAGCAGGAGTTAAAAACGTATTTGATAAAAAGCATTACAGATATAAAAATGGAGATTCATATATCCCAGAAGCTGAAAGAACATATTATGTTGGTGTAAGTTACAACTTCTAAAAATAATTTTAAATATGGAAAGTGGCAGTCAAGCAATTGTTATAAAGTTGTTTGGCTGTATTTTATAAATAAATTTTTTGTATAAATTATTGTACTAAGTTTTAAAATATTTTAGTTAATAATTATTTTTTGGTTTATATTTATAATTTCTTTTTAACGTAAGGGCATCAGACGCCATGCCCTTAAAATTTCGCTTGGAAATTAGTTTGTATTGCAATAGTTGTTATTATAATAAAAGTATGATTAATTTTGTTTATAGAAAAAATATTTATAAAAATTTTTAACTTATGGACAAGGATTAAAGTAAAATATGAAAATTCAAAATAAGAAAAAGAAATATATAAAAATTGATAAAAATATGTGGAAAATATATTTCGTATTAATAATTTTTATAATTGTAATAGCATTTTTATCTTTGAAAATAGGAACTGTGAATATTTCGGTAAAAGATATATTTAGAAGTTTTTTAGGCGGGAAAATGAGGGATGAATCGATGAAATCAATAATAATTGATGTGAGGTTGCCGAGAATTATTATGGCGGTATTAATTGGGATGCTGCTGGCTAGTTCGGGGACGGTTGTGCAGTCGGTTTTTCAGAATCCGTTGGCGGATCCTTATATAATTGGCATTTCGGCTAGTGCTACGCTTGGAGCTGTTATTGCGTATGTCCTTAATTTTCCTGATGTTATGTATGGAATTTTTGGATTTATTGTATCGGTTATCGTGGCGTTGATAATTTTTAGGATTTCGAGAAGCAGGACTAGGACCGATGTGGCGGTGCTTCTAATAGTTGGGATTGCGATTTCGTCTTTTTTAGGGGCATTTACGTCGTTCAGCATGTATTTGATTGGGCAGGATTCCTTTAGAATAGTTACTTGGATGATGGGATATATGGGAAGTGCTTCTTGGCTGAAAATCGGAGTTCTTATGATACCGCTTGTAGTTTCTGTTGTTTATTTTTATTTGAAAAGATATGAGCTGGATTTACTGATGAGTGGGGATGAAGAGGCACATTCGCTTGGAGTGAACGTGGATAGGCTTAAAAGGAATTTATTGATTGTTTCGGCACTGATTGTCGGATTTTCTGTGGCATTTACTGGAATGATAGGATTTGTTGGGCTGATTGCACCACATACGGTAAGGCTTGTGCTAAAAAGTGGAAGTAATACTAGGCTGCTGCCTTTAGCAACATTGGGTGGAGGGCTGTTTTTGCTGATTTGTGATACGATTGGACGTACAATTTTGGCACCGACGGAAATTCCAATAGGAGTGGTAACTTCATTTTTTGGAGCACCATTTTTTCTATATTTGGCGATAAGAAGGAAAAAAGATGGATAGGATGAATAGTGGAAATAATAATTCAGAAATTTCGATAAAAAATGTAAGTTTTAGCTATGATAATTCCCAAAAAAAGATAATTGATGGCTTAAATATAAATATAAAAAAAGGTAAATTTGTTGGGATTCTTGGTGCAAATGGGAGTGGGAAATCGACTCTTTTGAAAATGATTTTGAAATATTTTCCGATAGAAACAGGGAATATTGAGATTTCTGACAAAAATATCAGTTTGTATAGCCCTAAGGAAATGGCAAAAATAATAAGTTTTGTTCCTCAAAAGTCGGCTTTGAATATGCCGATAAGTGTAATCGAAATGATTTATATGGGACGTACGCCACATATTAAGAATAAGTGGATTGGTTTTGATAAGGAAGATGAGCGGAAAGTAAATGAGATTTTGGAAAAGTTGGAACTTGAAAAATTTAGGGACAGATCGATTTTTTCACTTTCGGGTGGAGAATTTCAGCGTGTTCTGCTGGCAAGGGCATTGGTGCAGGAAACGAGGATTATTTTACTGGATGAGCCGACTTCTGCATTGGATATGAATTATGCTCTTGAAATTATGAAGCTTACATCGGATTTTGTGAAGGAGAAAAAGATTACGGCTGTTATGGTTTTGCATGATTTGAATCTGGCTTCAATGTATTGTGATAATGTGATGTTTTTAAAAAATGGAAAAATTGCATATTCAGGGAGTCCAAAGGAGCTTTACAAAAAGGAGATTTTTTCTGAAATTTATGGATTTGAATGTGAAATTGTGGAAAATAGCGGATTTTTGTATGTAATACCTAAAAAAATTTAATAGGAAAGGATTGCAAAAATGAAAAAAATAATAAGAAATTCTTTTTATTTGGCATTGCTAATTATTTCAATGTTTATAATTTCTTGTGCAAAGAAAAATGATGAAAATGCTAAAAAAGGGGAAAATAAAAAATATAATAGGATTGTTGTGCTGGATCCTGCGACTGTTGAAATGATTTATATGCTTGGAGCAGAAGATAAAATCGTGGGAGTTGCTAATTTGGAGCGTTCAAAGGTGTGGCCTGAAGAAAAGGTCGCAAAACTTGAGAGTGTGGGAACTTTTATAAAGCCGTCGCTTGAAAAAATAATAGCCCTAAAGCCTGATTTGGTTATAACGTCAGCCCTTACAGGCGAAGAGCTGAATAATGGCCTTAAATCAAATAATATTGAGGCAAAAAGAGTTCAGGCAAATTCGATAGAAGAAATATTTACCAATTTTCTGGAAGTGGCAAAAATGCTTGGGAAAGAAAATGAAGCAAATAAAATAATTGCTGAAAAAAAAATAAAGCTGGAAGAAATTAAAAAGATAGCAACTGGTAATAAAAAAGGGCTGTTTGTTATGTCAGCTTCACCGCTTATGGTGTTTGGAAACGATAATTTACCAAATGACATAATGAAATTGCTGAATATTAAGAATATCGCAGAAAATCAGAAGGGGAGAAATCCGATTGTAACGCCTGAATTTATAATGAAGGAAAATCCAGACATTATAATTACGTTATTACCAAACCCAGCTCAAATTGTGGCTACAAATCCACAGTTAAAAAACGTAAATGCAATAAAAAATAACAAATTTATTGTTGTAAATTCATCACAGATTTTAAGAGGTTCACCAAGAACTATTGATCAGATTGAAGAAATTGCAAAAGCAGTTACAAAGTAATATTCTGAGGAAAATTTATTAAATTAAAATAGAAGGAGTAAAGAAATGGATATAAGCATAGAAAGAATTTTGGATTACATGAATAACGATCATGGAGATGTTTTGCCTTTGTATGTAAGGCATTTTTGCAAGAGAGAAGATGTGAAGGAAGCAAAGCTGATTGATGTGAATGAAGAGGGGATGACTTTACTTGTAAACGGAAATGAGAGAGTTCAGATTGAATTTACGAAAAAGACTGATTTTAAAGGAATCCATCTGGAAATGATAAAGATGGCAAAGATTGCAAGAAGAGCCTTGAATGTTCCTGCACCTGAGCATTATAAGGATAAAGGGCACCAGGAAGAGGAAAAAATGAAAATGGAAATAAGTGATTTTATTGGAAACTTTAAATCGGTTATAATTGGAACTGTGTCGGAAGAAGGAGAGCCGAATGCAAGTTATGCACCATTTTTTAAATATCATGGAGACAGTTACTTGTATGTTAATGAAACAGAAGTATATTTTGGAAATTTTAAGAAAAATGGGGAAGCAAGTTTGCTGTTTATTCAGGATGAAGGACAGGCAATGGTGCCGTCAATGCGACAAAGAGCTACATACAATGCAGAAATTGAGTTTTTAGAAAAAAATGATTACTACAATGAGATTTTAGATGAATTTCAAAAAAATGACTTTTCAATACAAATGACTAGAAATGTGCCAGTTTTTCATTTGGTAAGAGCAAAATTGGTAAGTGGAAGATATGTGAAAGGACCTAGACAGGCTTTTGACATTACAAAGGACAGAAGAATTGTGGAAGTTGTGCTAGGAGGAACTGAAAACAGCTGAAAAGAAATGCCAAAGGAAATGCGAAAAGGTGAAATTTCAGAGCCAAATCTAGAGGAGCAGGGAATTTTTCCAAAAAGATTTAAGTCACATAATGATTCGGCGGGAATCGTATCGGATTATTTCAGGAAAAATAAGAAATTTGGAACAGAAGCAGAACTGCTGGAAAGAATGAAGAAACTTGCGGAAAATGAACTTGGAACAATTTATGTCCATACTCCATACTGCGATAAAATCTGTTCATTTTGCAACTTGAATCGAAAGCAGATTGACAATGATTTGGAAGATTACACAAGTTTTCTTGTCTCAGAGTTTGAAAAATACGGAAAAACGCCTTATATGAAAAGTAAAAAAATAAATGTAATTTTCTTTGGCGGCGGAACACCGACTATTTATAAAGAACATCAGCTGGAACGAATTTTAAAGGCTATAAATGATAACTTTACGTTAACAGACGACTGTGAATTTACATTTGAAACAACATTGCACAACTTAAATCCAAAGAAAATAAAAGTTCTAGAAAAAGGTGGAGTAAATCGGCTAAGTGTTGGAATTCAGACTTTTTCTGACAGAGGAAGGAAGATTCTGAACAGGACTTTTTCAAAGGAAGAAACTGTAAAAAGACTGAAAAATCTTAAAGAGAGTTTTAGTGGAATGGTCTGTACTGATATAATTTACAATTATCCCGATGAAACGGTTGAGGAAGTGCTGGAAGATGCGAGAATTGTGAAGGAACTCAAAATTGACAGCACAAGTTTTTATTCACTTATGATTTACGAAGGCTCTCAAATGTCTAAGGATATACGGAATAATACGCTGGAGCTGAATTATGAGCTGGAAAAAGATTTTGAACTGCATGACGCCTTTCTCAAAAGTATGCTTGAAAGCGGAAAATATGAAGTGATGGAGCATACAAAAATTGTCAGAAAAGGAAGAGACGAGTACAGATATATAAGAAATACACATCAGGGGAAGGATATTTTGCCGATTGGAGTAGGTGCAGGCGGGAAAATTGATAATTTTGAAATTTTTAGATTAAGTCAGGACAAGGCATTTTATGCGATTTCTTCAGATGAAAATGAAATGAAGATGAAACGAATAAGTGGACTTTTACAGTATCCGAAAGTTTATTTTGACAAATTAAAAGAATATGTTTCCGATGAAATGCTTAATGAAATTTATAAGATTTTTGAAAATTTTGAAAAAAAAGGATACTTGAAAATTCATGAAACTCACACAGAACTGACGCCAGAAGGAATTTTCTGGGGAAACAACATAAGTGCAACAATATTAAAAAAATGTTTAGGAGGTGCAAAAGATGTCAAGTCTAGTAGTCTTTTCCACATCAACAGGAAACACAAAAAAAATAGCTGATGCCATTTTTTCAGCTTTAAAAGACAAGGATAAAAAAATAACAGATGTAAACGAAATAAACACCATAAATATTAATGAATTTGAGAGAATTATCATTGGAGGCTGGATTGATAAAGGAGAAATTGATGAAAAATCCAAAGAGTTTTTGACTAATTTAAAAAATAAAAAACTTGGACTTTTTCTAACAATGGGCGGAAATCCTGAAACAGACAGAGCCAAAAAATGCGTACAAAAGGTTAGAGAATTGCTGGAAAAAAATGGAAACATTGTAGAAAAAACATTTGCATGTCAAGGTGCGATTGATCCCAATTTAATAAATAAATTTCGTGAAATGACAAAACAAGGCACAGCAGGACCTTTTGCAGCAACTCCTGAAAGAGAAGCCAGATGGGCAGAAGCGGCAAAACATCCAGACGAAAAGGATATTGAAAATGCTAAGAGAATATTTGGAGGATTGTAAAATTAAGAATAAAAATAAGGGGAATAAATTGTGAAAATAATTTATGTAATTGCAGGATTACTGGCAGTAGCGTTGGGATTTATAGGAGCTTTTCTGCCAGGGCTGCCGACAACACCATTTTTATTATTAGCTAGCTTCTGCTTTGCAAAGGGCTCAAGGCGATTTGACAGATGGTTCAAATCAACAAAGCTGTATAAAAACCATCTAGAAGATTTTGAAAAAAATAGAAGTATGAGTTTAAAAGCCAAAATAGGAATATTAATTTTTTCAAGCGGAATGATGCTATTTCCAATAATTAAATTTAGTAATCCTTACGTAAGAAGCGCATTTGTTTTGCTGGAAGTTTTTAAATATTACTATTTTATTTTTAAAATAAAAACAAAATTTTAAAGAAAGGAAAAGTTTTTTGTTTCTATTGCTTAAAATAACCTGAAAAAGTAAAATTTAAGAAATAAAAATTATTAACTAAAAAAACTTAAAATAAAACTTGCAAATAAAGACTATTTACTTGAATATTTAATGATAAATTTTTTAAAAAATATGATATAATAGCAAAAAAATTAATAAATAAAAGATGGGGAAAATAGTAAGATGAAAAATTATTTAAGAGGGATAAATCAAAGACTTGGAAATATTTTTGTGAATATTCGGACTTTGGAGGAACTGGAAAGAAAGACGAAAAGTATGGTAAATGAAGAGGAGAATGTATTTGAGTACAATCAGAATGTTAAAAAAGTTAATGATTTTATAAAAAAGGGAGAATTTGAGAAGGCAAAAAATATTTTGGAAGAGATGAAGGGGCTTCATCGGATGGGGTATTATGAGCTTGGGAAGTATTATTACTTCTGTGAAGGGGATTTGAGCAAGGCAGAGAGCAATTTGTATATTGCTTTTGAAAATGGGATTGTGAAGTCTGGATATTATTTAGGGCGGCTGGAAGAAGAGAGCAGGAATGTGAATTTGGCTAGAAACTGGTATGTTACCAGCTTTAATTTTTCTGAGAAGTCTGTTATGAAGCTGTTTTATTTTGCGATAAGAGAACAAAATTTCTGGGCAATAGATGGATATTTTTATTATTTGCTGCAATACGGCGAGAGTGCTTAAAATCTGTATGAATTTGCCAAATATTATTTTTGGAGAAATGATGATGAAAAAATAAAGGAAATTCAGAATAAACTGCTGAATGAAAGCCAGATTTTGTATTTAACAAAAGAAATTTTATACAATGTTGAATGTATGCTTGGAGATGAAAAGAGCAGGGAATATATAAAGTTCGTGGAAAGTGCTAAAAATCTTGAGAAATTGGGAGAAATAGAAAAAGCAGAAAAATTTTATAAAAAATCAATTGAATATAGTGAATATGGAAAATTTGCACAATTTGATAAATATGAAAAACTAAAAAGGATTTTTAAAAATAATTTTCTGAAACAAATACGATCAGAAATATCTTATCAGCTTGGAAAGTACAGTGAACATCAAAACAATCTTTACGATGCGATAAACTGGTACGAAATATCTTCAAAAAATGACAATTATAAATCTTTCTATAAACTTTCAAAACTGCAAAGTCAAAAATTTTCTGAAACAGAAACAAATTTACAAAATGACGATTTTAAATATTTAAAAAAATCTGCGGATTTAGGATATGGACTAGCAATGATTGAAGTGGCACTTGATTCTCATTTGAACAGTCTGGAAAGTTTTGAGGTATCAGAGAAGATTTTGACACAGAATAATATTTTTGAACTGACAAAGGCAATAATGAATAAGGCAAAAATGATTTGTTTTGGAAATGAAATTAAGGAAGTTCTGGAAATAAATTATGAAGAGGAAAATACGAATACGATAAGAATGTTATTTGAAAATGAGAAAAAAAGAAAACCTAATATTTTCAAATAATTAAAATATAATTTTCACTTTTTAAACAGAGTCTACCATAAACTAATCCGTCGGAGCATTTGGTATTAAGATTATTTTTAAAATTATTATTACTTAAAATAGAAAAAACCGTTTTAAATGAATTAATCAAATAAGACGGTTTTTTGTTATTTATTATAAAATATACTCAAACCTATTTAAAATTAAACTACTAAAAATTATATAAATTTAGGGTTTGAGTAAAATAGTCATAACTTTTGAGTTTAGTTTTAAAGCAGTTTTACTATATATTTAAATTTTAGTCTTTTTTTATAACAGGCTTTAATGCTCCTAATATAAGAGCTGAAATTATACTTCCAATAATAACTGCTACTAAGTACAATAAGAAGTTGTTGCTTAATACCATTACTAAAATTCCACCATGTGGAGCAGGTATTTTTATGTTGAATAAACCTGTTAATCCTCCTGCAATTGCTGAACCTACAACACTTGCTGGAATAATTGTTTTCGGATCTGCCGCCGCATAAGGAATTGCACCTTCTGTAATAAATGATAATCCCATTACATAATTTGACAGTCCAGCTTCTCTTTCCTGTTCAGTAAATTTATTTTTAAATAATGTAGATGCTAATGCAATTGCGATAGGTGGCACCATTCCTCCAGCCATAACTGCTGCCATTGGAATACTTCCGCCAGAAGACAATGTTGCTGCCAGAGAACCTACACCAAATACATAAGCTGCTTTATTAACAGGACCTCCCATATCTATTGCCATCATTCCGCCTAAAATCAATCCTAACAATGCTGCACTTGCTCCACTCATTGAAATAAGCCAGTTATTCAATCCTGTATTTATTACTGAAACTATCGGATTTAATACTAAAACCATACCTAGGCCTGTTATTAAAACAGAAAAAACAGGATAAAACAAGATCATTTTTAATCCATTTAATGATTTTGGTAAATTTGCTAATGCTTTTACTAAAAATTTAACTACATAACCAGCTAAGAACCCTCCAGCTAACGCTCCTAAGAAACCTGAACCTCCAGCTTTTGCCATTGCTCCAGCGACTAATCCTGCTGTAAGCCCCGCTCTTTCACTTATACTATATGCTATATACCCTCCTAGAACAGGTATAAACAAATCAAATGCAATTTCTCCAATTTGTTTTTTTAGTATATATGCTAATGTTGTGATTGAACCATATACTTCTCTAGGGTTATCATTATTTATAGATTTAGCAAGATTTTCTGCACTTCCTTTTCCTGCCAAAGTATCAACCAAAAATGCCAACGCAATCAAGATACCTCCACTTATTACTAATGGAAGCATATAAGAAACTCCGCTTAATAAGTGTTTGTAAAGTCCTTTTTTCTCAGAAGATGATGTTTCAGAAGAAGTTGTAGAAGAACCGCTTGCATGGAAAATAGGCGCTTTTCCATCTAAAACTTGCTGAATTAATCCTTTTGCATTGTTAATACCTTCTTTTGCCTCAACTTGAATCAATGGTTTACCATCAAATCTGTTAACTTCAATATTTCTGTTAATTGCTAAAATTACACCAGTTGCTTTTTTTATATCTTCATCAGTTAAGACATTTTTTCTACCGTCAGCACCATTTGTTTCAACTTTTATGTTTACTCCCATTTCATCAGCTGCTTTTTTAAGTGCTTCTGCCGCCATATAAGTGTGGGCAATTCCTGTTGGACAGGCTGTTGCTGCGATTATATAAGGAGCATTTTCATCAGATGAAGTCTGTACAGGTACTTCTTCTTTCTTTTCTTCCTCTGCAAATTTCTCTGCTTCAGCCTTGTTAATAATATCCAATACTTCATCAGCAGTTTTTGCATTTTCTAGTGCCGCTTTAAAATCATCATCCAGCAATAACTGTGATAATCTTGCAAGTGTTTCAATATGAGTATTATTCGCACCATCTGGAGCTGCAATCATAAAGAATAATGTAGCAGGTTCTCCATCTAATGAGTCATAGTCGATTCCTTCAGGTTTTCTTCCCATAGCAAGTGCAGGTTCTTTTACAAACTCAGTTTTTGCATGTGGAATTGCAATTCCTTCCCCAATTCCAGTCGAACTTTGCTCTTCCCTCGCCATCAACGCCTTAACATAACCGTCATAGTTATTTAAGACACCTGTTTTTTCATGCAATGTTGCAAGTTCCTTTATAATGTCTACTTTATTTGTAGATTTTACATCCAGATTTATTCTATCTTTAATCAGTAAATCTGATATTTTCATATTTATACCATCCTTATTTAATTTATTTTTGTATTTAACATAATAAAACCACTTTAAAATTCGATTCAAAAATCATCATTATTTTACTCAAATTGAAATTTGATTTTTATTGATTTAAGTTTATTTTAGAAAGTCTCTTTTGTAATTTCAATTTCGCTGTATAATTTATTTACTAAATCTTTTTCTGCAAGTCCATATGAATAAGCTGTTGCACTTCCCGAAGCGACTGCCAGCCTAAATGAATCTTCTGGAGAAAGCCCTTTTACAAATCCGGCAATAAATCCTGCAACCATAGAGTCTCCCGCTCCGATTGAGTTAATTAACTGCCCTTTTGGAACTGATGCTTCCAGTACAAAGTCCTTGTTTACAAGCAATGCACCTTCGCCACCTCTGGAAAGAATAACATTTTTTACCCCTTTGTCCAAAAAGAATTTACATTTTTCGACAATTTCAGCTTTTGTTTCCAATTTTTCATTAAACATTTCCCTTAGTTCATGAATATTTGGTTTTACAAAAAGATTGTTGTGAATATTGTCCTGTAGTAAATTTCCTCTTGTGTCAAGTACAATTTCCACATTGGCTTTCACATTTTCAGATAATTCTTTGTAAATTTTGCTGCTAACTGAAGCAGGGATGCTTCCTGAAAGCACAAGAATATCTCCATCTTTCAAATCAGAAATTTTGCTAGTCAGTTCCTGCAATTTTTCAGATGTAATTTCTGGTGAAACTCCTGTAAGTTCGGTTTCCTTGTCGTTTCCATTAACTTTTACATTAATTCTAGTATTTCCTTCAAGTTCCACAAATTCAGATTTAATGTTGTCTTTTTGCAAATCTCTAATAATAAAATCTCCAACAAATCCAGCCACAAAGCCAATTGCTGTAGATTCTACATCAAGATTTTTTAACACTTTTGAAACATTAATCCCTTTTCCTCCAGCTCTATAATTTACTTCGTGAGCAAGATTTAAATGTTCAGCCTGTAAATCATCTTTCAGATACATGTCATAGTCCAATGCTGGATTCAATGTCAATGTGTAAATCATCATTTTCCTCCTTAAAATTGTATTTGTACTATATATTTATATCATTTGAGACTAAAAAAGTCAAACAATTTAGAAATAGACATAATAAAAAAATGTAACTAACAGTAAAGTTAATTACATTTTTAATTTAAGTAAATTTAAATGAATTAATGCTTATGTCCGCAACCGCAAGAATGTGAGTGCATATCAATAACCATACGTCCTTGAATTGTTCCTTCTTCCATTTCTTTAAAAATTTCAGGAGCTTCGTCGATATTTCTTGTTTGAACTACTGGCACAACCAATCCTTCTGCTCCAAATTGGAATGCTTCTTTTAAATCTTCCCTTGTTCCGACAAGTGATCCGATTACTTCGATACCATCTAATACTGTTTTTACGATTGGCAAGTCCATAGTTTCTGATGGAAGTCCAACTGCAACAACTTTTCCAGCGGCTCTCACTGAATCAATAGCTTGGTTAAATGCAACTTTTGATACAGCAGTAACTACAGCAATATGAGCTCCAATTCCGCTTAATTCTTTAATTTTTGCAACAGGATCTTCTTTTTTACCATTTATAATATAATCAGCTCCAACTTCTTTAGCAAGTGCCAATTTGTCATCGTTTATATCAACAGCAATTACATGAGTATTAAATACTTTTTTAGCATATTGAACTGCCAAGTTTCCTAATCCTCCAGCACCGTAGATTACTACCCATTGTCCAGGTTGAGGTTTTCCAACTTTTATTGCTTTATAAGTTGTAACTCCTGCACAAGTGATACTGCTGGCTTGAGCTGGATCTAATCCTTCTGGAACTTTTACTGCATAATCAGCTGTAACGATACATTGCTCAGCCATTCCTCCGTCAGCAGAATATCCTGCGTTTATTACATTTCTACACAAAGTTTCTTGTCCATTAATACAGTATTCACATCTTCCGCATCCTTCAAAGAACCAAGCAATACTTACTCTATCTCCAGGTTTTAAAGATGTTACACCATCAGCAACTTCTCTTACAATTCCAATTCCTTCATGTCCCAAAACTCTTCCAGGAACTTTTCCAAAATCTCCATGAGCCACATGTAAATCAGTATGGCAAACACCGCAATATTCCACATCAACTAACGCCTCTCCAGCTTTTAGCCCTCTTAGTTCTTTTTCTACAACTTCTATTCCAGTTCCTTCTTGATTAACTACTACTGCTTTCATTATACTATTTCCTTTCTATTTTAAAAATTCATATCAATGCATGTGAATATGTTCATATAATAATATATACCCTATAAAATTAAAAAAGGCAAATATTTTTTAATAATTTTTTATTTTAAAAATAATATATAAAAAAAAGAATTATTTCTAATGCTACAAAAATTTAGAAATAATTCTTATATTTATACTCAAACCTACTTAAATTTAAACTACTAAAAATTATATAAATTTAGGGTTTGTGTAAAATAATTATAACTTTTGAGTTTAGTTTTAAAGCAGTTTTACTATAATATTATACTAAACCCCATTTAAATAACGAATTCGTTAAAAACTTTTTTAATAAAGGATATAAACCTAATATTTCAAATAATCAAAATATAATTTTTTATTTTTTAAATAAAGTCTAGTATAAATATAATCTGTCGTAGACTAGCCATAGGTTGTAGGATTTGCGGCAATGAGCAATCCTACAAAAATAAAAATGAAATAATATTTATTAATCAAAATATCTAAAAAATAATAAAAAACAATTTAGTTGAATAATTTATGAATTAACTATCAAATAACCCTACTATAAAATTTATTCCCATTTTTAAACGGGATTTAGTATATTTTTTATTTAATAAATTCCAAAAATTCTTTTACTTGTTTTTTCAAAGCCTCTTTATGTTCATCAGTAAGAGTTAAGACTCCTGTTTGCCATGCTTCTGCTGGTACAATTAAACCTGTTCCAATTCCCTTCATTGGATTCATACGGATGTAAGCAAATAATGTTGAAAGATTCTGCCTTACAAACTTTCCTTCTGTAGAACCTGCGATACTGCTTACAGTTACTGGTTTTCCTGCAATAACTGTTGGTGTCTCTCTATCGAAAGCTACTAATGGACGAGATAACCAGTCTAGTACATTTTTAAGTATAGCAGGGTAAGAGCCGTTGTATTCTGGTGAGACAACCCATAATGCATCTGCTTTTTCAGCTTGGCTACGAATATTTTTAACTGCCTGTGGTGCTGGAAATTCTGTATCTTGTTCTAATAAAGGAACATCTCTATAATTTAAAAATTCCACATTTACTTCTTTTTTTAATTCTTCTGTAATATAATCTGCAACTGTTTGGTTAAATGAATTTTTTCTAAAAGATCCTACGATTAATAATACTGTTTTTTTTGACATTTTGTTTCCTCCATTTTTTATTGTTATAAAATTATATTTTGATAACTAAATTTAGTATGTTAAGTAAAAATTTTTGAAAGTCAGGAAAAATAAGTTTATTAAGTTTAATTCTAAAATAGATTTTATATGTTTTTAAATTTTCTTAAAATTCTTATTAATTCCTGTTTTTCTTCAGATGAAAGGATACTATAGGTATTTTTTATTTCATTACGGTGTTCAGGTAAAAGAGTTTCAAATAGTTTTTTCCCCTCATTTGTCAAACCTACTAGAAACGCACGCTTGTCTGTTGGGCAAGTCTTCTTGTATAACCAGCCTTTCTGTTCCATATTTTTTATAACAACTGTAATATTTCCCGAAGTTGACAGTGCCTTTTCGATAAGTTCGCAAACACGCATTTCACCTTTTGTATAAAGTACATCTAGAACACTAAATTGTGAAACAGTAATCCCTTTCTCCCTAAAATCTTTTCCAATTTTATTATTAATACTCTTAACAGCCTTTTGCAATATAATCTGCAAATGAATATCCGAATTTTTTTCCCAGCTTGTATCCATAAAACATCTCCTTAACAATTTCACTAATTAGTAATTAATTTATTTTATCACTAGTTAGTGATTTTGTCAACAATTTTTTTGTATGTTCAAATATAAAAAATAAACAAATATATAAGACTCCTTAAAAATACAAAATTTAGGCAGTCTTATTTTTATTTCCTGAAAAAAAGAGAAACAGATTTTCTATTTCTCTCCTAAAACTTTGTTATTTTTGATTTTAACGCTTTTTATAGAATTAAATTTTTTATTATTTCCTAAGTGGAGCAAAGGCTTTTTGTATTGCAGTTTGTAGGATATGGTGCTTATAAGGGTAAGAGCGTATTTATCTGGCTTGATATCTTTTCCATCTTTTGTTATTAATTTTTTTAAATTAAAATTCCAAAGATAAAGATTTGAATTTTTATATTCTAATTTACTTTCAAATTTGGCTTTTCCAGTAGTCAGTTCAGAAGTAGCTCTGTCTTTAAATTCGTAATCAGCATCAATTGTAAGTTTATCATTTTCAAAGTAGATGGCTGGGTTGGAAAGTTTTATATCTCCAATTATGTACATTGATTCTTCAATTGGAAAGTGTGATTTAACAGCAGAAATTATAGTTTCTTTTGGAATTTCTGATTTGTTTTGTGTAAAGATATAGGCACTGATGGCAATTATGAAAATAATGGTTCCTAAAATTATAAAATTAATAAACTTTTTCATGTTAATTCATCCGTTTTGATTATATTTGAATCTTTTAAACCTGAAACAAGATGAAAATAATCAGATAATGTATCATAGAAGCCTTTTAAAGCACTTAGAACAAACATTTAAATAATATATTAGAAAATATAATATTGATTGGTAAAATATTTTAAAAATAATTTATCTAAATGAGAAATTTATGGTATAATTAACGAAGAAAAAATATTAAAAAACGGGATAATAATAAAACGATAGGGAGCAAGATGATAATGGAAGATGAAGGAGAAAAGAAAGAACTTGTTATAATAACAGGAATGAGTGGTGCAGGGAAATCGGAAACAATGAATTTTTTTGAGGACAGGGAATATTTCTGTATTGACAATTTTCCGATAAGTCTGTTTCAGTATCTAAATGAAATATTTTTGAGTAACAAAAAAAGAAATAAAGTTGCGGTTGCAATAGATATAAGAAATCAGGAATTTATAGAGCAGTTTTTAAAACAGCTTGAGTTTCTAGACAAAAATGAAATAGACTACGAAATTATATATCTGGATGCAAGAACAAATGTATTGCTTAGCAGATACGAACTTTCCAGAAGAAAACACCCTTTAAATTTATATGATACACTTCTTGAAAATATAGAGGCTGAAAGAAAAATAATTAAGGACTTTATGTTAAAGGCAGATTTGGTAATAGACACTACTAAAACGTCTGTAAAGGAACTTCAGAACATACTCGAAAAGGAATTTGCAGGGAAAAAAGCGAAATTAAGCGTAAACCTTACTTCTTTTGGATTTAAGAACGGAATACCGCTGGATTTACATCTAATGTTTGACTTGAGATTTTTGCCAAATCCTTATTACATTCAAGACTTAAAGCGTAAAACGGGTAATCATAAAGATGTACAGGATTATGTAATGGGACTTCCAGAAAGTCAGGAATTTTATAAAATGCTTCTTGATATGCTCAAATATTTGATACCAAAGTATGAAAAGGACGGAAAATCTCATTTGCGTATAGGAATAGGGTGTTCAGGAGGTCAGCATAGATCTGCAACCTTTGTAAATATGCTATGTAAGGATTTATCTGAGAGTCTAGAATATAAGATAACAAAATTCCATAGGGAAATAGGTGATAAAACGGAGGTATAAAAAACAAAATGGAAGAAGAAATAAAATCACCAATTAAATATAAAGATATTCCGACAAATCCAGGAGTTTATCTGATGAAAAATGCACGAGGAAAGATTATTTACGTTGGAAAGGCGAAAAATTTGCAAAATAGGGTGAAATCTTATTTTATGAATGTAAATTCGCATAATCAGAAGACGTTGGAATTAGTCAAAAATATTAGAGATATCGAGTTTTTTATCTGTAAATCAGAAGTTGAGGCACTTATTCTAGAAAATAATCTTATAAAGAAGAATAAGCCAAAATACAATATTCTGTTAAAGGACGAAAAAACTTATCCATATATAAAATTTACAAAAGAAAAATTTCCTAAAGTGGAAATTGTAAGAAGCACAAAAAAATTAAATGAAAATGCAGAATATTTTGGACCATATCCAATGGGAATATTTTTTGCGATGAAGTCGCTTATTAAGATATTTCCAGTACGGGACTGCAATCGAAGTATGGACAAAATTACAAAACCTTGCTTAAAATATTATATGAAAACTTGTCCTGCACCTTGTAAATACAAAGATATTCAAGATGAGTACAGCACAAATGTCAAAAATTTCAAAAATTTTTTGAAGGGGCATTCTGACAAAGTTATTGAAATGCTGGAAAGCCGAATGAAAAAGTTTAGTGATGAAATGGAATTTGAGCGTGCAATTAGCGAACGTGAAAAGTTGGCTGTGATGAAAAAAATGCTGGAAACACAAATTATTGAATACAGTAAGGAAATTGATGAAGATGTTTTTGTGTTTGAGGAAAAAAGAGAAAATGTGTTTTTGTGCGTACTGAATATTCGGGAAGGGAAGGTTATTAATAAAAACCATACAATAATTTCGATGGAGAGAAGTCAGGAAGAGAACCTGTTCGAGCGATTAATTACTTCGTACTATGAAAAAAGGAATATTCCAAAGCATATCATTTGTGATGAGAGATTTATGTCAAGTGAACTTTTAATAAAAGAATGGGCAAAAATTGAAAAACATAGGGAAATAAAATTTCATTTTCCAAAAATAAATAGCCGAAGATTGCAGCTGTTAGAAATGGGGTATTTAAACTTACGTGAAGAAGTGGATAAATACTACAGAAAGCGTCGTATGGTTCAGGAAGGATTGCGTAATTTAAAAAAAGAATTGCGATTGAAAAGTTTGCCTTACAGAATAGAATGTTTTGATATTTCAAACATTCAGGGAAAAGATGCGGTTGCGGCAATGACGGTGGCACTTGATGGGGAGACAACTCCGAAGGAATATAGACATTTTAAGATTACCGTAAAAGACACGCCTGATGACTTCTTAATGATGAGGGAAGCGTTGACACGAAGATATTCCAAAATAGAAAATGATAAAATGCCAAACTTGATTCTAATTGATGGTGGAAAAGGACAGCTTGGTGTAGCTGTAGATGTACTCGAAAAACTTGGGAAAATTGAACATACTGATGTAATTGGAATTGCAAAAAGGGAAGAGGAAATTTTTAAAAGTTATGAAAGTGAGCCTTATTTATTTGAAAAGACAGACGAAACATTGAAAATTTTGCAAAGATTAAGGGATGAAGCCCACAGATTTGGAATTACACATCATAGAAAATTACGAAGCAAGCGAAATGTAAAAAGTGCATTGGACGATATTGAAGGAATTGGACCAAAGCGTAAAAAGGAATTAATAAAAAAATTTGGATTGATAAAAAATATACGAAATGCAACATTGGAGGAACTGATGGAAGTTGTGCCAGAAAATATTGCTATTTCGATAAAAGAAAATTTATAAAAATATTAGGAGGAAAAACTTGAAAAAATTAATAGTTTTGATGCTGCTTGGATGCAGTATGACGAGTTTTGCTCTTTTTGATAAAATAAAAAAGGAGATAAAATGGAAGGAAGAAGAAAAGCCACGATTTAATCAGGTAAAAGTGATGATTGATGGGGAAGAGAAAATGCGAAAGGTTATACCAGGGCGTTATGAGATAAAATTGTTTGAAATTACTTATCCGACAGATTTATTCGGAAAAAATAGATTTTACAATGAATTTAACACTTTTCTTAAAAATATAAAAAAAGGAAAAAAATATTCATTGCTTTTGGAAAATAGATTTTATCAGGAAATGCAGGATATAAAAATTGACCAGCTTTCAGAAGAAGAAAAAATATTGGAATTGCCTGCATCTTCCTTGGATGAATATTATAGACAGCAGATGGTTGCAATGTCAAGCGGTGCTAATTTGACGGAATATATAGGAACAGATCAGGAATATTTAAATAGACAGATTTATGTACTTTATGAACTTTTAAATAAAACTGATTTTAATCCGAAAAATGTTTATTCAGAGCTGGATAAGGAATTCTTGATTGAAGAGTTGAGAAATAATCGAAAGGAAGTTGTAGAAAATTTTGAAAAATCGAATGTTGAATTTTTTATAAAGGAAACTTATGAAAATTCAGGATTAAATAAATTTAAAGATGATTCTGTCTACAAGTTTGATAAGGATATTGTAATTTCTGATAAATTGGAGGATCAGGCTGTATTGCCTGAACTTCAGAGAAATATATATTTAACAGGTTTTCCTAATGATATAATTGAAGAACTTGCCAAAAATCAGTTGAAATTAAAAAGAACACCGCTACTACTTGAAAATAGTGAATATTATGGGTATACTTATAATGAGAATAATACAGTTGTATTTATAGGAGGAGAAAATCCTAAGTATTATTACAAGGATTATAAAATAAATGTAGTAAAAAGACCAATAGAAGTACTTGATTTATTAAAAACAAGTTCGAATTATTATGTCTCAGATTTTTTTTAAAATTGTATTTTTAATATAAATAATAAATTTATTCAATATAAAATCTTAAATCATTTATCTAAAATTTTTTTGAAAGTTTTTAGATGAATGATTTATAGATAAAAAAATATTGAACAAGGATAAATCTTAGAGAAGTAGGAGGAAAAATGAACGGATATATTTTGGAAATGAAAAATATACGGAAAGAGTTTTTGGGCGGAAAAATTGTCGCAAATGATGATATTACGCTGAAAGTGAAAAAAGGGGAGATTCATGCAATTGTTGGGGAAAATGGAGCTGGAAAGTCCACACTTATGAAAATTTTAAACGGGCTATATTCTCCGACTTCTGGTGAGATTTTTTACAAGGGGGAGAAAATTGACATTGACAGTCCTACAACTGCTGCGAATTTAGGAATTGGAATGGTTTATCAGCATTTTATGCTAGTTGATACATTGACAGTTGCTGAAAATATGGTTCTAGGATTTGAACCTAAAAAAGGTGGAGTGTTTTTTGACCTTAATACTGCCAGAAAGAAGGTAAGGGAAGTTTCTGAAAAATACGGACTGAATATAGATCCAGATGCAAAAGTGTCAGATTTATCAGTTGGGATTCATCAGAGAATTGAGATACTGAAAGTATTATTTAAAGGGGCAGAATTATTAGTATTTGATGAGCCAAGTGCAGTTCTTACTCCACAGGAAGTAAAAGAACTTTATGAAATTATGAGAAACCTTGTAAAAGAAGGAAAAACGATTATTTTTATTTCACATAAATTACAGGAAGTACTTGATTTATCAGATAATATTACAGTTATTCGACGTGGAAGCGATGTTGGAGGACTGAAAACAGAGGAAGCTACAAAAGAAAAAATTGCCAATCTTATGGTTGGACGTGTGGTGCTGTTTGAAGTGAAACGTCCAGATGTCAAACTTGGAAATGTGGTTGTAAAAGTTGATAATCTGACTGTAAAAGGTGGAGGAATTGAAAAAGTTAAGGATGTTTCGTTTGAAATACGGGAAGGTGAAGTGCTAGGGATTGCAGGTGTGCAGGGAAATGGACAAACTGAACTTATTGAGGCGTTAGCAGGACTTGTAAAAGTTGATAGCGGAACATATTTTATAGATAATGAGCAACTGGAAAACAAGACACCAAAACTTATTAAGGAAAAAGGGCTTTCTCATATACCTGAAGACAGGCATAAAAGAGCGACTATTGATGATTTTACAATGGAAGAAAATATGGCGTTAGGACTTCAGGATCAGTATTCTAAAGGTGTACTGCTGGATTATAATGAAATTGAGAAAAAAACTGACGAATATATAGCAAAATATGATATTAGGCCAACAGATGGAAAAATCAAGTTTGGTGGACTATCTGGAGGGAATCAGCAGAAAGTTGTTGTAGCAAGAGAACTGGAACGTGAAAACAAATTTATTATTGCGGCCCAGCCTACAAGAGGAGTTGATATTGGTGCAATTGAGATGATTCACAATACAATTTTAAACGAAAAAACTAAGAAAAAGGCCATAATGGTTGTTTCTGCAGAATTATCAGAAATAATGGCGTTAAGCGACAGGATTGCAGTAATGTATTCGGGAAGAATTGTAGGAATTTTGGATAGAAAAGATGCAACAACAGAAAAATTAGGAATATTAATGGCAGGAGGGAAAATAGATGATTAAAAATAAGATAAAGGATTTTCTACCATCTATAATTGCAGTATTAATCGCATTAATTATTGGTGGAATGATAATGATAACAAAAGGCGTAAATCCATTTACAGCCTACACTGATATGATGCGAGCAGCTTTTTACCAGACTTCTCCAAGATCTCCGTTCTTTAGTGGGCTGGCAAAGACATTATTTATTGCGACACCGTTAATATTTTCGGCACTTGCCACAATGGTAGCCTTTAAAGCGGGATTATTCAACATAGGAATGCAAGGGCAAATGGTTGCTGGGGGACTTGCCGCAACTTTCTGGGGAATTACATTTAAAAATTATGTTTTTGGAAATGTATTTGTTGTAATACTTGTAGCTATAATTGCAGGATTTTTATGGGCTGGGATAGCTGGAGTGTTACGTGCAAAATTTGGAGTGAGTGAAGTAATCAGTACAATTATGTTAAACTACATTATGATTGAAGTGCAAAATTTTCTGTTAAACGGAATTTTAAAAGATCCAACTACACAGAATACACAATCGCCACGTGTTTTTGAAGGAGCAAGATTGCCATTGCTTTTTGCAAAAGTTACAAAACAGAACTTGAATTTTGGTTTTGTAATTGCGATTCTTCTAACAATAGGAATATTTTTCTTTTTCAAATATTTCAAAAAAGGATATGAAATAAAAGCAGTTGGACAAAGCGACACAGTTGCTGAAAATGCAGGAATTAATCCAAGACACATTATGTTTTTGGCAATGGGAATCGCTGGAGCGTGTGCTGGGCTTGGAGGAGCTGAACGTGTTTTAGGTGGAGCTTCTCAATACACGTATACTGAACTTATAATGGGAGATTATGGATTTACAGGACTTGCAGTAGCGCTTCTTGGAAAAAACAACCCATTTGGAATATTGGTTGCAGCAATATTTTATGCGGCGCTTGAAGTTGGGGGGCAAATGTTACAGCAAAGACACCAGATTGATAAGGATATTGTGTTTATTATACAAGCGTTAATAATTATTTTTGTAGCATCAGAAAACTTATTTAAATTTATGCTTAATAAAAAGAAAGCGGCATAGGTTTAGTTATTAAATAAAAAATATTGAGTCAGAAAGGAAAAATAAAATGAATATATTACAACAAATATTTAATTTATTGCAGCAAACAATAATAATAGCACCTCCAATCCTTATAACATCAGTAGGAGCATGTATTTCTGAAAAAAGTGGAGTTGTTAATATTGGGCTTGAAGGGATTATGCTAAGTTCGGCATTTGCAACGGCAGTTGTTAATATTGCCACAGGAAATCCTTATTTAGGAATAATTTTTGGAGTGATTGTGGGAGTTTTGATTTCATTAATTCATGCGGTAATCAGTATTAACCTTAAAGGAAATCAAATTATAAGTGGAGTTGCAATAAATTTGTTTGCGGCTGCAATAACTTCATATTCAATAAAAACTATCTATAAAACTGCAGGAAGCACTCCGTTAGCAAAATCGTTAGCAAATCGTCCATTAATGATAATCGTAATTTATGCAGTTGCCATAGCAATGTACTTCTTTTTATATAAAACTGTATTGGGTCTAAGAATCCGTTCGGTTGGAGAGCATCCATTAGCGGCTGATACAGTTGGAATAAGTGTTTATAAGACAAGATACATCGCTGTGCTTATATCAGGTGCATTAGGTGGACTTGGTGGGGCTTATCTTACAGCAGTATTGCTTCCATCTTTTTCAAACAATATGTCAGCAGGACGTGGATACATTGCTATGGCGGCAATGATTTTTGGAAAATGGAATCCATTAGGAGCAATTTTGGCAAGTCTATTGTTTGCTTTCGGACAAGCATTTGCAGATGTTTCAAAAACAATCGGGCTACCGATATCTCAGCAATTTTTGACAATGATACCATATGTTCTAACTTTATTGGCATTAGTTGGATTTGTAGGAAAATCGAAAGCACCGAAAGCATCAGGATTGCCGTATGAAAAATAAAACTTGATAAGGGAAAATTATGAGAAAAGTAATTTTTATATTTATTGTATTTTCTTTAGTTTCTTTTTCAAAAAACTCAGAAGTAATTATTTTAAAATTAGGAGAAATTTTTAGTAGTTGTGATAAAACATATAGAAATCATTTAGACGAATTGAAAGATGAATGGAAAAAAATGAATGAAATATATAACAAATTAATTCAAAAAGTTGATAAAAACAATAAGTTAAAATAAGATTTAATTAATTCACAAAAAATATGGATAAAAAATTTATCTGAATCGAAAAATTATACTGAAGATGTTATTTTTCATGATTTGTGTTCAAGAGAAAAGGCTCAAACAATAAGAGAAATTAATTTAATACAACAAAGAATACTAGAATTAACAAATGAATATAAAAAATATTTAGATTAAAATAATAATTGAAAAAATCTGTTTCATAGATTGTAAAAAAAATTTGTGAAACAGGCTTTTTTATCTTTAAAACAGTAAAAAATTTATTTTAAAGTTTATAAAATAGTAGTTATTAATGAATATTTTTTCTGTAATTTATATGTTTTTTCTTTTTTATAAAGCAAAGGGGAACAGTCGCCATCCCCTTTTATTTCGCAATATTAGTTATTTCAATTTCTTCAAATTATAATATCTGAAGATTTTGGCGAAAGTGCTACGCACTAATCCCAGCTCGTCTAAGCATTTTTTTGAAATAAAAATGAAACTCGCTACGTAAAATTTCGCTCAAACAATCATTTTCATTCCAAAAAAATCACGACAATTTTAATTTAATTATAAAAAGTAATCTAACTAAAATAAATAAAGAAAAATTTAAACATTATAGAAAATACTTATTAATTATTTCATAAACTTTAAAAGAAAAAATTTAAAATAAAAAAATAAAATGAAATTGGTTTATTGAGGGGAATTTTAGGAGAGAGGAACATTGAAGAAAATGAAAGACAACAAGATAAAAATTATTGGAGCAAGGGAACATAATTTGAAGAATATTGATATTGAGATTCCAAAGAATGAGCTTGTGGTAATTACAGGGGTTTCGGGGAGCGGGAAGTCTTCACTTGCGTTTGATACGATTTATTCGGAAGGGCAAAGAAGGTATGTGGAGAGTTTGTCTGCTTATGCGAGAATGTTTATTGGTCAAATGCAGAAGCCTGAATTGGATAGCATTGAGGGGCTTTCGCCTGCGATTTCGATTGAGCAGAAAAGTGTTTCTAAGAATCCTCGTTCAACTGTTGGGACAACTACGGAAATTTATGATTATATGAGGCTTTTATGGGCACATATTGGAGAGGCACATTGTCCAATTTGTCATCAGAAGGTGGAAAAACAGTCGATTCAGGAAATTGTGGATAATCTTGTGAATGGGCGGAATGAAAAGGACAAATTGATAGTGTTATCGCCTGTTGTTATTGATAAAAAAGGGACTCATAAAAATTTGTTCTTGAATTTGCAAAAAAAAGGATTTCAGAGAGTTCGGGTAAATGGAGATATTTTGGACTTGAATGAGACAATTGACTTAGATAAGAATAAAAGACATAATATTGAAGTTGTTGTAGATAGACTTGTTGTAAAAAAAGATGACAAGGAATTTTTAAGTAGAATTACAGAAGCTATTGAAACAGCGAGTGAGCTTTCTAATGGAAAAATTATTGCAAATGTGAATGGAGAAGATAACAAATATAGTGAAAATTTTTCTTGTCCAAATCATCCTGATGTGATTTTTCCAGATGTTGTGCCAAGACTGTTTTCGTTTAATGCACCTTATGGGGCTTGTGAAGTTTGTAATGGGCTTGGTTCAAGATTGGAAGTGGATGAAAATAAATTAATTGTAGATGAAAATTTATCAATTAATGAAGGTGGAATTGTTTTTCCAGGAGCAACTACGAAAAAGGGTTGGAACTGGGATTTATTCACAGCAATGGCAAAAGCTCATAAAATCGACTTGGATAAAAAAGTGTCTGAATTGACTCGGAAAGAGAAAGATATAATTTTTTATGGAAGTAATAAGAAGTTTAAGTTTTCTTGGAGCGGGGATAGTTTTAGTTATAATGGAAATAGAGAATTTGAAGGAATTGTGAATAGTATTGAACGTCGATATAGAGAAACTGCTTCGGAATCGGCAAAGGAAGAAATGGAAGCAAAATATATGACGGAGAAAACTTGTAAAACTTGTAAAGGGAAAAGATTGAAAGATGTTGTTCTAGCGATAACTATAAATGATAAGAGCATTATTGATCTGACAGAAGTAAGTGTTGTTGATGCACTGAAATTTTATGAAAATATTACACTTACTGAAAAGCAGATGCAAATTGCAGCTGAAATATTGAAAGAAATAAAAGAGCGGCTAAAATTTATGATAAATGTAGGACTTGACTATTTGAGTCTTGCCAGAATGACAAAAACTCTATCTGGTGGGGAATCGCAGAGAATAAGACTGGCAACTCAGATTGGAAGCAGGCTTACAGGTGTAATTTATGTGCTGGATGAGCCAAGTATTGGACTTCATCAGAGAGATAACGATAAATTGCTTGCAACTTTGAAGGATTTACGTGATATTGGAAATAGCCTGATTGTCGTTGAGCATGATGAGGATACAATGAGGGAAGCTGATTATCTGATTGATATAGGACCAGGAGCTGGAATTAATGGTGGAGAAGTCGTTGCGGAAGGTACTCCAAAACAGGTTATGAAAAATAAAAAATCATTGACTGCACAATATTTGAATGGAAAAATAAAAATAGAAGTACCTGAAAATAGAAGAAAAGCCACTAAAGAAATTGTTTTGAAAAATGCGAAGGGAAATAATCTGAAAAATGTTACAGTACACATTCCGCTAGAAGTATTTACGGTGGTTACAGGAGTTTCTGGAAGTGGAAAATCTACATTGATAAATCAGACACTTTATCCAGAACTTCACAATAGACTTAATAAAGGAAAATTATACCCGCTGGAAAATGGTGGAATAGAAGGACTTGAGCATTTAGAAAAGGTAATTGACATAAATCAATCGCCGATTGGAAGAACTCCTCGTTCAAATACTGCAACTTATACGAAAATATTTGATGATATAAGAGATTTATTTGCTCAGACAAACGATGCGAAAGTAAGAGGATACAGTAAAGGAAGATTTTCATTTAATGTAAAAGGTGGACGATGTGAAGCCTGTGGTGGTGCTGGAATTAATAAAATCGAGATGAACTTCTTGCCTGATGTTTATGTGGAATGCGAAGTTTGTAAAGGAAAACGTTATAATAGAGAAACATTGGAAGTACATTATAAAGGAAAAAGCATTTCGGATGTTTTAGATATGACGGTTGAGGAAGCATACGAATTTTTTAAGAATATTCCAACTCTTGAGAGAAAATTGCAGACATTAATTGATGTAGGAATGAATTATATTCAACTTGGACAGCCTGCAACTACCCTTTCTGGAGGAGAAGCTCAAAGAATAAAACTTGCTACAGAACTTTCTAAAATTTCACGTGGTAACACAATTTATGTACTTGATGAGCCTACAACAGGACTTCATTTTGAAGATATCAGAAAATTGCTGGAAGTATTAAATCGACTTGTAGAAAAGGGGAATACAGTACTTGTAATAGAGCATAACCTTGATGTTATAAAATATGCTGACTATATAATAGATATAGGTCCTGAAGGAGGGCATAAAGGCGGACAAATTATTGCACAAGGGACTCCAGAGGAAATAATAAAATCTCGAAAATCACATACAGCAAAATTTTTGAAAAAATATTTGAAGTAAAATTTTGTAATAAAAGATAAAACTAATTTTAAAAATATGAAATAATAAATAATATTTTGTATTATTAGGTCAAGCAAATACTTGAAAATTATTTTAAAATATACTCGAACCATTTAAAATTGAACTGCTGGAAATTATATAATTTAAGGTTTGAATAAAATAGTTGTAACTTTTGAGTTCTGTTTTAAACTAGTTTTACTATAAGTTCAAGTAAATTGCAACAAAGAAAAGGAGAAAAAGATTGGTTATGAAAAGTAAAAATTCATTTTTAAAAACGGCATTATTAATGTTGATAATGATGTTTGGAGTAATTTCCTGCGATTTTTTGGAAAATAAGACGCTTCGTGTGCCAAATTCAATAATTGAGTCAAAGGCTAAGGAAAAATTTCCAATTACAAAAAATTTTTTGGTAGGGAAAATTACTGTAAAAAATCCTAAGATTTCATTTAAGGATAACAGAATTTATGTTGTGACAGATTACGATGCCTCACTTTTGGCAGATAGGTCAGAAGGAGTTATTGAAATAAATAGCGAAATCAAGTTTGATGAAAAAACAAGCCAACTTTATCTAGTGGATATGCAAGTGGAGAAAATACTGGATAAAAATGGGAAAGATATGGTTTCGACGCCTGTCGCAAGATCAATGAAGTCATTAATAGCAAATTATTTAGAAACAAACCCAGTTTATAAATATGAGCCAGACGGTAAGAAAAAAATTAAGGTAAAAAATATGTTTATAAAAAATGGGAAGTTATTTGTACAAACTTAAAAAGAAATTTTATAACATTGACAATATTTAAGAAAAATGATATACTGATTTAGTCATACTAGCCGGGGAGTTAGCGGTGCCCTGTATCTACAACCCGCTTTAGTAGAGGTGATGTCAAATTTGAGGAAAGTTTTAGTGTCAACGCCTTATTTCAAAAGTGTTGAGAAAATAGTCCTGTATTGTAGAGAGTTAGCGAAACGTGTCAGGTCGGGAACGAAGCAGCACTAAGTTAGTTTCTCTAGGTTTATAGGGTAGCTGTTTTTGAGCTTTTGGATTAAGAAACAGACGGTAAAATATTTTCGAGAATTTGATGTATGACTTTTTATTTAGATAATTACAATAATATTTTAAAATTAGATTTATTTAGCTTAATTTTAAAAAGTTGAGAGTGTTTTAATAAAAGTTCTTTTAAGTTATAGTTTCTTTTGCTGTGAATGGAGGTTTCATAATGAAGGTAGTCGAATGGGATAAAAATGAGACTATCAGTAAAGTTTTAATAGATATATTAGAGATAGATCAGAAATTTTCTTTTGACAAGGAAAAGGAGGATATATTTTTTTTATATAACGATGAAGAATTGTATGGTTATGCAATTATAGCTTTGAATGATATCGCAGAACTCAAAAAAATATTTATTTTGCCAAAATTGAGAAATAACGGATATGGAACATTTTTTTTAAAATATATAATTAATTGGCTTACAAATAAAAATTTTGACTCACTAATCATGACTAATCATAAAAAAATGAACAATTTTCTTGAAAAACAGCGATTTCTAAAAACAGAAGATGGATATATATTGAATAATCTGGCAGAAACTAAAAGACAGAAAAAAAATATGTTATCTATTTCCAAGTTTGCTATTTGTATAAATATTGTTTTGGCTTTATTAAAAATTATAGCTGGAAAAATTTTTTACAGTATGTCGTTGCTTTCTGATGGATTAAATTCACTTTCTGACTTGATTACCAATGTATTGGTTATAGTGGGATTAAAGGTTGGAAGCAATCCTGAAGATAAGGAGCATCCATTTGGGCATGGAAAGATAGAGTCTGTTTTTAGTGTAATAATTGGTACATTTATAATGATAACAGCTTTTGAGCTTATAAAAGATAATTTTTCAAAATTAATTTCCTTTAACAGCGAAAATAATATAAATACCACATTTATTCCAATAATTATAACCGTTCTAGCAATACTGATAAAAATTTTTCAATTGGTTTTTATGCAAAAAAAAGCAAAAAAATATAATAATGCTTTGATAAATTCACTTCTTGCAGATTACAAGACAGATATTGTAATATCAACTTCTGTTTTGATTGGGCTTACTCTATCAAAGATTCATCCTGTATTTGATACAGTGGTAGGATTTATTGTGTCACTCTATATTATAAAGAGCGGTTATGAACTGATAAAGGAAAATTCTTTGATATTGCTGGATTCACAAGATGATGACCTGATTGAAAAAATTCGTTCAGAAATATTACAATTTGAAGAAATTGAAAATGCACACGATTTTCGCATGACTACTTCTGGAAAGGACATTTATATGTTTGTGGATGTACGAATGGATAAAAATAAGACGATTGAAGAAGCACATGATATTACAAATAAAATTTCAAAAAAAATTAAACACAAATATAAAAATATAAAAAGACTTTTGATTCATATTGAGCCTGTTTATGAAGATGATTAAATTTTTTGAAATAGAAATTAAATAAGTTACTAATTTATAAAAATATAAAGGAGATATAGTAAAATGATAGAAAAAATAAAACATGAGAAATACAAGATTTTAAAAAGAAATATTATTGAAGATTCTGATTTTACAAAGGAAACAATGTTTATTCTGGTTTGTGCAATGATTATAGCTTCAGTAGGATTAAATACAAATTCTGTTGCAGTAATTATTGGAGCAATGTTGATTTCGCCCCTAATGTCACCAATTCAGTCGCTAGGATTGGGATTATCAAATGGAAATTTAAAAAGAGTTTATGCATCACTTTTTAGATTAGGTATTTTTATATTAATAAGTGTAGTAAGCTCTAGTTTTTATTTTTTGGTAAGTCCTATAAATGTAGTAACTCCACAAATATTAGCTCGAACTTCTCCGACTTTATGGGATGTTTTAATTGCGATTTTCGGTGGAATTGCAGGAGTAATTGGAAAAACAAAAGAAGATGGTGGAAATGTAGTGCCTGGAGTAGCTATTGCAACAGCATTAATGCCACCTTTATGTGTGGTAGGATTTGGAATTGCTCATGGGAATTCAAAAATTTTTCTTGGAGCGGGATATTTATTTATAATAAATGTATTTTTTATAATGTTGACGACATTGATTGGTTTAAAAGTTTATTCTGTGGGTGTTTCTCAAACAAAACATAGAATGTCTGTAAGACAGCAAATAGTATTTTATGTAGGAAGTTTGATTGTAATGATTCCAAGTATATATACAGCGGCATTGATGGTAAATGATACAGCAAGGGAAGAAAATCTAAAGACTTTTGTTTCAAAGGAGTTAACGAATCATTATGTTTTTGATAATTCAATTGATAAAAAATCTAAAATGGTTACTTTAAAAGTTGTAGGAGGAGGTTTTAAAAAGCAGGAAATTGAAAAACTTGAGAAAAAAATGGGAAAATACAACTTAGGAAACTATAAATTAAAAATAGAGCAATTGTCAAATCAAAAATATTTAACAGTACAGGATTTGTCAAAATATTTGAAGGAAGAAAATTTAAATGAAAAACTTGAAAAAGTTGTTTCACCAGTTGAAAATCAAAATAAAATAGCTTTGGAAAATGATTTAAGAATAGTTGAAAATATATTGTACAAAAATTTTGCAAGTAATATTAGCGAAGTTAAAATTGGAAAATTGATAGATGCAAATAATAATGAGAACTTTGTTGTTTTAGTTGTTGGGAATGAAACAATGACAGATGAAATTTCTGAAAAGATAAAAAATATTGAATTCGATACTGAAAAAAAATATCAAATTATTATTGAAAAAAATAAGCAAGAAAAAGTTAATACATTATCTGAAGAGAATCAAAAATAAATTTTTGAAAAATTAAAGTAACAGAAATTCAATAAAAGTTAGAAAAAAAATAAAAAATCTTGTGAATAAATGGAAAAAATAGATTAAAGCCTTGACAAATGGCTTTATATTTATTATAATAGTTTGTATAAATGTGAAAAAATTATGATTTTTTATAATTATTTTTACAATATTAAATTAAAATATTAATGATATAAAAATTAGAAAGGAGTCGATAAATAATGGCAGTACCTAAGAAAAGAACTTCTAAAGCAAAAAGAAATATGAGAAGATCACATGATTCTATCAAAGCTCCAAACATTGTTGTAGAAGCTGATGGATCAATAAGAAGACCACACAGATTAAACTTAGAAACAGGAGTCTACAGAGGTAGACAAGTGTTAGCAGGTAACGAAGCAGCTGATGCTGAATAGTTTGTTGAAGCAGGATTTATGTCTTGCTTTTTTTTTGATTTTATTATTTTTCAATTTGAATGTTTTTAGTTGTATTTTTAATAGAATTATGATAGACTTTAGTAGATAATTTTTAAACTGAGAATTGGTATAAAATTATAAAGAAATAAAAAAGATAGAGAAAAAATAAAATCTGAGGTGAGATATGAAAGTTGGAATTTTAGGAACAGGATCTTATGTGCCTGAAAAGATAATGACAAACGATGATTTGGCAAAAATTGTGGATACAAATGATGAGTGGATAACAGTTAGAACTGGTATCAAAGAAAGAAGAATTATAGATGAGAATGAAGGAACATCAGATTTGGCGTTTAGGGCTGCACAAAAAGCAATTGAGGATGCAGGAATTGATAAAAATGAAATTGACTTAATTATTGTTGCAACTATGACATCTGATTATGGAACTCCATCAACTGCCGCACTTGTTCAGGATAAATTGGGAATAAATGCAGCAGCGTTTGACTTGAGTGCAGCTTGTACTGGGTTTGTTTACGCTTACTCTGCTGGACATAGTTTTGTTAAAGCTGGGATTTATAAGAAAGTGTTAGTTATAGGTGCAGAAGCAATGTCAAGAGTAATTGACTGGACTGACAGGGGAACTTGTATTTTATTTGGAGATGGTGCAGGAGCTGTTGTACTTGGAGAAGTGGAAAATGGAGGATATTTAGCGAGCCATCTTGTAGCTGATGGTTCTGGAGCATGTGAATTATTAGTGCCTGCAGGAGGTACTAAAGAGCCTGTATCTAAAGAAAAAATTGATAATAAAGATATTTATCTGAAAATGAATGGAAGAGAAATATTTAAATTTGCAGTAAGGGTTTTCCCAGAAACTGTAGAAGATGTATTGGCTCAGACTGGAATAACTGCTGCTGATGTTGATTTATTTATTCCACATCAGGCAAATATCAGAATTATTGAGTCAATTGCAAAAAGATTTAAGCAGCCACTTGATAAATTTTTTGTAAATTTGGACAAATATGGAAATACTTCGGCTGGATCAATTCCGATAGCACTTGATGAGGCAATAAAGGAAGGAAAACTTAAAAAGGGTGATAAGTTTGTTGCTACTGGATTTGGTGGTGGACTGACTTATGGTTCGATTTTGGTAGAAATTTCAAAATAGTTGTAAAATAATTAGAAATTAAGTTTTTTGTAGCCAAAGTTAGAATAATACGGAAAGATAAGATTAAAAAATTAATTGATGTGATTTTGTGGACTTTGTTAGAAATGAATAAAAATAAAAAATTATAGGAGGAAAATTATGAATTCAAAAATATTTTGGGGATTGGTAATAATTGTTTTAAGTTTATTTAAATTTATACCTGAGGATATTATGAAATATATTGTAAACTATCAGGTCGTAATGATTCTTGTGGGAGGTTATTTTCTTATTAAGAAGAAAAAACATGGTTGGATTTTCTTGATTGTAGGAATATATTTATATGTTACTCAATATGTATGGGAAGACTTGCCATTATTTATAGTTCCATTAATTTTAGGGCTACTTGTCTTTGGACTTGGTGTAAAGGAAATTACTGATAAAAATAAACTAACTAAATTTAGCAGCAAAGACATTAAAGAATCAAAAAATGAAGAAATAGTAGATGCAGAAGAAGTAAAAAAATAAATACAATGAATATTTATTTAAAATCACTTGAATTTTTTCAAAATTAAAATAATAAATTAGTGAATTTTAAGATTTAAGTAAAATTAAAATGAATAATTTTATTATAAAAAATATGAAAATAAGAGGAGAACTTTATGTCAAAAATTGCTTTTGTATTCCCAGGACAAGGGACTCAGTATGCTGGGATGGGAAAAAAGTTGTATGATGAAGTGAATGATGATAATAAAAAATTAATTGATGAGATTTTTAAAAATAATGAAGATATAAAAAGAGTTATTTTTGAGGGAACAGATGAGGAGCTAAAAAATACAAAATATGCACAGCCTGCAATTGCACTATTTTCGGTTGTTTTAACAAAATTATTAAAAGAAAAAGGTATAAACGCTGATTTTGTGGCTGGACATAGTTTGGGAGAATACAGTTCCTTATATGCGGCTGGAGTTTTAAATGAAATTGATACATTAAAATTGATTTCAAAAAGAGGGGAAATAATGAGCGATGCCAATATTGACGGTGGAATGG
>CAUQGN010000005.1:0-104990 GCA_963517565.1 uncultured Leptotrichia sp. | reverse complement strand
ATCCCTTGGTTTAAAAAATATGAAGATTTAGATACTTTTTTTGAAGAAATAGTAGGAAATGATAAATTATATATAGGAGCAGAAATTTATAGATATTTATTTAGAGCGGCTACTTTTGCAAAGTTTAAAAGATATTCAAAAATACAGGAGAATATAGATAAAGTAAGAGAAGAATATAATAATCTTCCAGATGAAGAAAAGACATATGATTTTTATAAAGACATATTAAAAGAAGTAGATGAATTAGAAGAAAAATTAAAAGAAGGAGAAGAAAGCGTAGAAAAATATATTGAAGAAATGGAATATAAATCACTATTATATAGAAAAATGGAGAAATTGTTGAAAAATAAAGTTAAATAAAAAATAAAGCTAAATTTTCAAATAATCGTTGTTGTAAAAGACAGCGGTTATTTTTTTGTTTATAAAATAAGTTTATATTAGCCCCATAACGAAAAAATTTTGATTAATACCAAAAAGCGATTTAACAAACACTACAGGTTATGAACTTTATCTTCACTCCTAATCAACTTCTCAAACTCTCCCGTTGTTCCAGTTCATTCTATTCTCTATTTAAAAAGGGAGAAAATAAACAAATTCTGAATATTTCTCCCTAATTTACATTCATTACTAATTTTTAAAAACAAATTTCTTGATTAAAAATCACTTTTTAAAATTTCCCCTTTTCTTAAATCACTTCTCATTTTTTGAATAATATCATCCATTTCATCCAGTTTTTTCAAAATTTTCTTTTCTTCAGGGCTTGTTGTAATAATTTTGCTGATTCCACCATTTTTTATTATAATTCGTTTATCTGCTATTAGTGCCAATGTTGGGTCGTGTGTTGCCATTAATACGATTTTGTCTGATGAAACAAGTAATTCCAAGGCTTTTTTTCTGTCAATTCCTGCATTTTCGATTTCGTCAATTAGGACAATTGGAGATGAGCTTAAAATGGCTGTGTCGGCAATCATTAAAGCACGGGATTGTCCACCACTTAGGGCTGTGATTGCAGTAGTTAAGTCAAATTGTTCTCCAGCCAGATTGTTTGCAGCGGTAATGATTTTTTCCACAGTTTCATCAATGTCTTCAATCATTCGGCTTTGAGCGTGCAACTCTAGAAATTCTTTTACTGATAAATCCATAACGAAATTCATGTTTTGTGACAATTGTGCAACTAATTTGTTGTTTGAGGAATAACGCCATTTTTTGTCTGGAAGTTCACCATTTATAAGGATTTGACGCTGTGTTGGAGTATCTTTCTGGGCAGTCCATTCGATGTCGGCAAGAAGTCTTGATTTTCCAGAGCCTGTAGGCCCTACAATGGAAATAATTTCTGATTTATGAATATCAAGCCGCTCAAATCCCTCTTTATTCCCAGATTTATCTTGCCCAGCGACAATTGTAAGCATATCAATCGAATTTTCCTCTTCCATTCCTAAAAAAAGTTTCATCTGTTCAATATAATCAACTAGACTTTCTTCAATTTTTTCCACATCCAGTGCAAAGTCTTCGATTTTATCTTCTGCAAAAGTTACGATGAACTCGTGAAATGTCTTATCCTGAAAAGTTTCCACAGGCAAGTTGTTTTCCGTAAAAAAGTTTTCTGCAAAGGGATATTTATTGCTAAGTTCACTGATAGTCAATTTATTTATTAAATCGTTATTTTTCATATTTTTTCCTTTTTTAATTATTTTTATCTATTTTTTTATTGCTGTAAATTCATTTTTCGGACATTACCCATCTGGTATTTTTCACCGATTCTCTTTTCTCCTAAGCAGTAAGAGCAAAGTGCCGATGGCATTGGAAATCTAAGTTCCATTCCCTGAACGCTGTCTATTTCCAACTCTTTTTCGTAAAGAAGTGTACTTAATTCATACGCTCCCTGTCCAGTAAGCCCGTTAACGTGCATTGTTACAGCTTTTGGATTTACAGAGTTCACACGTGAGGCAAAAACTTCACGTTCAGCTTGTGAAACAATATCTCCTTTTGTAATAATCACAATATCAGCGGCTTTTAATAATGGTCCAATCTTTTTAGGCGTATTAATTCCTGATAAATTGTCAATTACACAGACTCCCTTGATGTCCTTGATATATGGCGAACATCTGTTGCAAAGTCCTGCTGATTCAGTAATTAAAATTGAAAGCCCAAGGCTGTTTCCCCATTGCACGACTTCCTCGATATTTGATACGAAGAAATGGTCTGGACATAAAGCTCCTGAAATTCCTTTTTTTACTGGAATTCCTGCTTTTGCGTATAATTTGTCATCATCTGTGTAAAGACAGTCGAATTTTACTACTCCAACTGACATTCCTTGTGATTTTAAGGCTTCTACTGTTTTTAGAATAACGCTTGTTTTTCCTGATGATGGTGGGCCTGAAAATATTATTAAATTCATAGTTATCTCTCCTTTTTTTGTTTAAAATTATTCTATAAAACTTTTTTGTACATCATTATTAAATTCTTCTTCACATTCACGAATAATTTTCCCAATGTCGTGGCTATAAATGTAGTCCCAGCCAATCCATTTAAAATTCTGATGTTCTTCTAAATGGTTATCCACATTTGGATTTGTTGACGGGAATTTTCCATTTGCAGAAAAAATTGTTCCAATTTCATTTGACATAAATAAGTCCATGAATGGTTTGATTTTATCTGCCTTAGATTTTTTTGTAATCATAAATATCGGGCTTAGCAAAGCTCCATCTTTTGGCCATACAGCCTCCAAATCTCCTGATCCATCAATCATTTGTGAAAAGAAGTATGGAATAATGCTGACAGCAGGGGCTTCAGGTGTTCTAGTTCTAACTTTTACCATTTGAGCAGGGTGCAGGCTCTTTTTGTATGAACGTGCCAATTTATGTATACCATCCATTCCGAAATCTTTGTAAAGATTTGCAAGAAGGGCGTTAAACAAGTCCAAATCAGCCATTGGCAATGCAACTGAGTCTTCAAATTCTTCATTTAATAAGTCTGCCCAAGTTTCTGGTACTTTTCTGTCCCCCAAAGAAGTCTTGTTTACTAAAAATATTGCTGGCACGACTCCCATTATTGCGTAACGCTTTTTAGGATCCCGCAAGTCAATAGTTTCGTTGCAGAAATCTTTATTCATATTTTCAAGGTGTGTTTCAAAAATACCATTTTCCATATATTGTCCCATTAAATTCTTATCAAAAAACAGTTCAAATCCAGCAGAAAGAAGTACATCCGAAACTTTGTCAGGATTGCCTGTCTTAACTTTTTCTACAACCCAGTCAAGCCCTAAATTTGCTGATTTTAAGGTATATGAAATAGTATAATCATTTTTCTCGTTCTGTTCATTTACCCAGTCTTTTATACCTTCTAAAAGTGGTATTCTGATAGGGCAAGGCAGAACTCCTTCAATTATCAAGTCACTATTTTCATCAGCTTTGCTTTCATCCAGTGAAACATCAACGTCTGCATCTTTTTGCAAAAATGTTTCCAGCTTTTCAACAAACAGTTCCTGATTAATTTTTTTTGACATAAGTGCCATTTTCAACTTAATATTTTTCCCCATAACCTCAAGCATCTGTTTATTTTTCAATTGCTCAAATCCATTAGCAATAAAAAAGTCAAGAGCTTCAGGATACTTGTCTATAATCTCATAAAGTGTATCGTCTAAACTAAACATTTCAATCTCCTCTTATAACATTAATATTTTTATTTAAAAAGAGCTGAATCTCAAAAAGTTGCAAGTGAATTTTGGCTCTAATTATAAAAATGTAAAATTATGATTATAAAAATTATACCATAAAATAGGAATATAAAAGTGTAATATACATTACGAAAAGTATGGAAAATAAATATTCAATTACTTTTGAATGTAAAATAAATTAGTGCTATTTAATTTATTTATTTAAGGCAATTTATTTATTATCGGCTTTACATTAAGGAAGTTTGAATATACTTTGTATTTTCCAAAAAAAGTCTTGAAATTAGATTCAAAAAATGATATGATTAAATATAATAGATAATTTAAAAAATGTTTTAAATAAAGACTTTGTAGAGTTAAAAATAAATTTTTTTGAAGAATTTACGTTATTAATAATAAAAAAATAGAATAAAAAATGAATTTTAAAAAATGGCACATAATTTAATGAATAGTTAATAATGTAGATATAGGAGATAAGTTGAGTTTATTTATTTTAAAGATAATTGGCATAATAACAATGTTTTTGGATCATTATCATTATATAGTTGGAGGAAGTGAGAATTTGAATGTTGTTGGAAGGATTGCTTTTCCAATATTTGCATTTACACTTAGTGAAGGGTATACACATACTCGAAATTTAAAAAAATATCTGTTGAGATTGTTTACTTTTGCTGTAGTTATTCAGCTGCCGTCAGTTTTATTTAGTTATAATTATCCAATGAATGTGTTCTTTACTTTATTTTTGGGATTGTTAGCCATTTATATTTTTAATTTTAAAAGCATAAGAATAAAGCCTAAATTTTTGTGGTTCATTAAAACCAGCCTAATTGGGTTTATTTTATTTATTTCTCAAAAATATGAGTTAGATTATGGGGTTTATGGAATTTTACTTATTATGAACTTTAATATTTTTAGAAATGATAAACTTAAAATTTTAATGAATTTTCTAATATTAAATACTGTTAATAAGATTTTTCCAAATATTTTTGGATTAACTGATACTCAATTTTTTTCATTGATTTCATTAATATTTATTTTTATGTATAATGGAAAAAAAGGAAGAAGTATGAAGTATTTTTTTTATTTTTTTTATCCAATACATTTTTTTATTTTAGAAGCAATAAAGAGAATTTTGATATGAATTAATACAGATAATAATTAATTTTAGCACATTTTTGAAAATTTTTGGAGAGAGAAATGACAAAAAAGGAAAGATTAAAAAAAATATTCCCAATATTAGAAGAAAAGTTTGGCAGTCCAAAAGCTGCACTAGATTTTGAAACGCCTTACCAGCTGATGATAGCAGTAATTTTATCGGCTCAATGTACTGACGCTCGTGTAAATATTGTTACAAAAGAGCTTTTTAAAGTAGTAAGAGAGCCAAAAGACATTAGAAAAATGGACTTGAAGACATTAGAAAAATATGTAAAATCAACAGGCTTCTATAAGAATAAGGCTAAAAATATAAAGTTAAATGCTGAAATGATGTTAGATAAGTATAATGATATAATTCCAAAGGAACTTGAAAAATTAATAGAGTTACCAGGCGTTGGAAGAAAAACTGCAAATGTTGTTCTTGGGGAATTATGGAATATTAGGGAAGGGATTGTGGTTGATACACATGTTAAAAGACTATCCAACCGTATAGGGTTTGTGAAGAATGAAAACCCTGAAATTATTGAGAGGGAACTTATGAAACTTATTCCTAAAAGAGACTGGTTTGTTTATTCACATTATATGATTTTACACGGAAGGGATAAATGCATTGCAAGAAAGCCAAAGTGTGATATCTGTGAAATTAAAGACTACTGTAAATACAATTTAGATAATTTAAAAAATAACAATAAATAATTTTATGATAAGAATGGAGAAAGGAAAAGAATGGTTAAAAAGGTAAAAAGAGGTTTGATTATTGGAATAGCTGTACTATTTGCAATTTTAGCTTATGCAGAGGGAGAACAGGAAAGCGGTACAGCTGTGAAAGAAACGAGTCCTGTAATAAAGGAAGAGAAAAAAAATGTTTCAGTAGATAATGGATATGATGAAATCGAGCAAGCAACAAGAAGAGGAAATGAAAAATACTTAAAGCACAACAAAAAGAGAAAGCATGAGAAATTTGACGAAAATATTGCAAATGTAAATAAAAATAGCGATAAAGAAAATGATAAAGAAATTGAGAAAAATAATTCATTAAAAAATAACAATAAGACAGTTCAAAATAAAAAAACTGTGAAGGCAATAGAACATGAACACGAAGGAGTTTCTCATTATTATGGCGAAGTAATAAAATTTATTGCAACTGCAGATGGAAAAGTTTTAAAAGATAAAATGTCAAAGCAAAAGCATCCAATTGCTTCGCTTACAAAAGTGATGAATATTTTAGTTGCACTTGAGCAAATTGACAGAGGAAATGCAAAACTTGATGATAAAGTATGTTTTACACCTGAAATAGTAAATATGGGAGGCAGTTGGCTAAATGCAAAGGCTGGAGACTGCTATACTTTAAAAGATTTACTTCGGGCAGAAATAATATATTCAGCCAATAATGCTGCTTATTTAGTCGCATATCACATAGGAAAAGGGAACTTTGATAATTTTGTAAAATTGATGAATGATAAAGCAAAAGAACTTGGAATGAATGATACCCGTTACTACACTCCCGCTGGTCTTCCAACTTCAATGACAAAAAAGAATATGGATATTTCAACCGCTTATGATATGTATTTACTAGGAAAGAGAGCAATAAGAGACGAAAGGCTAAGAGCATGGATGAAGGAATCTGAACTAGTATTACAAAATTCGGAAGGAGAAGATGTTATTTACAATAACAGAAATCATTTGCTAGATAAATTTGGAATATATGGTTTGAAAACAGGGTTTCATGCTCAGGCAGGGTATAATATGATTGTATCAAGTAAAATAGGAAATCTTGAAATTATCTCAGTTACATTAGGAAATAAGACTGATGATGCCAGAACCGAGGATCAGGAACAGGAATTTACTCAATTGGAAAAACGTATGGTGCCAGTTTACAAGGCAGGGCAGGAAATAGGGGCAAAATTTAAGATAAAAAATGCTGAGCAAAAGGAAATAAAAGGTGTATTATCAACAAATGTTTACCAAATTGACAATACAAATTATAAATTTGAAATTAAAGATTTACAAGTTACGGTTGAAAAGGAAGGAATTTCTAAAGGAGATGTAATTGGTAAGCTTGAAGTGCTGTCGGATGATAACAAAGTTGTGGGAACTGTTGATATTGTAGCACAGAATGATTATAAGCAGTTATCTGTATTTAGACGTATTTTGAGATTTATAACGTTTGGGCTTGCATAAAAAATAAAAATTGGGCTATTTAGCAAAGTAAATGGCTCTTTTTTTAGTTTATATCTATTTTCAAAGTTAAAGTAAAATAAAATAATGTAATTTAAATAAAAATATGGTAGAATGTATTCAAAGTCCTTTAGTGTAAAACTGAATAAATTAAAAAGCATAAAGCTGAACACAGTATTTTGGACTTTATTGATTATTCTAAAGAGGAGAAAAAAGGTTATGAAAATATTGGGAGTTATACCAGCAAGATATGCATCTAGCAGGTTTGAGGGAAAACCGCTTAAGAATATTTGTGGACATGCTATGATTGAATGGGTTTACAAAAGGGCAAAAAATGCGGATATTGATGAGATTGTTGTGGCGACAGATGAAGAGAGAATTTTTAAGGCTGTAAAAAATTTTGGAGGAAATGTGGTTATGACATCTGAAAATCATCAGAATGGAACTTCCAGAATAATAGAAGTTATTAATAAAAATGAATATCAAAATTACGATTTTATTATAAATATTCAGGGAGATGAGCCGTTAATTGACATTGAGTCGATCAATATTCTCGCAAATAATTACAGAAATGAAAAATCGGAAATTGTTACATTGAAGCAGGAAATGAAAACTCAAAATGAAATTGAAAATCCGAATCACGTAAAGGTAATTACAGACTTTAATGACAATGCCATTTATTTTAGCCGTTCAGTAATTCCATACGAACGTGATAAAAATAATAGTGAAAATATAAGATATTTCAGACATATTGGAATTTATGGCTATACAGCGAAATTTTTGAATGAACTGAAAAATTTAAAAGAAGGCGTTTTGGAAAGAGCAGAATCGCTTGAACAGCTTAGATTTATTGAAAATGGATATAAAATAAAGGTTTTGGAAACTAATTCAAATGTGATAGGTGTTGATACACAAGAGGATTTGAAAGAAGTTGTCAAATTTATAACAGAAAATGGAATAGTATTGGATAAATAAAAATATTGTAAAAAGGAGGAAATTATGGAAAATGGAGTAATGATACAGTACTTTGAGTGGAATTTGCCGAATGATGGAAAACATTGGCAAAGATTAAAGGAAGATGCAAGGCACCTAAGTGAAATTGGAGTAAGTGGAGTATGGATTCCGCCGGCATATAAAGGTACTTCACAAGCAGATGTCGGTTATGGCGCTTACGATTTATGGGATTTGGGGGAATTTGACCAGAAGGGAACTGTCAGAACGAAATACGGGACAAAGCAGGAACTGATTGAAGCGATAGAAGAACTTCATAAATACAATATAAATGTTTATTTGGATGCTGTTTTAAATCATAAGGGAGGAGCTGATGAAACAGAGAATTTTTTGGCGATAGAAGTTGATCCTGAAGACAGAACTGTGGAAATATCGGAGCCTTTTGAAATAGAAGGCTGGACAAAATTCACTTTTCCTGCAAGAAATGATAAATATTCTGCATTCAAGTGGAATTATAATCTTTTTGATGGTGTGGATTTTGATAACAAAACTGGTAAAACAGCAATTTATAAAATTGTTGGGGAAAATAAGGACTGGGATGAGGGAGTTGACTCTGAACTTGGAAATTATGACTATTTGATGAATGCCGATATTGATTTTTCACATCCTGAAGTACGTGAGGAAGTAATTCGATGGGGTAAATGGGTTGTAAATGAATTAAAAATTGATGGATTCAGAATGGATGCAGTAAAACACATAAAAGATGAGTTTATAGCTGAATTTTTGACACAAGTAAGAGCAGCTTATGGAGAAAAATTTTATTCTGTTGGAGAATACTGGCGAAATGACTTGGAAAAATTGAAGGAATATCTGGATAATGTTGGATATAAGACTGATTTGTTCGATGTAGGGCTTCACTTTAATATGTATGATGCATCTAAAAAGAAAAAGGATTATGATTTAAGAGAAATTTTTGAACATACAATAGTGGCAACAAATCCAATGGCAGCAGTAACATTTGTGGATAATCATGATTCTCAAAAGGGAAGTGCTTTGGAATCACAAGTTGACAGCTGGTTTATTCCTCATTCATATGCTATAATATTATTATCAAAAGATGGTTATCCATGCCTGTTTTATGGTGATTATTATGGAGTGGGAGGAGAAAAAAGCCCGCATCAATGGATAATTGATAAACTTCTGGAAGTACGAAGAATACATGCTTATGGAGAACAAATAAATCATCTGGATAATCCAAATGTAATTGCAATTCAAAGAACGGGAAGAGATGAATGGACTGGATGTGTAGCCGTGCTTTCAAATTCTGAAGAGGAAGAAGAAATACAAATTGAGCTTGGAAAAGAGCGGGCTGGGCAAGTTTGGCAGGAAGTTACAGGTAGTGGATATGAAGACATTATAATAGATGAGGAAGGAAATGCTAACTTTAAAGTTGAAAGTGAAAAAATTTCTGTCTGGATACGGAAAAGTTAAGATTAAAATACTTAAATTATTTATTATTATAAAGAAATAAATAAATTAAAAAGGTTAGAATATAATCAAATTATCTAAAATTTGAGTAATAAAAGGTAAAATAGTCATTTAAAATTATAGGTGATTATTCCAGTATCAAGTTTAAAGTAATTTTTAATATAATAAAATTAAGATTGAGAGGTAAGAAAAATGAGAAAAATTAAAATTATAGGAGTAATAATTGCATTGGTTATGAGTTTGAGTTCTTGTACAGCAGTAGCGTTGGGAGCAGGTGCAGTTGCAGGAGGATATACTTGTTTAAATACAAATCTTTGTAATAAATTGAAAAAATAAAAATTAAAAGTGTAAGGGCATAGAAAATTTTATGCCCTTATATTAAAAAAGTAAAAACACATAAATGTTAAACAGGAGAATAGAAAAATATGAGAAATAGCAGAGAAGAAATTTTGGAAAATATACAGAGGATAGTTGTGAAGGTTGGGACTTCTACTCTTACAACTGAGGATGGACATCTGGATATTGAAAAGATAAAGAAAATTGTGCTGGAACTGAGTAATTTACAGGATAAAGGGTATGATGTAATACTTGTAACTTCTGGTGCGGTTGGGGCTGGAATGGGACTGCTTAATATAAGTGAAAAGCCTAAAACTTTAGCGGAAAAGCAGATGCTGTCAGCAGTTGGGCAAGTTTCACTTATGCAAATTTATCAAACTCTTTTTAAAAAGCATAACAAGATAATTGGACAGCTGTTGTTGACAAAAGAGGAATTTTCAAATAGAAAAAGATACTTGAATATGAGAAATGTCTGTAATGCTTTTTTGAAAAGAAAAATTATACCCATTATAAATGAAAATGATGCAATTGTGTCCAATGCTTTGAAAATTAAGGTAGGGGATAATGATACAATGTCAGCGCTTGTTTCTGGATTAATTGATGCTGATTTATTAATTATTTTATCAGATATTGACGGACTTTATAATAAAAATCCACGAAAATATGAGGATGCTAATCTGATTAATATGGTTGGGGATATTAATGAAGATATAAAGCAGATGGCAGGTGCAGAAGGCTCAAAATTTGGAACAGGTGGAATGATAACAAAAATTATCGCTGCGGAAATGGTAACAAAAATTGGAACAAGCCTTGTGATTGCTAGTGGAGATGATCCAAAAAATATAACTAGAATAGTCGAAAAAGAAAATATAGGAACACTTTTTGTGAAAAAAAATAAAAAAATTAGCTTAAGAAAATACTGGCTTGCGTATGGACCTAACAAGGAAGGTTCATTAACAATTGATAATGGTGCAAAAGCGGCATTAAAGAATGGAAATAGCTTGCTGTCTGTTGGGATAAAGTCTGTTGAGGGAAATTTTGACAAGGGGACGGTTATCGAAATAGAAGATTTGGAAGGAAAGGTTATCGCAACTGGAATTTCAAATTATTCGTCAGAGGAAATAAATCTTATAAAAGGCGTAAAAAGTGAAAATATAGAGGAAATATTGGGCTACAAATATGACGACGCTGTGATTCATATTGATAATGTGGTTATTAAAAAATAATAAAATTATAGAAAGAGAGAGATTTTATGAATTACGAACAACCTAAAAAAATAGTAGGAATGAAACTTTATCTTAAAATACTTACATTGGCAAATTTTTGGCTATTTAATTTTTTTTTGATAGTATTTATAAAGCTTTTTGTGAAAAATCTGGCTGATGCCGCTGAAAGAGGGAAACTTCTAGCTGCTGTAGTAGCAATAATATTAATAGGTTTGTTTTTAATAATATTTGCTTATATTTTGCCATATTTTATAGTAAGGAAATATCAAAAAATATCTTTTTATGAAGATGGATTTGCTATTGGAAAAAATGAAAAAATTCTTTATGAAAATTTGGAATATTTTTTTATTCCGAATGTGATGAGACTAAATACATTTTTGGGAATATGGTATAAAGATAATAATGGAACTTGGAAAAATATAGCGGCGGCAGGTTATCCATCTAATGCCTTTGACTTGTTTCAGCAAGATTTTTTGAAAATTAACTATCCAAAAGCTATGAGAAAAATTGAAAATGGTGAACCAGTTGAATTTTTATTTAATAATCCAAAAAAATCTGTAATGGCGTTGGTTCCTAAAAAGTATATAGCTAAAAAATTGGAACAAGCATTGAAAATAAAGGTTACAAGAGAAGCCTTGACTTTGGATAACGAAGTTTATAATTGGAATGACTATAACATAAGTACAATGGCTGGAAGAATAAATATAACAGATAAAGCTGGAAATAAAATATTGTATTTGTCAGACAAAGCGTTGATTCATAATACAAATTTATTAGAAACAATAATTAATACTTTCGGAGCGAATGAGTGAAAAAATGAAAGGGAGAAGTAAGTGAAGAGTGAAAATATTTTTAATAAAAATGAAAATAAATTATACACATTTCTTGGTGGATTTTTAGGCTTTATAATTGCAACTGTACTTTATTTTTTTGCGGCTCAAAATAATATAAGACATATTATAGTGATGTTTTTAGGTGTGGGAATTATAGATATTGGAGTTATATTTGGAAATTTTTTTGGAAAGAAAAAGAAAGAAAAAATTAGAGAAATTAATAGCTGGAATGAATCAGAAAAAATTGGAAAAGTGAAAAAGAGTAAATTTAACAACCTGTATGATGAATTAGAAATAACTATTTTTAGTGTAGTTATTATATATATATTTTCATATTTGGCAATATATTTGTCAGAAGTGTTAAACTTAACATTAATTTTTAAAAAGCAATATCCAGATACAAAATTTTTTGATATTTTAATGGAAGTTATGACAAATATTTTTAATATTGACTGGGCTAGGCGATATTTAATAATTTACTGGATTTTTTTAACTATCTCTATGGTTATGTTTATAATAGCTATATTTAGAACGAGAAAAATAAAAAAGATGAAGGATGAGAATAGAAAAACTGGAGCTTTTTTTTAGAAATTAGATAAATTAAGAAATGAGGGAGATATGAATTATATAGAAGAACTTGGAAAAAAAGCAAAAGCCGCTTCAAGGGAACTTTTGAAAATTGGAACAGAAACTAAAAATAATGTATTGTTTGCAATTGCGGAGGAGTTGATAAATAAAAAAGAAGAAATAAAGGCTGCAAACAAAATAGATATGGAAAATGGTAAGAAAAATGGAATGGCATTTTCCTTGCTGGATAGAATGGAACTTACAGACACTAGAATTGAAGGAATGGCTCAAAGTCTGCGTGAAATGGCTATGTTTCCAGATCCAATTGGAGAAGTCGTTACAGGATGGAATCATAAAAATGGAATGAATATTGCTAAAAAGAGAGTTCCGCTTGGAGTAATCGGAATGATTTATGAATCCCGTCCAAATGTTACAGCAGATGCGGCAGGACTTGCAATAAAATCTTCAAATGCGATAATTTTACGTGGATCAGAAGATGCACTAAATTCGAATATTTATTTGAATAATTTATTAAATAGAGTTGCAGATGCCCACGGATTGCCAAAAAATACAGTTCAGCTTGTAGAAAAGCCAGAAAGGGAACTTGTGAAGGACTTAATCCGTGCAGACAAGTATGTTGATGTAATTATCCCAAGAGGGGGAAAAGGATTAAAAAGATTTATCATAGAAAACGCAACAATTCCAATGATAGAAACAGGTGCAGGAATCTGTCACATCTTTGTGGACGAAACAGCCGATATAAAACAAGCATTACCAATTATCGAAAATGCCAAAGTACAACGTCCAAGCGTATGTAATGCTATAGAAACAACACTTATCCACGAGAACATTGCAAAAGCAATCTTGCCAGAATTAACAGAAATGCTTTTAAAAAATGGTGTAGAACTAAGGTACAGCAAAGAAGCATTAGAAATTGTTGGAAACAGAAAAGATGTAAAATTGGCAACAGAAGAAGATTTTGGGGCTGAATATCTGGATTTAATAATGTCACTAAAATTAGTTAAAAACATAGATGAAGCAATTGAATATATAAATAATCATGGAACGCACCATTCCGACTCAATCTTGACAAAATCTATAGAAAATGCTGAAAAATTCCTAAACGAAGTAGATTCAGCCAACGTTTACTTAAACGCTTCAACAAGATTTTCTGACGGAGGAGAATTCGGCTTTGGTGGAGAAATTGGAATTTCCACACAAAAACTGCACGCTCGTGGGCCTATGGGAATAAGAGAGTTGACTACGACAAAGTATGTGATTAGAGGAGAAGGGCAGATAAGGGAATAAATTTTTTCAATATTATTTTTGGTTTAGAAAAGATAAAATATTTAGAAGGAGAATAGTGTGAATAATAGATATTTAAAGATTTTAATTTTATTAAGTTTTCTTGTATTAAGTTTTGGAATTTTAGCTGAAGATCAGGAAGAAATTATGAGAGTTACACGACAGGAACTGAAAGAATTGAAAATAAACGATAAATCAATTGAAAAAACTTTTGAGGGAATAAAAATGCAAGGAATAGATTTTTCTAAATCAAAAAAATCATTTGAAGAAGCTGTTCAACTAGATAATAAAAATTATCTTGCCATGTTTTATATTGGAACATACGAAAGAGCATTCAACAAAGATACCAAAAAAGCAATTGAATATTATCAAAAAGCAATAAATTTAAATCCGAAAAATCCAAGACCATATAACAATCTAGCAATTGCTTATGGGTACTTAGGTGATACTAAAAAATCTGATGAAACTATAAAACAAATAATATCATTATTCCCCGAATATCCAGAAGGATACTATCAATGGGCTTTAAAGTTGTTAGATAATAAAAAATATTCTGAAAGCACAGAATATATGAAAAAAGCGATTGAAAAATATAATAAGATAAAAAAAATTGATTACTGGTATATAACTCAAGACATGAAAAAAAGTTTTATAGTGGATGCCCAAAAAATAATAATTAATAACTATGTAAAACAGGAAAAATTAGGAGAGGCAATAGAGTTTTTCAAAGATTCCTATATTAACATGAAACAGGATAATTCTTCTGTTGTAGATGAATTACTAGGACTTTTGTATTATAAAAATCAGGAATTGTATGAAACTAAAAATTCTAAATTGTACAAAGAAAATTTTGATAAATTAAAATCTATTGAATTTCTTAGACTTTTGATGGAGGCAAATGATAATTTAAAAGGTAAAAATAAAGGGAAATAGATGAAAATTAGAATTTTTAATATTATAAATTATTAGTTAAAAAATTTAAAAGATGATAAAGATTATTAAAATTGTTCAATATCATCTTTTTTATTTTATAAAAATTTGTAATTTATTAAAAAAATTAAAAAATAGATATACAAACATTTCAAAAAATGATATAATTTTAGCAATCCTTGAGAAAGGAGGTAATACTATAATGAGAACGTTATTGATAAAAATCTTAGTTGTAATTTTATTACAAATAGTAATAATTTTAATACAAGAATTTTGGAAATAACTAAAAAAGAGAGCTTACTTTGGGGGTTGGCTCTCTTTTGATTTGTAACACTACAATGAGAATTTTTATCCTTTTATATCATTATTATAACATTTTATAATAAAAAAATCAACTCAATTTAAAACAAAAATTTTTAATTTTTTGTAAATAAATAGTTAATAAAAAAAGATTAAGAAATTTCTGTAACATCCTTCACTTTATAATGCCCAGCACCATTAATTACATCCGCTATGAGCAAATCGTCAACTTCTTCGTTTAAAGTAACTTTTGCATTTTTATTAGAAAGGTTTACTTCCACATTTTCCACTTCTGGCAGTCCGTATAAAACATCTTCTACTTTTTTAGCACAGTTTTCACAGTGCATTCCTTCTATTTCAACAAGTTTTTTAATCATTTCAAAACCTCCATAAAATTTTATTTTTATTTATACACAAAATTTTAAATTAATAGTTTTGTGTTAAGTTCATTATATAAAAAAATTTATAAGAATGCAAGAAATTTTGTATATGCAATAATTTTGAAAAAATATTTGTAAGACAAAAAATGGATATATAACTGTGAAAAATATGTTATAATAGTAAAAATGAAGAAAATGGGAGAATTTCATAATGAATAAAATAAGTATTTCATACTGGTACTTGGGATATTTGCTATTAATGGGAAAACTCTTTATGTTGCTGAATAATGGGGAATCGGGAAAACTTACAGGAATATATCTGCTGGTAATTATTACAGGGATATTTTTTCTAATTTGCGTAGATGGTATAAAAATGGAAGGCAATAAGTACATAACAAGTTTTATTGCTGGTTTTATAATGTTTTTTATAAAATATTCGAGTTATAGGGATTTAAATAAAAGATTTAATATCGCTGTTATCACTTATTTGATTTTATTGTTAGCAGTGCAGATGGCAATACTAATTTTTCAGGAAATAAAAAGAAAAAAGTGGAAATCTATCTTTTTTATGATATTAATATTTTTTCAATCTGTAAAGTTTGTCAATTTTATGACAATTTATTACTGGGAACCACGTAATATTGTATATAGTTCATATTTTTCCAAGATAAAAGATAAGGAAGAAATGAAAAAAATAATAAAAAAGTTACCTATGATAGATTCGGTAAGTATTACAGAATTTAAAGAACCAAAACAGTATGATGATGATGATGATTTTGATGTAAAGGAATTTTCTGGTGAAATTGATCAAGTGATTGATATTTCAGTAAAATATTCAGTTAACGGCGAAGGATTAAACAGTCTGGTTAAACAAGTTAAAAATTATTTGAAGTTGGTTGGAGATGAAAAAAAGACAACAAGAATTTATATAACTGATAGATATGCTTATTATAAGCCAATAAGAGTATATGAAATTAAAAATGGCGTTACAAAAATAAGATATATAAGAGAAAATGTACAGTATACTGATTCATCATTTACAGATTTATTTTTGGATATAGTAAAAGTATTAAAAGGTAAAAGTGACTTTGATAATACAGCAGGAGAGTATTATGAATAATTGAAATTTTATTATAAAATAAACATTAGAATAAAAAATAGAAAATTAGGAGGAAATTGGTAATGAGTCATTACTTTTCGGAAAAACAGGAAGTAAAGTCAGACAGAAAAATAATAAAATACGAGATAGAAAATAAAAATTTTGAGTTTGTGACTGATAATGGAGTATTTTCAAAGGCAAAGGTAGATTTTGGGACTGATGTCATGCTGAAAGTATTTTTAAGAGAAAATAAGAACAAAAAAAATCAAAAGTTTGATATACTGGATATTGGCTGTGGATACGGAGTTGTATCAGTTGTTATAAAGTCTTTTTTTGAAAATGCTAAAACTATTTCATCAGATGTGAATGAGCGGGCTTTGGAGCTTACAAGGGAAAATCTTTTGAAAAATGGAGTTATAAAAGATGAAAATGATAATTTTGAAGTAAAAAAATCGTTTGCATTCGATCATGTTTCTGAAAAGTTTGATGTGATTTTGTCTAATCCACCAATTCGAGCTGGAAAGCAGATAATTTTTCAAATTTATGAACAAAGTTTTGAGCATTTAAATCAAGATGGTCAGTTTTATTGCGTGATTCAGACCAAGCATGGGGCAAAAAGTACGCAGAAAAAACTGGAGGAAGTTTTTGGAAATTGTGAAACGCTCGAAATTAATGCAGGATATAGGATTTTTATGAGTGTAAAAAAATAGAAAAAAAGCTTTAATAATAAAAAATAATTGACAAAATACGATAAATACTGTATTATGATAGGGTAAATAATCAAATGTATATTGTTTTTTTAATTTTTATAAAAATTAAATGTTAAAAAAACTGGACATTTAGTTATTTTTTTGTTATAATAGAAAGGATCCGAGGTGATTATTTATGGCAAAACAGGATGTTCTTGAGCTGGAAGGTGAAATAATCGAAGCATTACCAAATGCGATGTTTCAAGTAAGGCTTGAAAATGGACACGAAGTTTTAGGACATATCTCAGGAAAAATGAGAATGAACTATATAAAAATTTTGCCAGGAGATAAGGTTACGGTTGAAGTTTCTCCGTACGACTTGTCAAGAGGCAGAATTGTATATAGAAAAAAATAACAGTTGGAAGGAGGGTTTTTAGTGAAAGTAAAAGCTTCAGTAAAACCTATTTGTGACAAATGTAAAATTGTTAAACGTCACGGAAAAGTAAGAGTAATATGCGAAAACCCTAAACATAAACAAATACAAGGATAATAAAGAACAGATTAATAAACCTAAAAACATTTTTATTGAAAATATATATAGATGAAATTTAAGATACAAGATACTATGGATATTGAAATAAAGATTGTAAAGGTATGTTTAGCTGTAGAGCTTATTCCTTATATTGTGTATGTGAGGGCATATTGAAGAAGATTAAAAATATCAAAACGAGGAGGAAAAAATTTGGCTAGAATAGCAGGAGTAGATATTCCAAGAAATAAAAGAGTAGAAGTTTCTTTAACTTACATTTTTGGAATTGGTAGAAGCACTTCAAACAAAATTTTAGGAGCAACTGGTATCAACAGAGATACAAAAGTAAAAGATTTGACAGAAGAACAAGTAGCACAATTGAGAAATGCTGTAGAAGAGTACAAAATTGAAGGTGAGTTAAGAAAAGAAATTAGACTTAACATCAAACGTCTGCTTGATATTAAGAGTTACAGAGGATTAAGACATAGAAATGGATTACCTGTAAGAGGACAAAAAACTAAAACAAATGCAAGAACTAGAAAAGGGCCAGTTAGAATGGCAATTGCTAAGAAAAAATAATAAACTATTAAGTTAAAGGAGGAAACCATAAGTGGCAAAAAGACCAGCAACTTCAAAAAAGAAAAAATTAAAAAATATTCCTAATGGAATCGCATATATACATTCTACTTTTAATAATACTGTTGTTACTATAACAGATTCAGAAGGTAAAGTAGTAATTTGGAAATCAGGAGGAACTTCAGGGTTCAAGGGAACTAAAAAGGGAACTCCGTTCGCAGCTCAAATAGCAGCTGAACAAGCAGCTCAAGTTGCAATTGAAAATGGAATGAAACAAATCGAAATTAAAATAAAAGGACCTGGATCTGGAAGAGAAGCTTCTATAAGATCAATACAGGCTACTGGATTAGAAGTAACAAGAATAGTTGACATAACTCCAGTACCTCATAATGGTGCAAGACCACCTAAAAAGAGAAGACCGTAATTTTATAAACTAAGGAGGAAAAAGATAAATGGCAAGAGATAGACAGCCTGTGTTAAAAAGATGTAGAAATCTTGGTTTAGATCCTATTGTTTTAGGGGTAAACAAAAAATCAAATAGAAATATTAGACCAAATGCAAATAGAAAATTAACTGAATACGGAACACAACAAAGAGAAAAACAAAAAGTAAAATTTGTTTATGGAGTAATGGAAAAACAATTTTATAAATTATATGAAGAAGCAACAAGAAAAGAAGGAGTAACAGGGGAACTTTTACTTCAATATCTTGAAAGAAGATTAGATAATGTAATTTATAGATTAGGATTTGGTGCTACAAGAAGACAAGCAAGACAAATCGTAAGCCACGGACATATTTTAATTAATGGAAAAAGAGTAAATATTGCATCATATAGAGTAAAACAAGGTGATGTAATTACCGTTAAAGAAGATTCTAAAGAATTAGCTTTAATTAAAGAGTCTGTTGGACAAAAAACAGTTCCAGGATGGTTATCACTTGAAGAAGGAGCTTTGACAGCTAAAGTGTTAGAAAATCCAGGAAGAGATGCAGTTGACTTTGAAGTTGACGAAGCGATGATTATCGAGTTCTACTCTAGATAATAATATTTTAATCGGAGGAGATGAATTAGATTGTTAAATATTGAAAAAATAGCTAAAAATGTAAGATTAACTGAAGAAAAAGAAGATAATTATACAGCAAAGTATACACTAGAGCCTCTATATAGAGGATATGGAAATACTATTGGAAATGCACTTAGAAGAATATTGTTGTCATCAATTCCAGGAACTGCAATAAAAGGAATTAAAATTGAGGGTGTATTAAACGAATTTTCTACAATAGAAGGTGTAAAAGAAGCAGTTACAGATATTATTTTAAATGTGAAGGAAATAGTAGTTGAAGCTGATGAGCCTGGTGAAAAGAAAATGACACTTTCAGTAAAAGGGCCGGCTGTAATTACAGCAGCAGATATTCATGTAGAACCTGGGCTAAGAATTATAAATCCTGAACAAGTTATTATGACTGTTACAACTGATAGACAGATTGACATAGAATTTCTTGTTGATTCTGGAGAAGGCTTTGTAGTTTCTGATGAAATTAATACTGATGGATGGCCAATAGGATATTTGGCAGTTGATGCAATTTATACACCTATCAAGAGAGTAAATTATAGTGTTGAAGATACTATGGTTGGACGTGTTACAAACTATGACAAGTTAATTTTGGAAATTGCGACAGATGGAAGTATTGAAATTAAAGACGCTTTGTCATATGCAGTAGAATTATTAACTTGGCATTTGGAACCATTTACAAATATTGGAAACAGTATGAGTAAATACAGAGATAGTGAAGATGAATTAACAGAAACTGATGCTGAAAATGAAAATAACATTGAAGATATGAAAATTGAAGAGCTTGACTTTACAGTACGTTCTTATAATTGCTTGAAAAAAGCAGGAGTAAATACGATTTCAGACTTAACTTCAATGACATATAATGAATTATTGAAAATTAAAAATTTAGGAAAAAAATCGCTAAATGAAATTATCGATAAAATGAAAGAACTTGGTTATGATTTAGATGATAACGCAAGTAATGATGAATAATCATATAAAAATTAAACTAGAATTTAGAATAAAATCTTAAACGAGGAGGGAAAATGAATCATAATAAATCATATAGAAAACTAGGTAGAAGAACTGACCATAGATTAGCCATGCTTAAAAATATGACAATTTCTTTAGTAGAACATGAGCAACTTGAAACAACAGTAACTCGTGCTAAAGAATTAAGAAAATTTGCTGAAAAAGCAATTACTTTAGGGAAAAAATATAATAATTCGACTGATGCGGCAAGAAGAGTGCATTTGAGAAGACAGGCTTTTGCATTTTTAAGAAATGAAGGAGCAGTCGCAAAAATCTTTAATGAAATTGCACCTAAATATGCTGAAAGAAATGGTGGTTATACAAGAATCATCAAAACTGCTGTTAGACGTGGAGATTCAGCTGAATTGGCAATTATTGAATTAGTATAATAATTATAATAGTTAAAAGGCATAGGTTTTATACTTATGTCCTTTTTTTATAGTAATTTTAATTAAAAAAATCAAAAAGATATTTTATTTATTTTCTAGAAAAGAGGTCAAGTCCTTTGTTAAATAGGATTTACAATAAATTTATTACTGTAATGTGAAATATTATAAGATTTTTTTAAAAAATAAAATATAGTAAAATAGAAGGATAATTTATGAGAAAAAAACTAATTATATTAAGTTTATTGGTTTCATCTTTTTCAATGGCTGCTGATAATAAAAAAGGATTAGCAGATTCTAGTAAAAATCATAAAAATGTTGAAGTAAATAAGAATGAAGATAAAAAGCCACAAATGGGAGCACCTATGAATAAAAAAGTAATAACCGAAGATATGATAACAAATAAAACAGAAAATGGTTATAATTTAAATTTTGATGTAAATAAAAATTATACGATAAAAACAGCGACTGTTAAGGGAAAAACTATGACTTATCGAGCTTATGAGAACATAGTTTATGTTGCAAAACCAGTTGATATCGCTTATCAGACTATAAATATCTATATTCCAGAAGAATATTTTAAAAATAAGTCAGTTGGAAAATACAATGCAAAAAGTGCGCCAATATTTTTCCCAAATACAGTTGGAGGATATATGCCTGGAGCGGCTGGAGTGCCTGGAAATGGAAGAGACGGACAGCCTGATGCTTCATTAGTCGCATTATCAAATGGATATGTCGTGGCAAGTCCTGGAGCTAGAGGCAGAACTTTGGAAAAAGATGGGAAGTATACTGGAAAGGCACCTGCTGTAATTGTAGATTTGAAAGCGGCTGTGAGATATTTGCGATATAATGATGCTAAAATGCCAGGAAGAGCGGATAGAATTATTTCCAATGGGACAAGTGCTGGAGGAGCAGTTTCAGCTTTGCTTGGTGTAACTGGCAATAATAGGGATTATGAACCGTATCTAAAGGAAATTGGCGCATTGAATGCAAGAGATGATATTTACGCTGTGTCAGCTTATTGCCCAATAACTAACTTGGATAATGCGAATACAGCTTACGAATGGATGTTTAACGATGTAAAAACGTATAAAAAGATAGAGATTTCAATGTTAGATTACAATGTGGAAAGAAAATATACTGAGGGTATGTTGACTGATGATGAAATTTTACGTTCAAATGATTTGAAGAAAATGTTTCCTACCTATTTAAACAGTCTAAAATTAAGAGGTAAAAATGGGAAACTTTTAATATTGGATGAAAATGGAAATGGAAGTTTTAAGGAGCAGATTAAGCAATATTACATTGATTCTGCAAATGTCGCTTTGAAGAAAGGGACTGATTTATCGGAATTTGAATTTTTGACAATAGAAAATGGGAAAGTTGTAGATTTAGATTATGATAAATATGTGGCTTATATGGGCAGACAAAAAACACCTGGAGCGTTTGACAATGTGGATTTATCAACTGGAGAAAACAATGAGTTTGGAGACGAAACTACGAACAATAAGCATTTTACGGAATACATGTTGGAACACTCGACAGTAAATGGAACTATGGCTGATAAAAAAATCATAAAAATGATGAATCCAATGAACTACATTATAAATTCAAAAGTAAAATACTGGAGAATAAGGCATGGTGCGGTTGACAAGGATACTTCACTTGCAATACCTGCGATACTTGCTATAAAACTCGAAAATCTTGGGAAAAAGGTTGATTTTGCATCGCCTTGGGCAACTCCACATTCTGGAGATTATGATTTGGATGAGTTATTTAGCTGGATAGATAAGGTTGTAGCAGAAGGAAGATAGTGTGAAAATAAGAAATAAAAAATTTAAAGGGGTAAAATTTAAAAATAAAATATTCATAAAATTACTTTCATATTTTGGATTATCACTTTTGTTATTTTCTATTGTAATTGGGAGCATTTTTGGATATATTTATATTCAAAATACTGTTAGTTTACATAAGAAAGATTTGGTTGAAAGAGCTTATAAGATTTCAACGACTCTTTCAAAAATGTGGTTTGAAGACGGAAATGAGAATCTTGAGAATAAAGACAGGAAACCCCCATCAAAGGAAACTTCTTCTGAAAAGACAGTTAGGAGAGAAAAACCTAAAATTGTAGGAAATATAAATGGAAAAGTATTTGAAAACAATGTTATTGAAAATATTCGGAAAAACGAAACTAAAAAAAGTCTAGAAGAAAAAAATTCTAAAAAACTATTAGATGAAAAACATTTTCATAGACATAGAATTGTGGATGAGAAAGATAATAATGTTAAAATTTTTAGAAGTATGCGAATGATTGAGGACATTGCGATGGGGGAAGTCTGGATAGTGGATGCAAAAACAGGGAATATTGTACAGGGAAGAAATGAAAAAGGAAAACCGCTTTCGTATCTTAAATTACCGCCAAATGCCGAAGAAACTATAAAAAAGGCTATTTCAGGAGAAACAACTACAACAGAAAATTTTAATGATTATCTGAATGAAAATTCAATTACAGTAGCAGTTCCAATAAAAAATGGAGAAACAATTGAAGGAGTGGTACTGCTTCATTCTCCAGTAAAATATATGTCGTCTGCATTAAAAAGTGGTATTTATACTCTTCTTTTTAGTATTCTTGCAGCGCTCACAATAGCAAGCGTTAGTGCAATAGGGCTTTCTGTAAGTTTTATTAAGCCTCTTAGTAAAATTCGTGATGCGACAATTAAATTGGCGCAAGGAAATTATGAGGTTATGACAGATGTGAAGCAAAACGATGAAATTGGAGAACTTGCAAAAAGCATTGATAAATTAGCACTTCAACTAAATAAAAGTTCCAAAGAAAGTGAACGCTTTGAAAAGATGCGGCAAAACTTTATTGCAAATATTTCTCATGAACTGAGAACTCCAATAACTGTAATTCGAGGTTCAATGGAAGCAATTTGTGATGGAGTTATCAGTGAACCTGAACAGTTAAAAGAATATAATAAGCAGATTTTATCTGATAGCATTCATTTACAAAGGCTTGTAAATGATTTAATAGATTTGACAAAACTTCAAAATACTGATTTTTCCATTGATAAAAATACGATAAATTTACTCGAAATTATAAATGATGCTGTGAGAAGCATGAAGCAAATTTCAAGTAAAAAAAATATAAAAATTAATTTTAAGAAAAATAATGAAACTGAAAATTATCTTTTTGTGGGGGATTATCAGAGAATTCGGCAAATGATAATAATTGTGCTGGATAACGCAATAAAATTTTCTAATGAAAATCAGAAAATTGATATTTTCTTAAAGAAATTAAATAATAAATGTGAACTTAAAATTTGCGATAACGGAAAAGGGATAAATCCTGAAAATGTTGGAGAAATATTTAACCGCTATCATAAGTCAAATACTGAAGAAAATAAAAATGGAATGGGGCTGGGGCTTGCAATTGCAAAGGAAATAGCAATAAGACATAATATTGATATCTTAGTAAATAGTGAGCCGAATATACAAACTATTTTTACATTTTTAATTCCGTCTGTTTAAAAATCTTTAAAGTAGCATAAATAGGTTGGAGAAATAAACTTTGATAGTAAAAATAAATAAATATATTGACAAAATTTAGAAAAAGATATAAAATTGTAATGGATACAAAGGGGAAAGTAAATATAAAAATAAAAGTTAATTATTTTACTCAAGTAATATATTTATTTTTACTGTTCAATTGAAATTAAAATATAAATAATAAACAATGATTAGGAGGAAAAATGCATATAGAAAACGTTGGTGAATATTTAAAGAAGAATGGAATAAAGCCTTCAGTCCAAAGAATGAAGATTTTTCAGTATCTATTGGATCACCATACACATCCAACAGTTGATGATATTTTCCAAAGTTTATCTCCTGAAATGCCTACTTTGTCAAAGACTACAGTTTATAATACATTAAACATATTTGTAAGTAATAATATTATTCAAGAAATTATAATTGAAGAAAATGAAGTAAGATATGATGTAGTCACGGATAATCATGGACATTTCAAGTGTAAATCTTGTGGAGAAATAATTGACTTTGATGTAAATTTATCAGAATTTGATTTATCAAAATTAGGTGATGTAGAAATTGATGAAATACATTTTTATATAAAAGGCACTTGTGAAAAATGTTTGAAGAAACATAACTAAAAATTTAAAATATAAAAATTCAGATTGGAGAGAAAATGAAATTAAATAAGGAATTAGAAGTATTACTAAATAACCAAATAAATATGGAATTAGCAGCGGCTTATCAATATCAGGCTATGGCTGCATACTTTGATGAAAGAGCATTAGAAGGTTTTGCAAACTGGATGGGAAATCAAGCTAAAGAGGAAATGGAGCATTCAAGAAAATTTTATGAATATGTATTAAAAAGAAATGGAAAAATAGAATTTCTTGGTCTAGACAAGCCTAAAATGGACTTTACGTCAGTAAAGGAAGTATTTGAAGCTGCTCTTGCACATGAAGAAGCTGTAACAGCTTCTATTGAAAATATACACAAACTTGCAAGAGAATTAGGAGATTATGGAGCAGAAGTATTCTTGAATGAATTTGCTGAAGAGCAGGAAGAAGAAGAAGAACAAGCTCAAAAATTAATTGATAAAATTGTTTCACTTGATGTCGATAATAATAGTGCTACACTATATTTATTAGACAAGGAAATGGGAACAAGAGAATAGATTAAATATATAATTTTGTAATTATATAGAATAAAGTGGTTTTTCAAAAATGGCTAAGTATGCACGATTTAAGGAGGGCACAATAAAAGTATTTAGCTGTTTTTTCAAAAAAAAGACAAAAAATTTAATATAAAAAATAACCTATCTTACTAAAGGTTTTTATGTTTAGTAAATAGGTTTTTTTATTTTATATGAAAGTATCTGCTATCTCCTGAAGTTTTAAATTGTCAGCACCATCCAGATAAGCTTTTATAATATGTTTACATGTGAGGTATCTTTTTTCATAACTATCAGATTTTACTGTAATATATGGAATATCATATTCTTTGTATAATTGCTTTAATAAATTCTGAAATTTTTCACGTCTGTCGTTGTCTCCAATTGAACGAAGTCCATCATTTACCCATTTTACATTATTTTCAAGCAAAATTGTTAAATCAAAACGATAATTTTGAACAAATTCACGAACTATCGGATTATCACGCTTTTCATAAGTTAAACAAAAAGCAAGGGTAGCGATGTAATCTGTATCAATTAATGCAAATTTATTAGCATTTCTAGCAGCATATAAGACATTCGACTGATGTCCAAAAACTATTTTTTCGTAGTCAGAATATTGCAATGATTCTTCATCTCCACCTAATTTTTCAAAAACGTATTCACGTCCATATTCCCAAGCAGAAGTTGTATTGAAAACATTTGCAAGTTTGTCTATCATAACACTTTTTCCACTACTTTCTCCACCACAGATTGTAATAATAGGTATTAGATGCTCTCTCACTTCACGTGGCAAGTAGTCCCAGTATTTACTAGGATTTTCACGTATTTGCTTCGAATTTACATTGTACTCAATATAATTTTTATCAATAGATCTAGTTTCTGAGCCAAAATGTTTTAAATTATACTCCTTGTCTTCATTACGGTTGCTAATAAATATTACGTCACTTTTCCAATCTATTGCTTTTTCATTTTCCAGTTTTTCTCTTTTTTCAATTTCACTTTTTAAGGTCTGTGCCCATTCTTCCCAGTTATCACCTTGCTGAGAAAAGTGATTTTCATCTAGGAGAAATGATGAAATATTAGGCTGATTTTTAAATGTCTGTTTTACAAAACGTAACCTGTCTTTTGGTGTGATTTCCTTCACAAAACGTGAATTAGAAGTTAAAAGATCATCTGTATTATCAGAATACGAAATGACCACATATAATCTGTCTACAATACCGCTAGCTCTTTGAATAAAATTTACGTGTCCAATGTGAAGTGGAAAAAATTTTCCAGTTATTATTCCTATTCTTTTCATTATTTTATATTTCCTTTTCTAAATATATATTTTTTAAATAAAAAATTTATGATACAGTTTCATTATAATAAACTGCCTTGGAAAAACTCAAAAATTATAATTATTAATCTATATTTCAAATTCATCTAATCTAACTAGATTAACATTAGAGGAGAAAAGTATATTTAAAAAACTTCCATATTTAGAATACAGAAGTCTTTTATAGTTAGTTCATTATTTGTTTCTTTTAATTTATTCTTCCATTTATTTATACTTTTCTTCTTTAATATTTTTTATTAATTTTGCAAGAATTCCGTTTAAAAAGTCCTTTGTATCGCTATAGGAATATTTTTTAGAAATCTCTAGAACTTCATTAATTGCAATTTCATATCCAATATTTTTTATCGTAATTTCATAAAATGATATTTTCAATAAAACTTTTTCAATTGTTCCTAAACGCTCATACGTCCAGCCTTCTAACACATCCTTTATTTTTTCAATCAAAATACTCTCATTTTCAATTATTTCAGTAACATAACTTTTTAAAAAATCAATTTCCTCATCTTTTTTTAAGTTCTCTTCATTAATTATATCATTTATTCTTTTTTCAATATTATTATTAATTAGTTCATATTCAAAAAGCAGCTTAAATATCTCTTCTCTAATTTCTCTTCGTGTCATTAATTTTCCTTTCCAGATTGGGAAGATTTTATTTCTGCATTAACTTGGTTTTCCAGTTTTGGTTTTACGTTACTATTGCTATTTTCTTTTTCAAGAGATGGAGAATCAATAATCTTTTTTTCAACAATTGTTTCTCCTAAAACTTTTTTCAATTTTACCTTACTTTTTTTTACAGTAATCCCAGTTGACTGGAAAACATAATCAGATAGTTTAACTTGAATTTCTGACAATTTTTCATTTAAGTTGTCAACATTATAAGTATCTACAGTAGCTTCAATAACAACTGCTTTCCCTTTTGGATATGACTTTACTTTTGAATTTTTTATAATTTCTTGTCCACTTAGAAAATCTTTTGATGTCTCGTTGATTGTTTTTATGGAAACTTCAATTTCTCCATTTTTATTTTTTACTTTTCTATTTTGAGAATATTTTGTAAGTTTATTAATATAAGAAAGCAAAAATATAACTAAATAAATTATTGATAAAAGACCAACTAAAATTTTAAAGTTTAAACTGCCTAAATCAATAAAACTATCTAGTTGTCCTAAATAATCAGTCCTAAACAGAATATCTGATATACTTGAAAATACAATACCAACCAATCCAAGTATTACAGACAATCTCGCTAAAAATCCTAATATTGCAATCATTAATATATACTGACAAAATATACCGTATTTTCATTTTAAGATTAAGGTACGTATTTGTCAGTTTCTCCTTTCCTAATTGAGTGAATTTACTCAAATATTGCTTGTAAATAAAATTATCTGAATTTATTATGATTTTTATTCTTCAATTTCTGCTGTTTCTGTTACAGGAGCTTGCACAACTTCTTTTTTGTCTTCTTTTATAATTTTTTGAATATATACATTTACTTCCTGAACTTTTAATCCTGTCATTTCAGTAATTGCTTTTACTACCTTTGTTTGGATTTCTCCAGCTAACGCAGGTAATTTAAATCCCATTTTTGCAACAATATACAAATCCAATGTGCATTCAGTTTCTCCAACTTCTACTTCAATACCCTTTCCGCCAGAAGACACATTTTGGAAAAATTTAACAATTTCATTTTTAGAAGTTCCACCAACAAGGCTGTGTACTCCTTCAATTTCCGATACTACTGACTCTGCGATTGTTGCTACCACTTCCTGAGATATATTTACATTTCCTAATTCATTCATTTTTAGTTCCTCCTATTTTTTATTTTTTATCAAATAGCAATCAAATTATTTGATTAATAATCTGATTCTTTATTGATTTTTAAAATGATTTTTTAGTTTTTTATTAATTATTTGCCAAGTGCATCCTTAAAGTGTGTTTCAATAAAGTTTGTATAAATAGTTCCATTCTTAAATTCCTGATTATCAAGAACTTTTAAATGAAATGGTATAGTTGTGTCAATACCTTCTATAATAAATTCCTTTAAGGCACGTTTCATTCTTGCAATAGCTTCTTCTCTATTTTTTCCTTTTACAATAAGTTTTGCTATCATTGAATCGTAGTAAGGTGGAATTTCATAGTTTTGATAAGAGTGGGAATCGACTCTTACTCCAATTCCACCTGATGGAATGTATGTTTCCAAAACTCCCGAAGACGGCAGAAAGCCATTTTCAGAATCTTCAGCATTTATTCGGCATTCTATTACGTGCCCGTCAATATTTATATCTTTTTGAGAAATACTTAGTTTTTCTCCTGCTGCCACTCTTATTTGCTCTTTTATTAAGTCAACACCAGTAATTTCTTCACTTACTGTATGTTCTACCTGAATTCTTGTATTCATTTCCATAAAATAGAAATTCATATTTTTATCAACAAGAAATTCTAGTGTTCCAACGCTGTCGTAACCAATTCCTTTTGTAAGTTTTGCAGCAAATTTTCCCATTTTTTCACGTGTTTTTGAATCAATTCCTGCTGATGGAGATTCTTCTATTAATTTTTGATGTCTTCTTTGGATAGAGCAGTCTCTTTCTCCAAGATGGACAACATTTCCAAATTTGTCTCCTACAACCTGTATCTCTACGTGTCTTGGCTCTTCAACATATTTTTCAATATAAACATCTGGATTTCCAAAAGATGCTTTTGCCTCGTTTTGAGCAGCAGTAAAATTTTCTACAAGTTCTTTTTGGTTGTGGGCGATTCTCATTCCTTTTCCGCCACCACCTGCCGTTGCTTTAATCATAACAGGATAAGTTATCCATTCTGCAACTTTTTTTGCTTCTTCTACAGTTGGAACAATCCCGTCTGATCCTTTTGTTATTGGGACTTTATGCTTGATGGCAGTTTCCCTTGCTGTTGCTTTATCTCCCATCATACTAATTAATTCAGGTTTTGGACCAATGAATACGATATCATTTTTATCGCATATTTCAGCAAATCTTTGATTTTCTGCTAAAAATCCATATCCTGGATGAATTGCCTCACTTCCTGTAATTTGCGCCGCTGAAATAATGTTTGGTATTTTTAGATATGAGTCTGCACTACTGGCAGTTCCAATACAGACAGCTTCATCAGCAAGTTTCACATGAAGCGAATCCTTATCAGCTTCTGAATAAACTGCAACAGTTGCCACTCCTAATTCTCTTGCTGCCCTAATTATTCTGACAGCAATTTCTCCTCTGTTTGCTATTAATATTTTTTTAAACATTAATATTCTATCCTCCTAAAAGATTTCTGTTCCATAAAAATAATTTTTAATTAATTTCAATTTTAAATAGTTCTTTTGCAAAGTCAACTGGTGAACCATCTGCTACTAGCACTTCTTTCAAAATACCATTTACAGTGGATTTTACATCATTATCAATTCCTATTGTATTTATTTTTGCAAGGACTTGTCCTTTTTTTACCAGAGTTCCAGGTTTTGAACTTACCAGCTTTATTCTTCCTACATTGCTTGACTTGACAATTTCTTCTGCTGGTAATGCAGCTTTAGGAGTTTCTTTTTCTATTTTTTCAGTTACAGATGCTACATTGTTCGCATTATTTGTGTTTTCAGAATTTGTTAATGTAAGTTTTACTTTTCCATATCTTACTTTTAGTTCTGCTATACCTTCTTTCTTTAGAACTTTCATCAATTCCTGAATATCTTTAAGTTCCATATTCCCTCCTTGTCTTTTATTTTATAAATCAAATTTTTAATCGCTAAATTTATTATAAAATCATACATATAATTTTACCATATTATAAGTATTTTTTCAATTTTTTCTTTTTTAGTCTTGTTTTTATTATATCATATTTTTGTTTAAAATTTTATTATATTATGTAAAAAAGTTATTTTGTTTATTTATAAAATTGTCTAAAAACTTGATTTAACAATAGATGTATCTAAATTTGAAAAATAAAAATTGTTGCAAATAAATGAAAAAAGTTATAAAATATATCCACACTTCTGCAAATTGAAATAAAGTTAGGGATTTTGAAGTGTATTTTATGGAAAGGAAAAATTAAGTAAAGTGGTTATTGGGCTTACAGGTGGAATTGGAACAGGGAAAAGTACAGTCAGCCAAATTTTAAGAGAAAAAAATTTTCCAGTAATTGATTTGGATACAATTTCTCATGAAGTTATTAAATTCCCAAAAGTTGTAGAAAAAATTGTGGAAAACTTTGGAAAAGAAATTTTAGAAAGTGATGATTTTGGAAAATACAATATTTCACGTGAAAAGTTAGGGAAAATTATTTTTGGAAATAAGCAAAAAAGGCTTATTTTAAACTCCATTATGCATCCAGAAATTTTACGTGCTATGCGGGAAAAAATTTTAGAATATAAAAAAGAAAGTAAGATAGTTTTTGTGGAAATTCAGCTTCTCTTTGAAGTCGAATGGGAAAAGGAATTTGATTATATTTTGCTAGTAAGTGCAGAAAAAAGTACACAGGTGCAACGTATTTTAGACAGGGACAGACGTAGTGAAGAAGAGGCTTTAAATATTATAAATTCACAGATGTCTTTGGATGAAAAGAAGAAACGAAGTGATTATGTTATTGAAAATGACGGAAATATTCAGGATTTAGAAAAAAAAGTTGATGAGTTTTTGAAAAAAATAGAATTTGAAAATAAAGTAGAAAAAATTTAATGATTATGAATTAATTGTTGAAAAACCCTATTATAAAAATTTGTTCTCATTTTTAAATGGGGTTTAGTATTAAATAAATTTATTTTAAATATATTATTCAAAAAGTTGTAAAAGTATAAATAATGTAAAAATTAAGAGGTGAAAAAATGAAAAAAATATTTATAATACTGGGAATATTTTTAGTAGTACTTATAGGGTGGCTTTCTGTGCCATTTAACATTCTTATAATAGGAGTAGATGCGTATGCTAATCAGCCAACAGAAGGTTCTCGAAGCGATGGTCTGGTTGTTATAAGGGTTGTTCCTTATTTGGCACAGATAAAAATGATTTCGATTCCACGTGATACGTACGCTGAAATTCCTTGTGAAAATTATAAGCAGGATAAAATTACGCATTCGCATCATTTTGGAGGCGTGCAATGTACTATTGACGCTGTAGAAAACTTTCTTGATACAAAAATTAATTATCATGTAAGGTTTAGATTTGAAGATGTTATGAACTTGACAAATTTAATTGATGGAGTGGATGTTGTTTCAAATCATACCTTTAATCAGGACTATTTTGGTCAGGAAGTATTTCACTTTAATCAAGGAGAAGTCTATAATTTGAGAGGGAGAATGGCACTTGCCTATACAAGACATAGAAAAAGTGACACAACTACCAAGCGAGAAGAGCGTCAAAGACAAGTTATTCAAGGAATTGCCAAAAAAATAGCTGCACCATCTGGCTGGAAATATATTCCAGAAGTTTACGGATACGCAAAAGAAAAGATGGATATTGCAGTAAATCCAATTAGAGGATTGTCAGTATTTCCAGCATTTCTGCTAAATAAAAAAATTGAGCAGTATGAAATTAATGGAGATGGAAGAATGATTAATGGAGTTTGGTATTTTATTCCAGAAGAAACTTCATTGGAAAATGCGAAGGATGAGTTTAAAAATTAGAAAATTTAAGAAAGAATAGGTGAAATATGGAAATAAACAAGTCAGAGTTTGTGAAATCAGCAGTTGTGGAAAAAGATTATCCAGAATTTAATAATACTGTGGAATTTTCTTTTATCGGAAGATCAAATGTCGGGAAATCTTCACTTATAAATTCACTCACAAAAAGAAAAAATCTGGCAAGAACAAGTAAAACACCAGGAAGAACTCAGTTAATCAATTATTTTTTGATAAATAATAAGATTCATTTTGTAGATTTGCCAGGATATGGGTTTGCTAAAGTGCCTGAGGCTGTGAAAAGGAATTGGGGAAAAACGATAGAAAGCTATCTTGTGTCAAAACGTGAAAAAGTAGTATTTTTATTGCTTGATTTGCGTAGAGTTCCGTCAAATGAGGATATGGAAATGTTAAAATGGTTGGAACATTTTCAAATTGAATATTATATAATCTTTACAAAGGCTGATAAATTGTCAAATAACGAAAAATTTAAGCAGTTAAAGGAGATTAAGAAAAAACTTGTATTTAAAAATGAAGATGTATTTTTTTATTCTTCATTAAAAAATACTGGAAGAAAAGAATTGCTTGATTTTATAGAAGAGCGGATTAACGAAAAAAAATAATAAATTAAAGAATATATAAAAATGTGTAATTACTCAGTTTTATTTGAATAGCTACACATTTTTTATTTTCCTAAATTGTAAAAAAATCAAATTTAATTTTTAAGTATCTATCTTAAAAAACTTTTGTAATTTTATACAAAATAAATTTAATTTCATAAATTTTCTGATTTTATACTCGAACCCATTTAAAATTGAACTGCTAGAAATTATATAATTTAGGGTTTGAGTAAAATAGTCATAATTTTTGAGTTCTGTTTTAAACTAGTTTTACTATGCTATTTTACAAGTATTAAAACTGCTTGTTATTAAAAAAAGAATTTTTTTAATAAGTTTAGTGCTATTTATTTTCGGCGATAATTTAGTGCCTCCAATAAATGTTCCTTTTTTATGTTTTCTTCACCGTCTAAATCTGCTATTGTTCTGGATACTTTCAAGATTTTATCAAACATTCTGACTGACAATTTTAAATTATCAATGGCAGATTTCATAATTTCTTGGCTTTCTTCGTCTATTTTACAATATTTGTTTAGTTGTTTCTTATTCATATCTTTATTCAAAGTATTTGATTTAAAACGTTCTCTTTGAATTTCACGGGCTTTTATTACTCTTGCCTGAATATCTTTTGATTTTTCTGATAAAGTTTCGTCAAAAATTTCGTCTTTTTTCAACTGGTGCATTTCTACATACAAGTCCATTCTGTCGAGAAGCGGTCCTGAAAACTTTTTCTGATAACGCTTTATTTCATGCAAACTGTCGTTACATAGTGGATTATCAGGGAAATATCCGCTTGGAGTTGGATTTGAAGCAGTTATTGTAATATTTTTTACTGGATAGGTTACACTTAGGTTTGCTCTTGAAATAACGATTTTTCCATCTTCCAGAGGCTGTCTTAAAGTTTCCAATGTTTTTCCTTCAAATTCTCCAATTTCATCTAAAAATAATATTCCGTTTAATGCCAGCGTGATTTCCCCAACTCTATTTGCGCCGCCTACTAGAGCCACTTGTGTAGCGGAATAATGTGGAGCTCTGAAAGGACGTTTACGTATTATTGGCTCATTTTGGCTCAGCATTCCTGAAATACTGTAAATTTTTGTCGTTTCTATTATTTCTTCTTCAGGCATATCAGGTAAAATTGTATTAAATCTTTTTGCAAGCATTGACTTGCCTGAACCAGGATCGCCTATTAGAAATACATTGTGTCCGCCAGCGGCTGCAATTTCTAAAGCCCTTTTTGCGAGCAGTTGTCCCTTTACATCTGAAAAATCAACAGTTTCATCTAAATTTTCATTTTTTTCCAATTTTGGAGTGTTCATTTCAACAGCTTTTTTACATAATGCTTCCACGTTAGTTTTTCCTTCCAAAAAGTCCAGCAGTTCCGTAATTTCATCAACAGGAATAATTTCTACACCTGAAATCAGTTTTGCTTCATTGTAATTTTCCATTGGGACAACAACGCCTTTAAAATCTGTTTCTTTTGCTAAAATTGTGGCGTTTATTGCTCCATTTATTGATTTTATCTTTCCATTTAAGGAAATTTCTCCTAAAATTAGATATTTTTTTAATATGTCTATATTTGAAATATGTCCTGTATTCGCAAGTATGCCTAAAAATATGCTCAAGTCAAAATGACTGCCTTTTTTCCTGATATTTGCAGGCGACAAATTCACCAGCACACGTCTGACAGGAAACTCAAAGCCCACATTCTTAAAACAACTCCTAATCCGTTCCTTGCTCTCGGAAATCGCCTGATCCCCCATTCCAACTATATTAAATACAGGCAGCCCTCTGGATAAATCAACCTCTACTTCCACAACATAAGTATCTACACCCATATAGCTGCAACTAAATAAACTTATTGCCATAACCCCACCTTTTTAATTTTTTATTAATAATTAATTATAACATTTTTTATATAATTTGTAAATAAAAAAGAGAAAATCTTTTTGCAGACTTTCTCTAAATATATAATAGGTAATTTTAATGACTTTGTTTGGTAATTTTCTCATAAAAATCTTATTTTAAATATGCGTTTAACATCCATAAATTTTTTTCGTATGTACTAATATATTCGTCAACTAATGCAGATGTTCCGTAGTCATTTTCTTCATCAGCAGTTTCTTTTACTTCCTTCACTAATTTTAACATTGCTTCAAATTCTTTTTTCACATCAGCTACTGCTTCTGGAATAGAAATTTCCTTATTTTCAGCTTCCTTAATAGTTGTAATTTCCAAGTAGTCTTTTAATGTTCCTAAAGGACGACCTCCTATTGACAAAATTCTTTCTGCAACATCGTCAATTTGTTCATTTATTGCATCATAATATTCCTCTAATTTTTCATGAACAGCAAAGAATCCAGCACCAACAATGTTCCAGTGGTAATTTTGAACCTTTCTATAAAGTACGTTCAAGTTAGCTAAGTAAAGATTTAATTTTTCAACTGTTTTTGACATTTTTATCACTCCTTAATTTATAATATTTATATATTTGTAATAATTACAAATTTATTATACCAAAATATAATTAGGTTGTCAACACATTTTTCTCAATTTTAGTATAATACTTATAAACCTATATTTTAATTATATCTGATAATTAATAAAAATCAATTTTTTCTAATAATTTATTTCAAAAAATTTGAATAGTGAAAATTAAATTATTAAAAAAGTAGAAAAATACAATCAAAGGGTGTATAATAGGAGAAAACAAAAAATTAATATTGAAAGGGATGAAATTAATGAAAGAAAAAACTGGGTTAGTATTGGAAGGTGGAGGACTTCGGGGGATATTTACTGCAGGAGTACTGGATTTCTTTTTGGAAAAAAATATTGAATTTGATAGTTGTATAGGAGTATCTGCAGGAGCTTGCCATGCCTGCAGTTATTTAGCCAAACAGCATAAGAGAGCGTTTAATGTGTCGGTAGATTATTTGGATGATAAAAGATATTGCAGTTTGTATAGCTTGATTACGACTGGTGATTTGTTTGGAGTAGACTTTGTTTATGACGAGATTCCGAATAAATTGAATCCAATTGACAATGAGGCGTTTATGAAAAATAAGACAAAATTTCAGGTAGTAATTACAAATTGTGAGACTGGAGAAGCGGAATATCCTGAAGTTAAGGATTTTGATAAGGATACCGTTTATGTAAGGGCTTCAAGCTCTTTGCCGTTACTTGCCAGAATGGTTAATATTAATGGAAATGTTTATCTGGATGGCGGAGTTTCTGATTCAATACCAATTAAAAAGTCTATAGAAAATGGAAATACAAAAAATGTAGTTGTCTTGACACGTGATAAAAATTATAGAAAAAAACAAAGTGCATTGGGTAAAATTACTGGGATAAGATATAAAAAGTTTCCTAAATTTGTAGAACTTATGAATACAAGATATAGCCGATATAATGAAGTGCTTGACTATATTGATGAGCTGGAGGCAAAAGGAGAGATTTTTGTGATTCGTCCAGAAGTGGAACTGACACTTGGGAGAATTGAAAAAAATAAGAAGAAACTTTTGGAAGTGTATAGTATTGGTTATGAAACAGCGAAAAAAATTTATGAAAATTTGAAAAAATATTTGGAAGGGTAATAATTTTTTGATTATCTGAACTTGAGCATTTATAAATAAGAATTGAATTTGTAGAAGGAAAATATTGAGAAAGTTTGTTTAAATAATACTTTGTTAAAAATAAATAAAATAGAAGAGGATAAAAGTGAAAAATGAAAAAATATGGTATGAGCTGGACGCTTTTGCAAAAACATATTCTTCAATAATTAGCGAAGGAAGAACGACCTGCTTTCGGCTTTCAGCACTGTTTTCTGAAAATATTGACTTGGAAATATTGCAAAAAGTTGCGATTTCGCTTGAAAAGAAATATCCGTTTTATAATTCGGAGCTGAAAAAGGGAATTTTCTGGAATTATTTGCAGCAGAAAAAGGCTCATTTTATGATTGAGGAGGAAAAAACTTATCCTTGTACGGATATACAGAAGGATAATCCACTGAGAATCATTTATTTTAGTAATAAATTATCGATAGAAATAGCACATTTTTTGACCGATGGAAAAGGTGCGGCGTTATTTTTTCAGGATTTGATTGAAGAATATTTGGAGAAAAGGTATTTTTGGGAAAATTTTGAAAAAGATAAAGAGAATAATTTAATTGACAAGACTGAAAAAAAGAAGAAAGTAGAAATTGAAAAAATAAATAAAATAATTAATTTTGGGAAAAAGATAAATAAAAATGAAAAAGATTTTGAAAATAAAAAATCTGAGAAAAATTTTTTTGAAAAAACAAGAGAATTGCTGGGAAATGACAGTGGATTGAAAAATTCTCAAAAAAATGAGTATGTCGATCTTTATGAAAAGTATATGAGGAAAGTGAGTAAGGAAACTACTATAAAGTCAGCATTTCACTTGCCAATGAAAATACTGGAAAAGGGGCAGTACCATATTACAACTGGAGAAATTGATGTGGAAAGCTTGAAGGAAGAAAGTAAAAAATATGGGACTACTATTGGGAAATATCTTCTTTCAGTATATTTCAAAATTTTGCTGGATAGGTATTCACAAGCAAAAAATCCAATTGTGATAGGAGTGCCGGTTGATCTTCGAAAAATTTTTGAAGAAACTACATACAGAAATTTTTTTATAAACATAACTCCTAGCATGGATGCAAGTCTTGGTGCATATACCCTCTCTGAAATCATAACTTATCTGGATAACTATTTTGCCTTAAAAATTACAAAAAAAGAATTTTACAAAAGTATATACAAGGCAATGAATCCAATACAAAATATAATAATAAAGTCTGTTCCATATTTGATAAAACGTATGTTTTTCCCATTTATATTTGATTATTACGGAGAACGGGGCTATACAACAGGATTTTCAAATTTAGGAATTTTTAAAGTTAATAAAAAGTATGAAAAGTATCTAAAGGGATTCCGATTTTTACCGCCACCAAGCAAAAGGTGCAAAATCAAGATGGGAGTTGTAAGTGACTTTAATAAGGTTTATGTAAATTTTGGAAATTTGACTGCAAATTATGATATTGAGAGGGATTTTTTTGTTTATTTAAGAAAGAGAGGAATAAAATCCAAGATTATTACGAATTATTTTTAAATATTTAATTGAATTTTTTCAAAATTAATATGGATGAAAATTACATTTTGAAAAAAATAGCACAATTTTTGAGTTCAGTTTTAAAGTAGAATTATTATAGAAAAAAGAGGATAAGTATGTATTGTATAAAATGTGGAGTGGAACTGGAAGACGGAGCACAAAGATGTCCGCTGTGTGAAACGCTTGTTCCTGAGATAAAGGGGCTGGAAGAGAAGGAATTTGTAAAGGAATATCCGATGATTAATATAAATTTGTACGAAATGAAAATGAAGAAAGTTAAAAAGGCTGTATTTTTATCATTTTTTACAATATCAATAATTTCGATTCTGGAAGTTCTTTTTCAAAATTTGATAATGTATGGAAAATTGGAATGGGGTTATTATGCAATTCCGTCTATTTTAATATTTGATTTAGGATTGTTTGTTTTTTTGGATTCATATAGAATGAGAACAAATCTATTTTTATTGCTAAGTGGTTTTATTGCCTACTTTCTTTTGCTTGATTTTGGAGATGAAAAATTCACTTGGAGCCTTAGACTTGGGATTCCCATTGTTCTTGCCCTTTATCTTATCAGCCTTATTTTTTCGTATGTCTGGGATAAGCATAAGAGTGACAGATTAAAGATACTAAATTTTTTCATTTTTTTTGTTGGAATATTTCTTTTGATTTTGGAACTGATTATTAGTAAAAAGATGACTTGGAGCATATTTTCATCTATTCCATTATTTATTTTAAGCATAATGCTAAGATATGCATACAAGTCTTATAAGGAAGAATTTAAACGAAGATTGCACAGGTAATGGAGTTGTTTTTTATATGATTATTATATTAGAAAACTATTAAAAATATAACCGATTAAATATTGAAATCAAAGTAAAGTGGGGTATACTCATATTGAAATTTGAGAAGGAATTCAAAAATTTCAAAAATGTAATTGTTATAGCCAGATTACTTTAAAATGGATACAGTTTGGGCTATTCTCAAACAGAGTTTATATGTTTCATTTTTAGGAGTTTGAGCATATAATAAAAAAATAAATTGAAGAAAAGAGAGTGAGTGTTATGAAATCGACAAAAAAAATGATTTTAACAACTTTAGTTGGAGTTTTGGCTCTTAGTTCTATTGGTTTTTCAGCAGCAGGAGCAAGATCTTCAAGAAAAGCATCAAATTTATCAAGAAAGTTTAGTTGCAGCAGCAGAGATGTAACAGTACAAAACCTTTCAACAGATAGAGTAAGATTGACAGATGGAAATGGGAAAGTTTACAATCTAAAATTAACAAGATCTGGTAGTGGAGAAGAGTACACAGGTGGAGGAGTTTCTATTCACATAAAAGGAAATGATGCAGTCTTCACAAGAAATGGAAGCGATGAAAGTTGCTATATGACAGGAAATGGTAATTCAAGCAGCAACCAAAGTTCTAGTAATAATTTACTAAGAAAATACAGCTGTGACGGGTATCAAGATATAACAGTTGAAAATGTTTCAACAGACAAAGTAAAAGTGGCTGATGGTTATGGAGGAATTCATACTTTAAGTTCAGCGGCATCTGGTAGTGGAGAAAGATATTCAAATGGAAGTATTTCTATCCATATGAAAGGAAATGAAGCTGTTTACACAGAAAACGGAAGAGATAAAAGCTGCAGCCTTCAAAATTCTGGGCATGGTTCAATTGACGAATAAAGCCTAAAAAATTAAAATTAACAATTAAAAACTAATTTAAAAAGCTGTTTATATAATTTTATGAATTATATCAAATGGCTTTTTTTCTATATTATTTTTATAGAGTTTAATACTCAGGTTATTTTGTTTAATAATAGTATTTATTATTTTTATTATGTTCTTTCTTTATTTTCACAGGATTGCTCATTGGCTCAAATCCTTATCTTGCAGTAAAAATTTATCCTAATAATTAAAATTGTGGAAAGATTGCTACGCAATAACCTATGACTAAACTGCGACTTTTTTATTAGATAAATGAATATAGAGAGAATTTTGAAAAGAAAAGTTGAAAAAAAACTTGTTATATAGTAAAATCTTTACTATAGGAGGAAAGATGAAAGTTGCTGAATTTATTAATGCGAAAACGATAGAAAAAATGCGTCTGGAAATCAGTGAATCTGGTGGAAATGAAGTATTTTTTCGTGGGATTCCTGATGGAGAGGGAATAGTTTCTGAAGTCGAAGTTATTGCGAGAGGAAATTCCAGTTCTGTTGCTGCATTATTAAATATGATGAGAAAAAATGAAGTTATAATACATAATCATCCGTCTGGAGTGCTAATTCCTTCTGATGAAGATGTGAGCATTTCCAGCATGTATGGGGAAGTTGGGGGAGCTTCATACATTGTGAATAATGCTGTGGATGATATTTATGTGATTGTACCTTTAAAAGAATTTATAAAAATAGATGTGGATGAATATTTTGGAGAAAATGGGGCTATTCATAAGAATTTTGGAAAATTTGAGGTACGGCGTGAGCAGTATGAAATGGCTAAGTTTATTGAAAATAGTATGAATGAGAATAAGAAACTTATAGTAGAGGCGGGTACTGGTACTGGAAAGACGATTGCCTATTTATTGCCAACATTGCTTTACGCTATTGAAAATAATCTAAAGGTAATTGTTTCCACAAATACCATCAATTTGCAGGAACAGCTTGTTAATAAAGATATTCCGCTTTTAAAGAAAATTATTGATGAGGACTTTAATTATCAGATTGTAAAGGGACGAGGGAATTATCTTTGCAAGAGAAAACTTTACAATATAGATGTTACAGAGAAGGAAACAGATACAGAAGAGGAAAAAACTGAAAAAAATATTATAAGAAATCTTATTGACTGGGATAAAAATGTTACGAGAACAGGTGACAGGAATGAACTGAAATATGAGATTTCAAATAGTATATGGGAAAAAGTGAATAGTGAAGTGGATATGTGTAAAGGAGTAAAATGTCCGTATTATTCAAAATGTCATTTTTTTAAAGCTAGAAAAAATGTTGCAGATGCTACACTTCTTATTGTCAATCATCATATGTTTTTTGCTGATTTGGCAATTAGAAATCAGACAGGGTTTTATACAAATTATTCAATTTTGCCAAATTATGATATCGTTGTTTTTGATGAGGCTCACAATATAGAAGATACGGCTCGAAATTATTTTACTTTTGAAACGTCAAAAATATCATTTGGACGGCTTATGGGGAATATTTACAATAGACGTGTTGTAAATTCCAGCAATGGTGGGGCTATTGTAAGGTTAATGACTTATTTGAACGAAAGTCTTTCAAGTCAAGAATATGAAAAAGTTGATGAATTAAAGGAAGATGTTATCGCAGAATTGAACGTATTTTATGATAAAGGAATAGATATTTTTGATAAATTAATTTATCTTTTTTCGGAAAATAATAACAACAGGGAAATCAAGATAAAGATTGATAAGCAGAAAATGCGAAGTAACAAGGCTTTTCGTGAAGTTATGGAAATTAATAGCCAATTTAAGGAAAGTTATGGAAATTTAGTTATAAGAATTAACAAGTTTTTAAATACTGTGAGCAATTATAATTTAGAAGACAAAGAGGGTTTTTTATTTGAATTTTCAAGATACTATGAAAGATTGAAGCAATATTATAAGAAATTTGAATTTATTTTGGAAGGGAAAGAAGAAGGTTATGTTTACTGGGCTAATGTTACTACTGTCCGTCCAAATGTAAAATTATATGCTACTCCTTTCGATATTTCGGATGAACTGAACGATAATTTGTTTACAAAAATGGATAGGATGGTTTTTACTTCAGCGACACTTGCTGTTGACAATAAGTTTGACTATTATAAAAAAAGTATTGGGCTTATGAAGGAAAATCGTAGAAAAATAGATGAAAGAATTGTAAAATCTCCATTTGATTATGAAAAGCAAATGAAAGTTTATATTCCAGAAGATGCACTTGATCCAACAAATATTGAATTTATAAGAGATTTAGAAGAGTTTATTGAAGGGGTAATAAAAAGTACAAAAGGACATTGTTTTTTATTATTTACTTCATACAGTACTTTGAACTTTTTGTACAACCAGTTAAAATCACGTTTTTCAGAAAAGGAATATACGCTTATAAAGCAAAATGATTTTCCACGGCATGAAATGATAGAAATATTTAAAAATTCTAAAAATCCGATATTATTTGGGACAGACAGTTTTTGGGAAGGTGTCGATGTACAGGGAGAACAGCTAAAATCAGTAATTATCACAAAATTGCCTTTTAAAGTGCCAAATGATCCTGTAACTGAGGCGATTATTGAAAATATTAGAAAAAATGGACAAAATCCGTTTAACGACTATCAGGTTCCGCAAGCTGTAATTAAGTTTAAGCAGGGAGTTGGAAGGCTTATAAGAAGTAAAACTGACAGCGGAAACATTATAATCCTTGATAATAGAATAATAAAAAAAATGTATGGAAAGAAATTTTTGACAGCTTTACCACAAAATAAAGTGGTTGAGAGTAAAAATGATATTTTAAAAAGAATGAAATAAAAAAATTCAGAATATAATAAAAAATAGAAGGAGTTTAAAAAGTTTTAGAAAGGACAGGAAAAATGAGAATAAACATATTAGGGCGTGAATTTGTTTTTGAAATAAAAGAAAAAAATAAAAAAGATAACGAATCCCAATTTAATGTCAGAAATAAATTTATGTTCAGATTTATTATATTAGCAGCCACATTTATGATATTTGGAATCATTATAGAAATGTCAAGGCTGACTGTAAACTATGTTGTTGGAAGTATTGCAAAATCTGATATTGTGGCATATAAAAATGTTTCATACTTTATTGATATTTTAGATGATAGCATTGAAGAAAAAATAATGAAGACAACACAGCCTGAATTTGATAAACTGAAAGATGTTAATAGGGAAACAGTAATTTCGCTTAATAAATTTTTACGAGATGTACGAAATATGAGTCTTTCTGATGACGTTGCTCTTGAAAAATATATAAAAGAAAATAAATATACATTTAGCGTTAAGGATATTCGAGAAATAGCAGCAAGAACAGAAAATGTCGAATATTCGGTTAATCTTACTGAAATTATGTCTGAAATTTACAGCGCAGGAATTTATAAAATGGAAAATCTTTCAAAAATAATCCGAAAAAAAGATATAAAAGCTGATAATCTTGATATGAAAGTGCTACAAAATTTTATGAAACCAAATCTGGTTATCAATGAAGAGGCTACAAGAAAGAAAATTGAAGAAAATATGATGTCATTGAGGGATAAAGAAATTAAGATTTATAAAGGTGATATTATTGTAAAAAAAGGGGAAATTATTGATTCGGATACATTTTTAAAGCTGCAAAAACTGAATTTAGTCAAAAATGGGGATAAATTCAGGAAAATAGTAGGGCTTGCATCTACATTCTCACTTCTTATGATTTTAATTTATTATTTACTTAAAAAGAATGTAAGAAAAATTGTAGAATCAAACGCATTTTATCCAACGCTCATTACAATAGTATTTGTAAATGTTTTTTATATTTTATTTTTAAATAATGAATTTTTCATTTATTTACTGCCGTTTGCTATGCTTCCGATTATTACTACAATTTTGGGAAATAAAACTTATGCGATTATTTTGACATTTTCAAATATGATTGTCCTTTCAAGAGAAGAATCGTGGTTTCTGGTTACAATAGCAGTTTCACTAGTTGCAGTTTATAAGGCTGCAAATCTTGTCAGCAGAAGCGATATTGTAAAATTAAGTTTCTTTTTAGGCATATTTCAGGCTATGATGGCGTTTAGTTATGGGCTAGTTAATCAGTCAAGCTTTGGATTGATTATGCTGATGATAATTTTTTCAGTATTTTCAGGAATTTTAACTGGAATGGTGTCGCTTGCGGTATTGCCATATTTTGAAGATTATTTTGAAATTTTAACAACAATGAAACTGCTGGAACTTAGCGATTTTTCACATACATTGCTTAAACAGATGCTTATGAAGGCTCCTGGAACTTTTCATCATAGCATAATGGTTGGAGCGTTAGCAGAAGGAGCTGCTGAAAGTATAGGAGCAAACGCTACTTTTGCAAGAATTGCATCATATTATCATGATATTGGAAAAATGAAGCGTCCAGAATTTTTTGTGGAAAATCAGCGGGATGGAGTTAATCCGCATAATAAGATAAAACCGTCATTAAGTGCACTAATATTGACTTCACATACAAAAGATGGATATATTATGGGGAAAGAAAGTAAATTGCCAAAGGAGATACTGGATGTAATATTACAGCATCACGGAACAACATTAACCCAGTATTTTTACTATAAGGCTCTGGAAAACGGAGAAGAAGTTGTAGAAAGCAATTTCAGATACAGCGGGCCTAAACCCAAAACAAAAGAATCAGGAATAATCCTTCTGGCAGATACAGTAGAAGCGGCTACAAGAACGCTTGAAAATAAAAGCAAGGAAGGAATAGAAAACTTTATCAGATATCTGGTAAAATCTAAAATTGAAGACAAACAGTTAAGTGACTCTGATTTAACTCTTGGAGAAATAGAAACTGTAGTACAGTCATTTATAAATACACTGCAAGGTGTTTATCATGAGAGAATAAAATATCCAAAAATGGATGAAAAAACTAAAAAAAATTAAAATTAGAAATATAAAAATGGAGAAAAATTATGGTAGAAATAGATATAACTTATGATATTGAAAAAATCGACAATTTTTTCGATGAGTCCAAAATAAAAGAATTTGTAGAGTATATTCTAAAAAATGAATACAAAAAAGAATTTGATAAAAATGAATATTATCTCTCGTTATTAATAACAACTAATGACGAAATTCAAAAAATAAATTGTGAATATCGCCAAAAAGATGCTCCAACTGATGTGATTTCCTTTGCGTATAATGAAACAGAAAACTTTGGAGCAGTAAATATGCTAGGAGACATTGTAATCTCAATCGAGCGAGTGAAAGAGCAGTCTAGCGAATATGGACATTCTGACGAGCGGGAATTTTATTATGTATTATGTCATGGAATGCTGCATTTACTAGGATACGACCATATTGAAGAGGAAGATAAAGTTGTTATGAGAAGACGAGAAGAAGAAATTTTGAGTAAATTTAATTATAACAGATGATAATTTTATATTAAATCTACTTTAAATAAAGAATAAAAACCTGGTATTTCTAAATAATTAAAATATTATTTTTTAATTTTAATAAGTCGACATAACAATTTTGGCGCAATTTTAATTATTAGGATAAATCTTTACTGCAATAAGGATTTGCGACAATGAGCAATCCTGCGAAAATAAAGAAATTAATACATAAATTAAAATTGATTGAAATGCAGAAAGGAGTAAAAATTTTGAAAGAAAAAAACAAAAAAGGGAAAAAATCGATTTTCTGGTTATTTCATAGGAAAGATAGATATAATTGGGATATAAAAAAGGAAAGAGCAAGAGATAAAAGGCTTGTAGACAGTTTTAATTTTGCGATTGAAGGGATGATTTCGGCATTACAGAATGAAAAACACATGAAAGTACATATACTTGCTGCAATTGTTATTGTAATTTTAGCAATTCTTATAAATGCAAGCAAGGTAGAAATTCTTATAATTTCATTGTCAGTATCATTTGTAATAATTACAGAGCTTATAAATACAGCGGTTGAGGCACTTGTGGATTTGATTTCCCCTGAACGGCATCCACTTGCAAAATTAGCTAAGGATGTGGCAGCGGGGGCAGTTTTGATTGCTGCAATTAATGCGTTATGTGTGGGATATCTGCTGTTTTATGATAAATTGCTGGATATTTTTGATGGCACAAATAAATTGCATATTATTGCAGGAAGAAAAGGTAATATTTCAATCTTAATACTGATTCTTGTTGCAATTCTTGTTATTGTCCTAAAGTCATTTTTTCAAAAAGGAACGCCGCTTGAAGGTGGAATGCCTAGCGGACATAGCGCTATAGCTTTTTCAGCTTTTGGAATACTGCTATTTATGACTTCAGATATTAGAATACTTATATTAGGCTTCTTTATGGCTGCATTAGTAGCTCAAAGCAGGGTCAAGTCTGGGATTCATAGTATTAGAGAGGTACTAGCCGGAGGGCTGCTTGGCTTTTCTGTTGCATTTATTATATTATTTGTGATGATGAAATTTGGAATTTTGTATAATTAATTTTAAAAGTGGTTATTAAGATTCATCAGTTCTTTTAAATAATTATTTTTATAGATAATTTTTCTATCTTCAATTACAGAGGAAATAAATATTAAAATTAAATTTTGTAAAAAGAATCGATGATTAACGAGAATTTGTGTAATAAAAAATTGAAAAAAGATAAAAAATATGTTATAATATTTGTTAGTGAAAGTTATTTAACTTTAAATAAATTTACTAAAAAATGTAAATATACCACAAAAAAATGGAAAAATTTAGGAGTTGAAAAATAAATTATGTTTCAAAAATTAGACGATGTTGTCTTAAAGCATAAGGAACTTACAGAAATGCTTATGGATCCTGAAGTTGTTTCAGATCCAAAGAAAATTATGGAGTATAATAAGGCTTTAAACAGCATTGATGAAGTTGTTCAGAAATATACATATTATAAAAATCGTAAAGAGGAAATGGAAAGTTTGAAAGAAGATTTGAAAGCTGAAAAAGATGCGGAAATGAAAGAAATGATGCTTGAGGAAATTCATTCAATTGAAGAAGAAATTCCCAATCTTGAAGAAGAATTAAAGATACTTTTACTTCCAAAAGACCCTAACGATGATAAAAATGTTATTATGGAAATCCGTGCAGGAGCGGGTGGAGATGAGGCAGCATTATTTGCAGCTGATATTTTCAGAATGTTTACAAGATATGCAGAAAGAAACCGTTGGAAAACTGAAATTATTGATAAAAGTGAAATTGGTGTTGGCGGATTGAAGGAAGTAACATTCTTGATTAAAGGTAACGGAGCTTATTCAAGATTAAAATTTGAAAGCGGAGTTCACCGTGTACAAAGGGTTCCAGCTACTGAATCTTCTGGAAGAGTTCACACATCTACAATTACGGTTGCAGTATTACCTGAAATAGATGATGTAAGTGAAGTTGAAATTAATCCAAGTGATTTAAAGATTGACACATACAGATCAAGTGGAGCGGGTGGGCAGCACGTAAATACTACTGATTCTGCTGTAAGAATTACACACTTGCCAACTGGACTTGTAGTAACTTCCCAGGATGGACGTTCACAAATAAAAAATAGAGAGGCTGCAATGAAAGTACTGGCTTCTAAGTTGTATGAAATGGAATATGAGAAACAAAGAAGTGCAGTTGAAAATGAAAGACGTTCACAAGTTGGAAGTGGAGATAGATCTGAAAAAATAAGAACATATAATTTTCCTCAAGGAAGAGTTACCGATCATAGAATTAAGTTGACTCTTCATAGATTAGATGGTATTCTAGATGGGGATTTAGACGAAATGATAGATGCTTTAATTGCTTATGAACAGGCTGAACTGTTAAAAGAAGTTGGAAGTGGAAATGAATAATTTACTGGATATCTTGAATAAATCGGTTAATTATTTAGAAAAAAAAGGTATAAAAAATGCCAGATTGACAGCAGAAAGTATCATTTCAGAAGTAATGGGAATGGAAAGAATTATGCTCTATGCTGAATTTGAGCGTATGTTATCAGAAGATGACTTAAAAAAAATTAGAGAAAAACTAAACGATATAACAAATAATGATAAAAAAATATCTGACAATAATGATTTTGAAAATATCGAAAAATCTGAAAAACAGTTAAAATCACTGCTTGATAAAAGTATTTCATATCTTGAAAAAAATAATATTGATGAAAGTAAGTTAATTACAGAAATTGTATTTTCGCATGTTTTAAATATTGATAGAATGATGCTTTTTACAAAATACAGAGATGAAATTGAAAATGAAAAAATCGAAAAAATCAGATATTTTATTCAGAAAATTGGACGTGAAAAATTTCCAGTTCAGTATTTGTTAAATGAACAGGAATTTTATGGAAGAAAATTTTACGTTGACAAGGGAGTTTTAATTCCGCGTCAGGATACTGAAGTTTTGGTTGAAAAAATGATTGATATTTTGAAAAATAATATTATAAAAAATCAAAATTCAAAAGTTCATCCCAAAATACTTGATATTGGCGTTGGAAGTGGTATAATAGGAATAACAGCCGCATTGGAAATAAAGGATTCATATGTATTAGGCGTGGATATTTCTGAAAAGGCACTTGAAACTGCTGAAAAAAATAAGGAACTTTTAAAAGTTCCAAATATAAAATTTTTAAAATCAAATTTATTTGAAAATATTGAATTTAATCAGTTTGATATGATAGTGTCAAATCCACCGTATATTTCCCTTAATGAAGCAGGTATTATGTCAGATGACACTTTATTACATGAGCCAAGTGAAGCACTTTTTGCAGAAAATGACGGATTATACTTCTACTATGAAATTTGTCAGAGGGCATCTGATTATTTGACTGATTTTGGCTATTTAATATTTGAAATAGGCTACAAGCAAGGAAAATATGTCACAGAAATTATGACAAGTTCAGGTTTTAAGAATGTTGAAGTTATAAAAGATTTAGCTGGATTGGATAGAGTTGTTGTAGGACAGAAAATTATAAATAAAATTGAAAATTAACAAAAAATATTAAATGATTCTAGATTTTTAGACACTTTACTTTAAAAATTAAGAATCATCTAATAAGAAAGAATGGAGATGAATAATGGTTAGTGATAGGAGAATTTTTAAAAAGACAGGAGCATTATTATTAGGATTAACATATTCAATAATATCATTTGGAAGTGAGAATATTAGGGAAGCGGTTTCGTCAGAAAACATCGAAACTGTAAATACACCAAAATCTGAGCCAAAGCTAGTCGCATCCTCAAGAACATCAAATAATTCTCAATTGGAAAAATTAATTAAAAATCAGTATAATAACAAAAGTATTGATTTAAATGTAAATACAAGTTTGAGAAATATGCGTGATAGCGGAAGTTATGAGCGACCAAATGTAAATACTTACACAGCAAATAGAAAAACACAGCAAGGAACACCTGATATGAAATTATCAAAGGAACAATTGCTGGCAGTGGCAGAAAGAATTTTTCAAAATGAAACAGGAGGAATTAGAAATAATCTTGTTGACTGGAATGATGGAGAAAATTTCCCTTCGCTTGGAATAGGACATTTCACTTGGTTTAAAGCAAGTGGTGGTAGAAAAGGTTTTGGGGATAGTTTGCCTGACATGGTTGCTTATTATAAACAGCAAGGAATTGAATTGCCAAAATTACTTTCTGAATTTAGATATTCGCCTTGGAGCAGTAAGTCAGAATTAATGGCTAAAAAAGCTAATGGTGATAAGGATATTCAAGAATTGATAGCATTTTTTGATAACACAAGAGATATTCAGGTAATGTTTATTTATGAAAGATTAAAAGGTTCACTTGACAAAATGATTGAAGCGTCTTCAAACAAGGAAAATTTAAGAAATCAGTTTGAAAGAATGGTAAATACTCCTAATGGACTTTATGCGTTGATTGACTACGTAAACTTTAAAGGTGAAGGATTGAAAGGTGTTTCTTCATACAATAATATAGCTTGGGGATTAAGACAAGTGCTTGAAAATATGAAAGGAACAGCAGTAGGACAAAGTGCATTAGTAGAATTTAGCAACTCTGCCAAAGATGTACTGGCAAGACGTGTAAGAAATGCTCCAAGAAATGAGAGAAGATGGCTGCAAGGATGGTACAACAGAGTAGATACATACAAAACTTTTGAAATTGGAAGAGCGTATTAATTGAATAATAATTATGGCAGGGAATTATTAAATTCCCTGTTTCCTTTCAAATAAACAAAAATAAAAAAAGAAAATATAGAAATAGGAGAAATAAATTAAATGAAAATTTCAGATTTTGATTTTGAACTGCCTGAGGAACTGATAGCGCAGCATGCTGTAAATCCTAGAGATCATTCAAAATTATTAGTATTGAATAAAAAAGAAAAAACATTGGAACATAAAAAATTTTATAATATTATAGATTATTTAAAAAAAGATGATGTCCTAGTAATTAATCGTACAAAAGTTATTCCTGCAAGATTATTTGGACATAAGGAAAATGGAGTTATATTGGAATGTTTCCTTTTAAAAAGATATGATTTATATACGTGGGAAGTTTTGCTAAAACCTGCCAAAAAATTAAAAATTGGACAGAAACTTATATTTCTAGAGGGAGTTTTAGAGGCAGAACTTTTGGAAATCAAGGAAGATGGGAATAGAATTATAAAATTCAGTTTTGAAGGAAGATTTGAGGAAATTTTGGATAAACTGGGAGAAATGCCACTTCCACCATATATTATGGAAAAACTGGAGGATAAAAACAGATATCAGACTGTTTATGCTAAAGAAGGCGAATCAGTAGCTGCTCCAACAGCGGGACTTCATTTTACAAATGAGCTTCTAGACAAAATTCGTAAAAAAGGAATTATTATAACAGAAGTATTTTTGGATGTGGGGCTTGGAACATTTCGTCCAGTACAGGTGGAAAATGTGCTAGATCATAAAATGCACAGTGAAAAATATCGAATACCCGAAGAAACTGCCAAAATTATCAATGAGGCTAAAAAAAATGGGAATCGTGTAATTGCAGTAGGAACAACATCAGTAAGAACATTGGAATCTTCTGTTGATGAAAATAAGAAATTAATAGCTTCAGAAGGGGATACAAATATTTTTATTTATGGAGATTATAATTTTAAAATTGTTGATGCAATAATTACAAATTTCCATTTGCCAAAATCTACTTTAATTATGTTAATTTCAGCGTTTGGTGGTAAGAAGTTTGTTTTTGAGGCTTATAAGAAAGCTATTGAAGAAAAGTATAGATTTTATAGTTTTGGGGATTCAATGTTTATTTATTAAGAAAATAAGGATTACTAAAGAGTAAAAATTAAAAAATATTTTAACTTAAAGTAATTTTATTTTTACCATTAGCAGTCCTATTTTTTTTAAGTTTTATTTGATAATAGTTTTCAGTAACTACAAAAAAAGAATTTAGAATACAAAAATTCTAAATTCCTTAAATTTATTTATTATGATAAAAAAATTAATTAAGATAAAATGCCTTTTTTAAACTATCATAATCCATTATTCCTTCATTAATATTTTCTATAATTGATTTTTGTATTATCAAATTAGTTGGGACAGATTTAATTTTAAATCCTTTCATGATGGATTGATTAGCATCGTAGTAAACGGGGAAAGTAAATTTATTTTCTTCTACAAATTGCTTTGTTGATGTTAAATTTGTTTTTCTGCTTGTAAATATAACTGCTACATTTATACTATCCTTGTTTTCATCATAAAATTTTTGAACTTCTGGTAATTCAGTGTGGCAGTGTGGACACCATTCGGCAGCAAATACTAATAATGTAGGCTTTCCATTATTCAATATTTTTCTACTTTTTGTATATTTTCCGCTAAATTCTCTTAACTCGAAACTAGGAATTTTTGCTCCGATTTCCATATTCACATCAAGAGTTCTTGTTTTTCCATATCCAGCCAGAAATACCATAAACATTGAAATAATAACTAATAATTTTTTCATTTCATTACCTTCTTTCTATTAATAGATTTTAATATATTATATAATATTTTTTAGAATATGTAAAAAAAATTTTATTTGATTTTTTTGTAAAAAATATATTATTTTTATTTGACATTATGTATAAAAATTATTATAATTATACTAAAGAGATAAAATAAATTTTAAATAAAATTCAAAGAAGTTTAAAAATTATTTTAACAGTAAAATAGAGGAGGATTGAAAATATTATATGAAAAAAATTGGAATAATACTATTAATAATGTTAGTTATAGTGTTTTTATCAACAAGAGCAGGAAAAATAGAAAAAAAATCATTAAGTGGAGTTTCTAAAGAGCAAGCTGTATTAGATAAAAATAAAGATAAATATAACAAGCACATACGTTTTTATAATAGAATTCTTAATATTGACAAAGGATTACTGTATTATTTTGAAGACGCTGGAATGGATAAAAAGTTTAAAAATATCCAAAACGAAGAGATTGCAGCTGATATTGCAATTGACAAAAATTTTATTGATAAATTAAAAGAATTATCTGAAAGTAAAGAAAAAAAAGACGAATTAGATAAGAAAGCGATAACTATGCTTCCAGTACTTGAAAAAATGTTACCAATTGCGGATGAAATGAGAGCATATTATAAAAATAAACAGTATTTACAGGATAATTATGGAAAAGCACAAGATTTACATACACAATTACTTGCAACTTTAGATAAATATAATCAAGTTACAAAAAGTTATAAAGAAGTATTTGAAAAAAAATCAGATGAAATTAAAAAGCTGATGATAAAAGATTATGACAAGAGAAAGCAATATATTACGTATAATCAATTTATGTTCATTGAGGAAGGCGACCAGATTATAAAGGAAATACATAAGCAAGGGCTTGATGCAAGTGATTTTACTGCAAAAGGAAATGCAAAAAAATTCAAAAAATTGGAAGAAAAAATGGATAAAGCCTTCATAAAATTTGAAAAATCTATAAAAAATACAAAGCAGCTTGAAAAAGAAGGATATAATCCTGGAGATCATAGTGAATTTATTCAGAAAGCAAATAAATTTAAGCAATCTGTAAATGTATTTATCCAAAGAATAGAGAAAAAGGAAAAAGCCTCGCATTCGTCTGTAAGTGATAGTTTCTTTGCACAGACTGAGGAAGGGACACCAGAAAATGTACTTGCAAACTTCAACGAAGTAATAAAGGAACACAACAAATTATTAGCGAAAAAAACTAAAAAATAATAATTAAAATTAATTCATGAAAGAAAGATTTGATTTTATCAGATTTTTCTTTTTTTTAAAAAAAATATGGTATAATTCTAGTGAAAAAAGTGTTAAGGAGTGATAGTAATGAAAAAAGCAGTTATATTTTTGGTAATGGCGGTTGGAATAAATGCAATGGCACATTTAGGGGAATCTTGTTCGTTAGAAGAAAAAAAATGTATTATAAGAGGTTTTAACATAGATGGAAATGTACTAAATGAGTCTGAAGTATCAACTATTAGAGAAATTGTCAATGATTTAAATAAATATGGCAAATCTGGAACAATTGATGTTATAGGGCATACAGATTCTACAGGTTCACAAAAACATAATTTAAAATTATCAGAAACAAGGGCAAAAAACTTTGCAAGATTAATGAGGGAATTTGGGCTGGATAAAAGATTTTCCTTTGGAAAAATAAAAGGTGAAGGAGCAAATTCGCCTGTAGATACAGACGATAGAGTTGATGGCAGATACAATAACCGAAGGGTTGAGATTCTTTTGAATAATGTAGAATTTGAAACTTCAGGAAAATAAAATCGAATTAAAAAAAGGGGGAAGTTTAAAATTTATTGCATTTTATTATAGAATTTATCTAGGGAAAAAAGGTTATGAAAAAATTAATTATACTTTTGATGATAGTAACAGGTATGAGTGTGCAGGCAGAGGAAATTTTAAAAAAAGAAGAAAAAATTAATATGGGAAATACTAATTATATTCCAGAAACCCCAATGTCAACTCAGATAAATTTTGGATTTTCGCCTTGTATTATAACAGATAGAAAATGTGTAGTTCATGGATTTAAGGTAGGTGGAGAAAAAGTGAATGAATCTGAAAGTTATGATTTGAAATACATTGCAAATATGCTTAATGTCCATATAGAAAAAGGTTCTCTTGAAATTATAGGACATACAGATTCAACTGGTTCAAAAAAACATAATCTAAAATTATCTTTGGAAAGGGCAATAAATGCAGCTAAATTATTGCGGGAATATGTATTAGATAAAAGATTTTCCATTGTGAAAATTATAGGAAAAGGTGGGAAAGAACCTATGGATACAAATGAAACTGTAGAAGGAAGATATAATAATAGAAGAATTGAAATCATTTTAAATGATTTGGAATATAAAGAATCAAGATTTATAAATGAATAAATATCAAATGTATTTAAAGAAATATTATAGTAAAACTAGTTTAAAATAGAACTCAAAAATTATGACTATTTTACTCAAACCTTAAATTATATAATTTCTATCAGTTCAATTTTAAATAGGTTCGAGTATATTATAAATTTTTATGATTATTATTCTTTTTGAGTTATAAAATATTTTATAATTTAATACCAAAAATTAAAGTTGATATTTTCAAAAATTTATAAAAAAAAACTATTTTATCAAAATAAAATAGTCCTAAAATTATAATATGAGTGATTTTTATAAAGTGGTGCCGCTTGTCGGACTCGAACCAACCACCTACTGATTACAAGTCAGTTGCTCTACCAGATGAGCTAAAGCGGCAAAATTTACAAAGATATTATATCGGATTTTTATTGTAATGTCAAGGGAAATTTAATTTGATTTTTTATTGTTTTTTCAAAAGGCTTTGTGATATACTTTTATTATTAAAACTTGTTAATTTTATTGAAATTTAAAAGATTGGAGAACAAAGTGAGCGAAAAAAACTTAAAAATTTTAGGATGGATTGGAACATTACTTTCTGTAATAATGTATGTATCTTATGTTCCACAAATAGTAGGAAACCTACATGGGAACAAAACATTTTTCTTACAGCCTTTAGCAGCAGCAGTTAACTGTACGATATGGACAAGTTATGGACTTTTAAAGGAAAAAAAAGATTATCCTTTATCAGCAGCAAACTTTCCAGGGGTAGTCTTTGGGCTACTTGCAACAATTACAGCATTTTAGAAATTTAATTTTAAAGATTTAATATGAAAAGTTCAAAAGTTCATTTGAATGATGATTAGTCATTTTAGTGAGCTTTTTTTGTTAATTTTTCTATAAAAGTAGAAAAAAACTCAGCTTTGTGATAGAATATACAATAGGATTCATGAAATAAAAAAATTTAAATAAAAAAATATATAGCAATTTTAGTTTAAAACGAGAGTAGAAAGTCAGGATATAGTTAATGTTATAATTGTTACTCGAATTTTTAAGTGGATTGACTATAATATAAAATTAAAACAGGAGGAAAAATAATGCCAAACGAACTGAATAAAGTTTATTCACCAAATGAAATAGAAGATAAATGGTATAAAATATGGGAAGAAAAAGGGTATTTTAATGCACAGCACAATGCAGAAAAGCCAGGATATTCAATTGCTATTCCGCCGCCAAATGTTACAGGGATTTTGCATATGGGGCATATGCTTAATAACTCAATACAGGATTCGATTATTAGATATAAGAGAATGAGCGGATTTGATACGCTTTGGATTCCAGGGATGGATCATGCTGGGATTGCTACGCAAAATAAAGTTGAGAGAATGCTGGCTGATGAAGGGACTTCTAAAGAAGAAATTGGGTATGATGAGTTTTTGAGAAGAACTTGGGAATGGAAGGAAAAACATGGAGGGCTAATTACGAAACAGCTTAGAAAACTGGGAGTTTCGCTGGACTGGACAAGAGAGAGATTTACTATGGATGAAGGGCTTTCGGAAGCTGTAAAGGAAGTGTTTATCAAACTTTACAGTGATGGGCTTATTTATCGTGGAGAATATATTGTAAACTGGTGTCCGCACGATAAGACAGCACTTGCTGATGATGAGGTAAATCATGAGGATAAAAATGGAAAAATCTGGGAAATTAGATATCCGATTAAAGATAGCGATGAGGAATTTGTAATTGCTACAACTCGTCCTGAAACAATGCTTGGAGATACAGGGGTTGCAGTAAATCCAAATGATGAAAGATACAAGCATCTGATTGGAAAAACTGTAATTTTGCCTCTTATGAACAGAGAAATTCCAATTGTGGCAGATGAATATGTAGATATGGAGTTTGGGACTGGGGTAGTTAAGATGACTCCGTCACACGATCCTAACGACTTTGAAGTGGCAAAAAGAACTGGACTTGCATTTTTAAATATTTTTACAGAAGATGCGCATGTAAATGAAAATGGTGGGAAATATCAGGGGCTAGAAAGATTTGCAGCTAGAAAGGCTATACTTGCTGATTTGGAAGAGCAGGGACTGCTAGTTGGAGTAAAAGATCATAAAAATGCTGTGGGGCATTGCTACAGATGTAATTCGATTATTGAGCCAAGAGTTTCTACGCAATGGTTTGTAAAAATGGAGCCGCTTGCAAAAAGAGCATTGGAAGTTGTAAAAAATGGAAAAATTCAAATTACGCCAAAAAGATGGGAAAAAGTTTATTACAACTGGCTGGAAAATATAAGGGACTGGACAATTTCACGTCAAATCTGGTGGGGACACAGAATACCTGCCTATTATTCAGAAGACGGAACAGTTTTTGTAGCAAAAAGTCTGGAAGAGGCAAAAGTGCAGGCATGTGAAAAATTTGGAAAAGATGTGAACTTGACGGAAGAAACAGATGTGCTTGATACTTGGTTTTCATCAGCATTATGGCCATTTTCAACATTGGGCTGGCCAAACGAAACTGAAGATCTGAAAAAATTTTTTCCGACAAATGCACTTGTTACAGGAGCAGATATTTTATTTTTCTGGGTAGCAAGAATGGTAATGATGAGCCTTTATATAAAAGATGAAATACCATTTAATTATGTTTACCTGCATGGAATTATACGGGATGAAAAAGGTAGAAAAATGAGTAAATCTCTAGGAAACTCTCCTGATCCCCTTGACTTGATAGCAAAATACGGTGCAGATGCAATAAGATTCAGCTTTTTATACAATACTTCACAAGGGCAGGACATTCATTTTTCAGAAAAACTTCTTGAAATGGGTTCAGCTTTTGCAAATAAAGTGTGGAATGCGTCAAGATTTGTATTGTCAAATCTGGAAGATTTTGATGTTTCAACAACTGTGGATAATTCAGAATTTAAACTTGAAGATAAATGGATTTTATCTAAATTGCAGACTGCTTCAAAATTGATTAATGAAAATATGGAAAAATATGAACTGGACGCTGCTGCAAAATTGGCATACGAATTTTTCCGTGGAGATTTCTGTGACTGGTATGTTGAAATTGCCAAAACACGTGTTTATGGACAGGAAGGCAGCGACAAGACTGTAGCTCAGTGTGTATTAAGACATGTTCTTGATAAAGGGCTGAAAATGCTGCATCCATTTATGCCGTTTATTACTGAGGAAATTTGGCAAAAATTACAAACTGGCGAAGAAACAATTATGTTATCAGATTTTCCAAAAGAAGAAAAAGAGTTTATAAATATTGATGCTGAAAAGGAATTTGACTATCTGAAGGAAATTATTTCGGCAATTAGAAATATCCGTGGAGAAGCAAATGTTTCGCCATCTAAGAAAATTGAAGTTATTTTTAAGACAGCTGATGAAAATGCAAGAAATATTTTACAAAATAATGCCAAAATACTGGATAAACTGGCAAATGTTGAAAAATATGAATTTAATGTGGAAATTCCAAAACTTGTAGGATTTAGATTGGTTGACACAACTGAGATTTTTGTTCCGCTGGCAGAGTTAATTGACTTAGACAAGGAAATTGAAAAATTGGAGAAAAACATTGAAAAAACTCAAGTTGAACTAGATAAAGTATTGAAAAAATTATCTAATGAAAATTTTGTTGCGAAAGCAAAACCTGAAGCTGTGGAAAAAGAAAGAAGAATAAAAGAAGAGCTTGAAAACAAAATTGCCAAGTTTAAGGAATCAATGAATTTGTATAAATAATATAAAATTTAATTTATTAGACAACTTTAAGAAATAAAAAATTGAAAAATTAAGATTATATTGTAAAATATATTAAGTAAAATAAATTTAAAATGGAGGAAATATGAGAAAACTTTTGATATTGGTCTTATTGGCTTTGGCTTTAAGTTCGTGCTTATCAGCCAATGTAGGTGTTGGACCAGGTGGATTGCACGGTGGAGTTGGAGTTTATTTTTAAATTTAAGGAAAGGTTGTTAAAGCTATGAAAAAATTCTTAATATTATTGTATTTAATGGTATTTTCTATAAGTTTTACAGCGCAATATAAAATTTCTAAAAGAACTTCGGTAAAAATGACGCAGAACGAAATGGAAAAAAATTCTGTGCTTATAGAAAAAAGTGTAATAAATACATTCACAGAATCTGGATTGAAAAATCATTTTTCGCGTATAGAAGATAAAAAAAATAAAAATTTATCAGACGAGATATACAGTAAGTTTGTTGATGAAACGCTTATTATACTGTCTACAAATGCTCAAATAACAATCACTAAAATTGAATTTTTAAGTGAAAAGAAAGCAGAAATAACAGCTAAATACAAAACTCCGACAATAGGAACGAATTCTCTGCCTAAATATGATGCAATGTTTAAAAATGAATTTAAAAGACAAATGGGTTATTCTTTTGAAAAAATTGATGGAAAAATTTTATCAAATACAGACAGACAAAAAATAGACAGCATAATAAAGGATACTGCAAGAAAAGTTGTGAAATTAAATTTAAAAAATGCTGTTTATAGTTATGGAGAAAGCAGAGAATTAATGGAAAAAGTTGATGGCAACTGGAGATTTGTTATAAAATAGAACGATAAATTTGTTACTAAAATTTAAAAATTTATAACTGAAAAAGTTAGGAGGATAAAATGAAAAAACTAATTATTTTGATTATGATTTTGTTCACGCTTGTGGCTTGCAGCAGTACTGGAAAAGGGACAAATTCGATTCATGTTGGTGTAGGTTTTTCAGGACTTTAAGATTTTGTAGCTAAAGTATTTATCAGATAAAAAAGGAGAGAGAAAAATGGGAGCATTATTTTGGGCAATTTTGTCAGGAATAACAGCAATTCTGGAAATAATTATTCCAGGACTTGTAACAATTTGGTTTGCACTTTCAGCTTTAATTGTAATGTTTCTTGCAAATTTTATAGAAGATTCGCTAATACAGTTTTTAATATTTGCTGTACTTTCGGTAATTTTCCTAATATTTACACGTCCAGTCTTGAGAAAATATATTGAATCGCAAAGAAAGACAAATTTTGATGCGAGCATGAAAGGGACTGATGTAAAAATTGAAAAAGTAGTCGATACTAAACAAGCTGAAAAGGAATATGAAGTAAAATTTAAAGGATCCATTTGGACAGGAGTAAGTGAGGAAATATTGTCAAGTGGAGAAATTGTTAAAATTAAAGGTTTTAAAGGCAACAAGATAATTCTTGAAAGAAAATGATAATTTTTTAAATAAAAATAGGAGGTAATATTATTATGTATTGGAGTTTACCATTAATAGTTATTCTTATTGTAATAGCATTAATTTACATTTTTAAATCAATAAAGATTGTACCGGAATCACGTGTACTTATTATTGAAAAATTGGGGAAATATGATAGGTCTTTAAATTCAGGACTTAGTTTTCTGAATCCATTTTTTGACAGGGTTGCAAGAAACGTGTCTTTAAAGGAACAAGTTGTGGATTTTCCGCCTCAGCCTGTTATTACAAAGGATAACGCCACAATGCAAATTGATACAGTTGTTTATTTTCAGATAACTGATCCAAAGCTGTACACTTATGGAGTAGAGCGTCCACTTTCAGCAATTGAAAATTTGACAGCAACAACTTTGAGAAATATTATTGGAGATATGACAGTTGACCAGACATTGACTTCAAGAGATATTATCAATACAAAAATGCGTCAGGAACTGGATGATGCCACAGATCCTTGGGGAATAAAAGTAAACCGTGTGGAATTGAAAAGCATTTTGCCACCATCTGACATTCGTGTAGCAATGGAAAAGGAAATGAAGGCAGAGCGTGAAAAAAGAGCAAACATTTTGGAAGCACAAGCAAAAAGAGAAGCGGCAATATTGGTTGCAGAAGGAGAAAAACAGGCTGCAATTTTAAGAGCAGAAGCTAAAAAGGAACAGCAGATAAAAGAAGCAGAAGGGCGTGCAGAAGCAATCTTATCAATTCAAAAAGCACAAGCAGAAGCATTGAAACTGTTAAACGAAGCTGCACCAACAAAAGAGGTATTGTCACTAAAAGGAATGGAAACATTTGAAAAAGTGGCAGACGGAAAATCAACAAAAATCATTATTCCAAGCGAGTTACAAAATCTGGCTGGAATGGTTACAGCATTTTCGGAACTTGCTAAAAAAGATAAAGACGTAGAACAAAAATAGGATATATGGGACTGGACAAAATGTTCAGTCTTTTTTTTTTGGAAATTTTTAAATTACATAGATTGTAATAATATAATCTTGAAAAAAATAGCTTTATACTAAATTTGATTTAAAATTTTTATAATAGGTTTGTTTAATATCTAATTTATAGTTATTCAAGTAAATTATTTTTTATATATTTTGATTAATAAATATTTTTTCATATTATTATGTTTTTTCTTTTTATTCTCGTAGGATTGCTCATTGCCGCAAAACTTGCAGTAAAGGTTTATCCTGATAATCAAAATATTTGGCAAGATTGCTACGCAATAACCTATGGCTAGTCTACGACATTTTTCTGCACTGACAAAAAACTCGCTATGCTCAGACAGTTTTGTCAGCACAGAAAAATGCTCCGACGGGTTATTTATACTAGAATCTGATTGAAAAATGAAAATTATATTTTAATTATTTTAAATATACCCTTTATTAGAAAAGTTTGTAATAATTTCGTTATTTAGACAGGAAATAGTATTATTTTGATAGATAAAAGAGTTCAAATATAATTTGAAAAAGATTAAAAAAAAATTTTTTTATAATAAAAAATTAAAAAGATTTTCTATTGACAAATTAAAAAAATGGGGTAACATAGGAATATAAGAAATATTAATTAAAGGATAAAAGAAGGTGTAATTATGAGTAAAGAAAAATTATTGGAAAAATTAAAAGGGAAATTGATTGTTTCGTGCCAGGCATTGCCTGGGGAGCCTCTTTATATAGAAAATGGGACTATAATGCATCTTATGGCTATTGCGGCAGAACAGGCTGGAGCTGCGGGAATAAGAACAAATGGAATAAGAGATATTGAAGAAATCAAAAAAAACTTAGATTTACCTGTTATAGGATTAATCAAAAAGCAATATGAAGGATTTCCTCAGTATATAACTGTAACGATGAAGGAAATAGATGATTTAGTGAAAGCTAAAGCCGATATAATTGCATTAGACTGTACAATGGGAGAACGTCCTGAAGCAAAAACAATAAATGAATTTATAAAAAAAATTAGGGAAAAATATCCTGATTTGCTATTAATGGCAGATATTTCAACATTTGAAGAAGGTGTGAATGCTGAGAAAGCTGGTGTAGATTTTGTAGGAACAACACTTAGTGGCTATACTCCCTATAGCAAAAAATCAGAAGGGCCTGATTTTGAATTAGTAGAAAATCTTGCTAAAACACTTCATATTCCAGTAATAGCAGAAGGAAAAATACACGAGCCGAAGCAGGCAAAAAAAATGCTGGAATTGGGTGCATTTGCAGTAGTTGTCGGAGGTGCTATAACAAGACCTCTTGAGATTGCTCAAAGATTTGTCAGGGAAATGGAGAAATAAAAAATTAGTAATTAAAAATAAATATTATAGAAAGGAAATTATTGAAACTGTTTTAGAAAATAACAAAGAGAGGAGGAAATATAATATTTTAAATGGTTTCAATATATGGTATATGCTATGAAAAATAATGGAATTTTTGCAGTATTACAGAAAATAGGTAGGGCTTTTATGTTACCTATCGCAGTGTTGCCGATGGCGGGAATACTTTTAGGAGTGGGAGGTTCTTTTACGAATCCTGTCCTTATAAAAACGTATAATTTAACTTTTCTTGAAGCAGGAACACCGTTAAATTATCTTATGCAGCTGTTTTCTAATGTAGGATTGTTTGTTTTTGCAAATTTACCTTTACTGTTTGCAGTTGGTGTAGCTATAGGGCTTGCAAATAAAAATAAAGAAACAGCAGCGTTATCAGCAGTTTTGGGATTTTTGCTTTTTCACACTATAATAGGGACAATTTTGAGTTTTAAAGGGATAACTCCTGATTCAGTAACTTATGATGCTCTTATTGGAAAAGGTTTGAGTGAAGCTGCGGCAAGAGGAACGGCGGCATTATATGCGAAGGAACTTGGAATATTTACATTACAGACAGGTGTGTTTGGTGGTATCGTGTGTGGTATTGTGGCTTCGGCAATTACAAACAAGTTTTCAGATAAAAAATTACCTGATTATTTGGCATTTTTCAGCGGAAATAGATTTGTGCCTGTTATGACAATTATTTTATTTATTCCTTTGGCAGCAATATTTCCGTTTGTTTGGCCTACAATCTTTATGGGAATTGTAAAAGCTGGAGAAATGTTTGCAGCTACAGGGGCTATAGGAACATTCTTCTATGGATTTACAATGAGATTGTTAAATGTATTTGGATTGCACCATGCTATATATCCTCTGTTCTGGTATACTCAGCTTGGAGGTTATCAGGAAGTGGGAGGACAGATGGTAGCAGGAGGACAAAATATATTCTTTGCACAACTTGCAGATCCTTCAGTAAAACATTTTAGTGCAGCGGCGACAAAAACAATGACAGGTGGATTTTTACCTATGATGTTTGGGTTACCTGCAGCAGCTCTTGCAATGTACAGAACTGCAGATGATAAGAATAAAGCGGCTATAAAAGGAATATTGCTATCAGCCGCATTGACATCATTCCTTACAGGAATAACTGAGCCGATAGAATTTACTTTCTTATTTGTAGCACCTGTACTATATGTAATTCACGCAGTGCTTGAAGGACTTGCCTATATGCTAATGTATGTGCTTAATGTAGCAGTAGGAATTACATTCTCAAGAGGAATTATAGATTTCACTTTCTTTGGACTTTTACAAGGAAATGCAAAGACTTCATATTACTGGATACTAATATTAGGGCCTGTATATGCATTTGTATATTATTTTGTGTTCAAAACATTAATTTTGAAATTTAATATTCTTACACCAGGTAGAGGAGATTCTGAAAATAAACTTTACACAAGAAAAGACTATAACGAAGCCAAAGAAAATACAGAACTTATAGATAATATAGTAGTTTCATTGGGAGGAGCAGAAAATATAGAAAATATAGATGCCTGCATTACAAGACTTAGAGTTACTGTAAAAGATGCTTCTATAGTTGCTGATGATGCGAGATGGAGAGAATTGGAGGCAAAAGGTGTAATTCGTTCTGGAAAAGGAATTCAAGTAGTGTATGGAACTCAGGCTGAAACATATAAAAATCAAATAAGAGAAAAATATAGAATATAATTTTTACAAATTTTATTTGTTTTTTGTTTTAAAGTTCAAATTATACCAAAAATTTGATATAATTTTCTCAAGAAATAAAAAATAATTATAGACGTGAGGAAATAAATGATTTATTTTATTGGAGGAAAAAAGCAAAGAGAATTTAAGTATTTTGAACTTTTGGAGAAAATTCGGAAAGAAAATGTTGGAATTAGTGAAAGTTTTTTTGATGTGGATTTGAAGGAAAATGAAAAATTTTTGGAAAAAATAAATATTAATTCCATATTTTCAAGTCAGGAACTGGTAGTATTGAAAAGAGCAGAAAAGCTTAAAAATATTGAGGAAATTTTGAAATACATAGCAAATCTTGAGATAGTAAATAAGGAAATTATTATTGATTATGACAAGGAAGAGGGGAAATTTGGAGTAAAATTAAAAAAGCTGCTGGATGAATTTAGTAAAAATAAACAAATGGAAGTTTTTTTATTTCAAAAGGAAACAGAAGAGGAAATACGGGCTTATGTTGTAAATGAACTGGATATAAATGCAAGGGATGTGGCAATGCTTCTTGAAATGATAGGGAGCAATCCGTTTAAGGTCAGAAATGAAGTTGCAAAAATTAAGATTTTTCTAGATGGAGAAAAGTTTGATATTGAAAAAATTAAAAATATTGTATCTATTGAAAAAGATTATCAAATTTATGAAATGACCCGAAACATATTGTTAAACAACCCAGCGGATGTAATGAGATACTTGGAGCAAAAAAAAGAATATATGGGAATCTTGTATTCTCTTTACAATGAACTCGAAATAATGTACAAAATAAGCTCGTTAAAAATGAAAGGACAAAAATTCAGTAAAAATTACAACACTTTTAAAATTGAATTTGAAGAAATAAAGGAAATTTTTAAATCCAATAATAGAATCCCAAATTCCTATGTAATTTTCAAAAAAATAGAATTGGAACAAAACTACACAAATGCCAGTTTAAAAAAATTAGTTTTTAGATGCTGGGAAATCGAAAAAGACATAAAGACTGGTAAAATAGAAATGGAAACAGGAGTGGAAATGTTAATTATGGAAATTTGCTCATTATTTAGAAAAAAATAATTTTAGAAATTCTAAGATATGAATAAATATAAATATTGAACTAAGATGTTTAAATAATTGATTTATAATTAGATTGTTTAAAAGCTACGTTAACTGAACTTGATAGAATTTTAACAAAAAAATTAAAGAATACGAACAAAATTTGAAAGCAAACATAAAAGAGGTGTATTTCTAATGGGAATATTAAAAAAAATATGGGATATGCTGCCAGAAGGACGTCCAATTTGTGTGCCTAAGCCTGAAGCGTGGGGAGTAAAACAGGAGGAAGATAAAGAAACAGATAAAGATTTAAAGAAAAAAGATGATGTGGAAAAAGTAAAAAAATAAAATTTTTTGTGAAATTAAGTTTTAATATAAACTGATTATTGTCAGAAAATAATGGAAGAGGGTGCATTTAGACGCTCTCTTTTTTATTTTATAAGGATTTTTATATTAAACGCCATTTAAAAAATAGAAATAATTTTTTATAATAAGGTTGTTTGATAATTGATTAATAAATATTTTTTCTTTTTTACTTTCATAGGATTGTTCATTGCCGTTGCAGTAAAGGTTTGAAAATCTGGAAACATAAAGCAGAAATATACAATTATAAAGAAATGTGATATAATAACAGCAGAATACACAGTAAAATACGAAATCAATATTTAGTACCAATAACGAAAACAGTAGATGATATTTTTTATAGTTCAAGAAATTGGAATAAACAAAAACTCATTATAGATGATTATATGCCAGATGAAAGTATAGATTATTTAATGATAAAGCTACTGCAAGTTTAATGAATAAAATTGTAAATAGATGGACGGATTCTATTAAAGGTAAAAATACCAGTGAACTGGGATATAAAGATAGGCTAAAAGAACATAAAATAGTAGACTTTACTTTATCTAAGACCGAATTTACAGCACTGGGGAATACTAGTTTATTTACTTCTTCATATGGAAAAATAAAAAAAATTAATGGAGGATATAATGTAAATATAACAGTACTTATTCAGTATAGAGATACTTTTGATGATGTGAAAAATATTTTAGCTTCAGGTTCACAAAACAATCCGCGAAAAGAATTGGAAGGTGGAAACCCTTTTGGAATGGAAACACGAAAAAAAGAAATCAAGATTAATAAAACTTTAAAATCACTAAAAGAAATAGAAAATGAAGTAAAAAGAAAATTATCTCAAAGAAGATAGGAGTAATAGAAATGTTAAAAAAAATTATGCCAATAATCTTGATAATTATAATAGTGCTGTCTTTTAAATTATTTGTAATAAATAATTTTTATGTACCTAAAGAATTTTACTGGGATAGATTTGATTTTAATTTTAAAGAAAGAGAATACTTTTTAGAATGGGAAGACGGATGTAAAATAATAGAAATAGGTAAAAAAGGTAAATACTATTATGGTAGGGTTATTTCAGGTGGAATAACATTATATAAGCCTGGAGAGTATGATTACTCAAAATGTGAAGATGAATATTTTTTGATAGATTCTTCTAAGAGTTTGTCATTAAATTTATCATTAGATGGAGGTATTTACTATAAAAAGAAAGAAGATGTTTTAAATATTACAAAAGAGTATAAAGTAAAGAAGCCGTATGAATTTTTCATATTTTCTATATTAAGGTAGTGATTATTTAATTAAAAAGGATTGATATTTTTAAAAATAGAAATTAAAAGTAATCGTTGTTGAAAAAGACAGCGGTTATTTTTTTATATTGAATATAATTTGAATTTTTAAAACAGCTTTTTACCCAATAAATTTTATAAAAATAGTAATTTATAATAGTCTCAGTTAAAAAGAAGTAAAAAAATTTTAAAATAAACTTGACAGTGGTAAGATATAGGTGTATAATCTTTACAGTGATAAGATGATGAAAGTTAGGGGGAATTTAAATATGGAAAAAACTAAAAAAAGTTACCATCATGGAAATTTACGGGAAGAATTGATTGAAAAAGGGATAGAGGTGATAAATGAAGAAGGAGAAGAAAAATTATCTTTAAGAAAAGTAGCTAAAATGTGTGGAGTAAGTAATGCGGCACCGTATACATATTTTAAGAAAAAAAGCGATTTGCTTTACGCAATGAGTGATTATATATGGGGAATATTGGCAGCGGAACTTGATAGAACAAGGAAAAAATATGAAAATCAAGAGAATTTATTGGTAAAATTAGGAAAAACGTACATTATGTTTTTTTGTGAGAATTATAGATACTATCATTTTATGATTTCAAGAAAAAATATAAAAATGGATTTATTCTCAAAGTTTTCAGAAATAGAAAATAATAACGAAAAAGCCTTTAGTATATTAAAAATCGAGGCGATAAAAATACTGGAAAAAATGGGAGTACCAAATCAGGCTATGCAAGATAAAATTATAGCAATGTGGGCCTTGGTACAAGGATTAACAACAATAATGATTACAAATGATATAAAGTATTCTGAAAGCTGGGAAGAGAAAATAGAGGAGATAATAAAATCAGTTTGTATAACGAAGTAATCTTAAAATATACTTGAATCTATTTGAAACAAAACTATTAAAAATTATATAAATATAAGGTTTTAGTAAGATAGTTATAGCGTTTGAGTTTGATTTTAAGACTGTTTTATCATAGAATTGAAAGTTGCTGGTTATTGTAAGATTTTGAATTTTAAATTCGGTTAATATTTAGCAGTTAAATTTTAGATAGATTTTAATATATCTATGGAAGGTGAGAAATATGGAATTAATTATACACGATTTAGATGATGAAAAATTAGAAAATTTAAAGTGGAAAATTGAAAAAAAAGAAAAAATTACGGATAAAATAAAAGACAGTATAAATCAAAAAAAAATAATAGTTGGTGAAGATGTGTCTATAATTTGTGACAATGGTAGAATTAAAAGCTGTATGGGATGTTTTGAATGCTGGATTAAAACACCTGGGAAGTGTAAAATTAGGGATGGATATGAAAGTTTAGCAAAATTATATTCAAAAGCAGATAAAGTTGTGATTATAAGTCAATGTGTCTATGGCTCTTACAGTCCATTTGTAAAAAATGTGCTAGATAGGACAATTCCATATTTATTACCATTTTTTAAATTTAAAAATAAAGAGATGCACCATATCCCACGAAATAAAACAAAATTTGGATTAAATGTGTATTTTTATGGAAAAAATTTATCATCAAATGAAAAGATAGCTGCTAAAGAAATAGTAAAGGCTAATAGTGTGAATTTAGATGTAAAAACTTTTAAGGTTTCTTTTTTAGAAGATTAGGAGAATGATGAGATATGAAAATTAGTATAATAAATGGAAGTCCAAAAGCAATTAAAAGCAATTCTGAAATATTGGGAAATTATTTAACATCCTTGCTTAAAGAAAATGAAATAAAAGAATATTATTCAATTTATGCTATATTGGATGATAAGATTAAAAATGAAATTCATAACAGCGACATTTTAATATTTCTTTTTCCCTTGCATGTTGATGGAATTCCGTCCAATCTGTTAAAATTACTTGTAAAATTTGAAGAGGAAAAAGTTGTAAAATCTGAAACTAAAATTTATTGCATAGTGAATAATGGATTTTATGAAAGTAAGCAAAATCGGTTAGCAATTTTGCAGATAAAAAATTGGTGTGAAAAGGTTAATGCGAGATGGGGGCAAGGAATTGGCGTAGGCGCAGGAGAATTGCTGCCACATTTGAAAAAATATCCATTGGGGCAAGGACCGCTAAAAAATTTAGGTAAAGTGTTAGATAAATTTTCTGCTAATATTCTAACTTTAAAAAGTGATGAGGATATTTATATAAATCCAAACTGGTTAAAAAGCCTGTATTTTTTTCAAGCCACAATTTCATGGATTTTAAAAGGCAGAAAAAATAATTTGAGAGTAAGAGAACTTTTTAGAAAAAGTAATTAAAATTGTATAACTAAAAAAGACTATCTTTAATTGTGATAGTCTTTTATTTTTGTTAATCTTAAAAAAATTTTTTTAAAATCAATCAGTAGCAAAAAATTAATTTGCCAATGAATTAACTTTTAATGTTAATCTAGATTTTTTTCTTGATGCAGTGTTTTTCTTAAGAACACCTTTTGTTACAGCTTTATCTAATTCTTTATATGCTACGCTTAATGCTGATTTAGCTTCGTCGACATTTTTAGCTTCAACAGCGGCAAGCACTTTTTTTACGAAAGTTCTAGTTCTGCTTCTGATAGCTTGATTTCTAGCTGCATTTCTTTCACCAATAAAAACTCTTTTTTTAGATGATTTTGAGTGTGCCATTTATTTCTCCTTTCAATAGTTTTACTTATAAAATAAATTGCTATACAATTAAATATATTGCAAATTACACAATATATTATCATTTTTTTCAATAAAAATCAAGATATAAAGAATAAATTTTTCTGTTTTCTGTTAAAAGTTATTTTGATTAATAAGTATTTTTTCCTTTATATTCTTAATTTATTTTTAACGCAAGGGCATCAGACGCCATGCCCTTGCATCCCCGCTTAACACAAAACTTTCTTATAAAAGAAAAATAGAACTCGCTTTTGAATGTAGGTTATTCTAATATTAAATAAGCATACATGATAAAAATATATTTCAAAAGCTCAAACAGCTATTTTTCTTCTAACGAAATTTTGCTTATTAAATAAAAAATTAAAAATAATTGTTCATAAGTGAATTAAAATGGCGATTGATTTTCCTTGCTTTATAAAAAAGAAAAAATATATGAATTATAGAAAGAAAATCCATTAACAATAATTTTTTCAATAGGTATATAAAAAAAGAAAGAGAAATTTTTTATTCAAATTCCTTGATAAATTTAGAAAAAATCTGTATAATAGACATAGGAAAAGAAAGTTATTTAAAAAATGGAAGGAAGAAAGATTATGAAAAAAAGACCAGTAGTTTTAATAATTTTGGATGGATGGGGGATGAATCATCATGATAATGAAGTTGATGGAGTAAAATTAGCTCATCCAATTAATTTTAACAATTATCTTAAAGAATATCCTCATACTGAATTGAGAGCAGATGGAGAATTTGTTGGGCTGCCTGAAGGACAATTTGGAAATTCTGAAGTTGGGCATACAAATATCGGTGCTGGAAGAGTAGTTTACCAAATGCTTCCAAAAATTACAAAAGCTATTAAAGAGGGTACAATTTTAGAAAATCAAGTATTAGCAAATATTATGGAAACTACAAAAGCAAATGGAAAAGCTTTACATATTACAGGATTAACTTCTGATGGTGGAGTACATTGTCATATTAATCATATAATTGGGTTAGTTGATATGGCTAAGAAAAAAGGACTTACTGAAGTTTATGTTCATGCGATTATGGATGGAAGAGATACTGCCCCTGAGAGTGGAGTGGAATACTTAGCTCAATTGCAAAAAGCATTGGATGAACTTGGTGTAGGAAAAATTGCTACAGTTGTAGGAAGATATTATGCAATGGATAGAGATAATAACTGGGACAGAGTAGAACTTGCCTACAATGCCTTAACTTCTGGAGAAGGAAACTTGGCAGCTACTGCTGACGAGGCAATCAGAAATTCTTATGCAGAAGGAATTACAGATGAATTTGTAAAACCTGTTAAAATTGGTTCAAAAGACAATGGATTAATTAAAGATGGAGATGGTGTAATTTTTGCAAACTTTAGACCTGATAGAGCTAGACAATTGACTAGAACATTTGTTGACCCTGAGTTTAATGGATTTACAAGAAAAGTTTATCCTAAAGTAAACTTTGCTACAATGGCTCAATATGATGCAACATTCAGTTCACCAGTGGCATTCCCGCCTGAAACAATTATAAATGGATTTGGGGAAGTTGTATCAAAAGCTGGATTAATTCAAGTAAGAACAGCAGAAACTGAAAAATATGCACACGTTACATTCTTCTTCAATGGTGGAAAAGAGGAGCCATATCCAGGAGAAATCAGATTATTGTCTGATTCACCAAAAGTTGCAACTTATGATTTACAGCCTGAAATGAGTGCTTATGAAGTTAAAGAAAACTTAATTAAAGAATTAAATACTGGAAAAGTTGACACAGTTGTATTAAACTTTGCAAATCCTGATATGGTTGGGCATACAGGAAATGTTGAGGCTGTTATTCAGGCTTGTCAAGCGGTAGACAACTGCACTGGGCAAATTGTAAGAAAAGTATTAGAATTAGATGGTGCGGTATTAATTACTGCAGATCATGGAAATGCTGATTTATTAGTAAATCCTGAAACTGGGGAACCTCATACAGCGCATACTGTAAATCCAGTTCCATTCATCTTTATTACAAATGATATGAAAGACGCAAAATTAAGAACAAATGGAAAACTGGCTGATATTACTCCAACAATGCTTGATTTATTAGGATTGGAAAAACCAGCTGAAATGGATGGAAGTACATTAATTATAAAATAAATATACTATAATTAAAAAATGATTTAAATATTGGTATAAAATAATATTATTAAAGAAATCTCTCTAAAATTTATATGAAAAAGAGAGATTTTTTTGTTGTAATGGAAATAAAAAAATGTTATAATACTACAAAAAGAAAATTCAAATTTAGATTTAGGTTTGAAATTAAAACTACTTTAAAATCGTACTCAATAATAATCATTATTGCTACTAAATTACAAGAATACGTAGTTTTTATTTGTTTTAGAAAATATTTTTGAACAAATCTATTTAACAGTAAAACCGTTTTAAATTTGAATCTAGCGAGTTAAATTACAATATTCAAGTTTTATATTTGAATAAAATTTGATTTATAGGTTCTGTCATATTTTATTTCAATTCTAAAAAATTAGTATATTTTGAAGTAAATTAATACAATTAATTAAATAGCATAATATTGAAAAGTCAATCAATTTAAAATAATTTTAGGAACATGATTGCTTTATTTCATTCAGATTAATATTTTTATTATATAGATTTGGAATGCAGCAAGATTTTAATATGATTGACTATAACTATGTAAAAATTTAAAATTGTAATTATTACAGAGTGATAAAGATTTAAAAATTAATTAGATAATTGAAATATGTATTTACATGTCTAATTAAAAAATTAAAGTAAAAAGGAGAAATTTATGAGTAACAATTTAAAACAAGCAAAAAAAGACTTAAAGGCTTTTGCTAAAAGGGCAAAAAATGTAAAATATACGGAATCATTGCTGTTCTCATACTTAATAACAGGAATGATAACATTTTCAATTGGTTTAAACACTTCTTCGGATATGCTTTATGAGCGTATGAATAAAGAATTGGTAATGTCAGCTGAAAAAACACGGGTTGCAATAAAGAAAAAGAAAAAAGCAAACGAAGAAACAGTAGAAGATTTGAATTTGGAATTAGTTCAATTAATGGAACAAGGAGATCAAGTTGTAAAATCAAAATGGGCATCATGGCAGTTTGGAGCTAATACTTTTGTGTCAAGCAGTAACGGAGTTTATAAAGGAAGAGGAGATAAGGCGGCTAAATATCCATTTAATGGCATATTTACTAGAGGTGACTGGGGAGATACTGGAATTTTGTCTAATAGAAGAAAAAATTTTGTAACACCATCAATTAGCACTTCTACAGTAGGTTCACAATCTTATGGATTAGCTTCATTGTTACACGTTCAAGAGCCTGAAGTGGAAATTCAGATAATGGCAAATGTACGTCCAAAATCTGTTACAAAAGAAGAAATCACAATAAGTCCACAAATTGATATGCCAAGAGCTGTAGTACGTCCAGCGATTAATTTGAGTGTAACTTCGCCAATAACAGCACCGACAATTATACTTCCTACATTAAATCCTGTTACGATTGAAGTGCCGAATCCACAAGAGCCAGCTACGCCGCCTACAGTAACGGCACCAAGTATCAGTATGAATTTGTCAGCACCGACAATAGCTGTAAATATAACACCGCCAGCACTAAGCATGAATGTAACGGCACCGACTCCAACTGTAAACACATTGACAATTACTCCTCCAAATATTTCAGAAGTTAGTGCAATTAGTGTTACTAAACCTACTGCTCCAAGTGTTACACCACCAAATCCAACAGCGAATCCTATAGTTTTTAGTATTCCACGATTGGATTCATATGGAAATAGTATAACTGCTGATAATACAATGAATGCTAATACCAATTTGCTTAATTCTAGTTATACATTAAGTGAGGCACCTGTTGGTCATCGTAAAGCAATTGGAGAATACATGACTAATAACGGTTCATTTTATTCAGGCGAGAATACAGAAATGCATGTAGATATAACTAAGCAAAGAGCTATAACATTAGATCCAGGTCTTCCTTCAGGTAAAGGGGGACGACATAATCCTTCGTTTTCATTTGAAAATAAAGGAAAAATATATTTAGAAGTAATGGAAGTAGCAGGAATTGAAGTACAGCCAGATACATGGAATAATCCGCAAGTTACTGGTATAAATGGTTCAACAGGGCTTATAAGCGGAAATAAGTCATTACAAGTAGCTCTTTTATTTACAGATGAAGGGACGGGTACCAGTGTTACAAATAAACATACATTGAGAAATGAAGGTGAAATCAGTTTAAGCGGAAATATTTCAGCAGGATTTGCAACTAGTGATTTTAAGAATGGTGTAAATATAAGCACTATTGCAATTAACAATGGAAATGTAAATATTAGTGGAGACAATAGTCACGGTATGGTTGTTTCAAAAACAACAAATGCTTTAGGACCTGATTCAAGTTTTGTGAATAATGGAAAAATTAATGTTACTGGAAATGATTCGGGTGGTATGACAGTACTTGGTAAAATCCAAGGTGGAGCAACTAATAATGGAACAATTACAATAACTGCTAAAAATTCATTTGGACTTTATTCACAAGTAGATTCTAATGTAAAAAATACTAAAGATGCAAATATTGATATTGAAAATGGTTCTCAAGGAAGTATGGGAATAAGGGTCGGAAACGCTTCAGCAACAAATATGAAAAATGAAGGTACGATTACTATTAACAGTACAGATGGTAAAAATATTGGAGTTTATTCAAGTTCAGCAAAGTTTGTTAATGAAGGTAAAATTAAAGTAAATGGAGCAAATGAAAATATTGGAATGTACTTTAACGGAACGACTGGAACTACAGGAAATCAAGGAACAATAACAGTTGCGGGAAATAAAGTATATGGTGTAATCTTAAATAATGCGACATTTGAGAATGAAAAAAAGATAGAAGTAACATCAGATGGTACTGATTCTATTGGGTTATATCTTTCAAACGGATCTACTGCAACAAATAAAAATGGCGCAACTATTTCAAATGCGGCATATCATGCTGTTGTACAAAATACAGGAACATTTACAAACGCTGGAGTTGTATCCGTTGAAGCAGGTGGAAAAGTAGGCTTATATTCAGAAAATGGAACATTTACAAATGCAAGTAATGGAGAAATAAAATCTAGTAATGGTGGAATTGCAATATTTACTAGTGGCTCTACTGGAACTGTTGAAGGTACAGTTACAGTTGGAGATTCAGGAACTAGCACTGGAATCGGAGTATATTCTGATGGATCTACTACAAGTACTACTTTTCAGGGTAATGCAGTGTTAAGTTTGGGAGAAAGAACAGTTGGACTTTATTCATCTAAGGCTAGTAATTTTGGAAAAGCTTTCACAATAACAAATCTTAGTACTTCGATTGGTAAAAAATCTGTATTCGCCTACTTTGGAAATACAGGAAATACATCAGATGATACTATAGATATAACAAATACTACGTTACAAAATTTAACTGTTTCAAGTATGGGTGAAAATTCAGCTGTATTTTATGGTGCGAAAAATACGACTATAAATATTGATGGAAATATTACGGCTGACAGTACGAAATTTTCTAATATTAATGATTCAGCACAATTTTTAGTGTCTGATGCTGGAAAAGTTAATATTAATTCATCAAAAATCTTGACTTCTGGATTTAAAACGACAATTTCAGGATTAAATGGAGCTGTTGTAACAAATGATGGAAAACTTATATTATCAGGAAAAGACGGGGCTATAGGAATTTATTCCAATGCTTCAAAAGTAACAAACAACAATATAATAACAACTGCAAATAACAGTTCAATCGCAATTTATGGAAAAGAAAGTTCAACATTGACAAATAGCGGTACTGGGAAAATAACAACTTCTGGAACTTCATCAGTTGGAATACTGGCAAATAGCAGTACAGTAAGTAATGCTACTGGTGGTGAAATAACAACTTCTGGAACAGGATCGGCGGGAATTTATGGAATAACAAATTCGACAATTGAAAATTCTGGAAATATAACTACAGAGGAAACAGGATCAGCAGGAATTTATGCGGATAACAGTGATGTTACAAATGAAACAACTGGGAAAATAACTTCTAAAAAAGGAAGTTCAGCAGGAATTTATTCAACATCTACATCTGCAAAAAATGTTAAAAATAAAGGAACTATAGAAGTTGGAATGGCAAGTTCGACTGAAACTCAAAATGTTGGAATTTATGCAGAAGGTAATCAGAATGTAGAAAATGATGGAAATATAAATATTCATATAGGTAATTCGATTGGTGTCTATGGTAAGGGTGCTAATGTTGTAATTGAAAATAAGAAAAAAATAACTTCAGATGCTTCGGCTTCAGATGCGATAGGAATAATGTCAGAAAAAGCAAAAGTAACTAATTCATCAGGTTCTGAAATAAAATTACAAGGGAAAAAATCAGTTGGAATTTATGGTAAGGAATCTGAAATCGAAAATAGCGGAGATATTTTAATTACAGATACAACAGCTACTTCTGCTTCAGTTGGGATTTTGGCAAATAAAGGAAGTGCTACAAATAAAGGAAATATAGAAATGAATGGTGGAGCTTCTGCTGGAATGCTAGGGCTAAATGGAGCGATTATTTCAAATGATGCTGCAACTGGAAAAATTACAATAACTGGAGATAAGTCAGCAGGAATCTATGTAGAAAATTCAACACCTTCAAATGCAGGAACTATAAGTGTTGAAAGTAATAAATCGGCAGGAATTTTTGCCAAAATTTCAGATGCTGCTTCAAGAACTATTACGAATACAGGAAAGATTGAGTTAAAAGGAACAGGTAAGACAAAATCAGCAGGAATGTATGTAGAAATTGAAAGTACAGCGGCAGGAACTACAACATTGCAAAATGAAAAGGATATAATTGTTGGGCAGGAAGAGTCAGCTGCTATGTATTTAAAAAATAACGCTGGAGAAGGTGCAGGAACTGTAATAAATGAAACTCCAAATGGAAAAATTGACTTGGATGTTAAGAGTACAGTTGGAATTTTTGTTGATAAAGCTACAGGAAAAAATAAAAATGTAATAAATGTAAAAAAAGAAAATTCAGCAGGAATGTATGGAAGCAATGACTCTAACATAACTAATGAAAAAACAATAAATGTTTCACATGAAAATTCAGCAGGAATGTATGCTTCAGATTCAAACGCAACAAATACAGCTAATGGAACAATAACATTGACGGGAGCTACTGGAGCGACTAGCGGTTCGGCAGCAATGTATGGAAAATTAACAAATTCATCTAAAAAAGATTATTCAATCTTAAATGAAGGAATAATAAATCTGACAAATGTTATTAAGAATGTTGGAATATATGGTGAATCTGTAAGTGGAGCACCTAAAAAATTGACATTACAGAATAATAAGGAAATAAATATTGCTGCTGGAAGCCCACAATCAGTTGGAATATTCGCTTCAAATGATGTTAATAATAATGTAAATAAAATAGAAGTTATTAATAGTGCCGCTGGAGCAATAACAGTAAATTCAGAAGAATCAATTGGAATTTCAGCTGTAAAAAGTACGGTTAACAATAGTGGAACAATTACTATGAATGATAAAAAGTCAGCAGGAATTTATGGTAAGTCTGGATCGGAAGTAACTAATAATAATAAAATAGAAATTAAAGAAGAGCAATCTGCAGGAATTTATCTTGAAAACAGTAATGCAGTAAATGCAGCAGCAGGAACTATTGATGTGCATAAAGGTGCTTCGGCAGGAATTTATGGTAAATTTACAAAAGATGCAACAGAAAATAATACAATAGAAAATAGTGGAACAATTACTTTAAAAGATACTGCTGGGCAAATAAAAAGTGCAGGAATTTATGGAGAGCTAGAAGCAGCTGCATCTAAAACACTAACTATAGAAAATAAAAATACAATAGATGTCAGCATGAAAGAATCAGTTGGAATATTTGCTACAAATGCTACTGGCAACAGAGAGAATTTAACTGCAGATAATAAAGGTGAAATTAAAGTAAATTCTGAAAAATCAGTTGGAATGCTTTCGGATAATTCAGTAATAAACAATAAAAATAAAATAACAGTAAATAATAAAGAGGCTGTTGGAATGTATGGGAAAAATGGTTCAGAAATAAAGAACCATAAAGGTGCAACAATAGAAATATTGTCAACTGGAGAGAGCGCGATAGGAATTTACGCTACAGGTAAAAATACTGCCACATCGAATGTTACTGAAGGTGTAAATGAGGGAACTGTTACTGTGAAAGGTAAAAAGGGAACAGGAATGCTTGCAACTGATAAAGCTAAAATAACAAATAACAAAGAGATAGAAGGAACAGCGGAATCAGTAATCGGAATGTACGGCGTTGATGATGAAACAGCGGTTATAAATGCAAAAAATGCTACTATCAAATTGACTAGTGAAAAATCAACAGGAATATTCTCAAAAGATGATGCAACAGCAGAAAATCAAGGGACTATAAATTTAACATCTTCTTCTAAAAATTCAGTTGGAATGTTTGGTTCGGCAAGTGCCACTGGTAAGAAAATCAGCCTGACAAATACAGCAGATGGTGTAATTAATGTAGAATCTGAAAGCTCTACAGGAATGTTTACAAAAAATAATGGTAATTTGGCTGATTCAACTATAAAAAATGAAGGAACAATAAATTTAAAACAAAAAAGCACAGTTGGAATTTATACTCCAAAATCTAATATAACAAAAGTCGGAACAATAATATTAAATAATGATGCAGATTCTTCAGTAGCTGTTTATCTAAAAGATGAGGCAACAGTAACTGACACAACTACAGGAACAATTAATCTAGGCACAAAAAATCAAAACAGAGTTGCATATTATATCAAAGGGACAAGCGCTTCAGATACAGGAAAAATTAATGGAGCAAATATTGGAAACATAAGTGGATATGGAGTTGGAGTTTATCTTGATGGAGGAATATTGAATTCAAGCACATCAAAATTAGACTACACTACTGGTTCTAATACTGGTAATGGAATAATCGGACTTCTTATGAAGGGTGCAACTGCCGATATTTCAGGTTATAACCAAGGAATAAAAGTAGGGAACTCTGTATTAGGTGGATCAAATGATTTTTATGCAATAGGAATTTATACTGATGGGCAAGGAGCATCTGGAAGCCCTAAAGCAATATCAACATCAATAACTACAGGAGCAAATGGAGTTGGATTGTTTGCTGAAAATAGCAGTTATATTAAATATGCAGGAACTATGAATATAGGAGATAACACAACAGCTGGAACTGGTATTTATATTGGAAATGGCGGAGATGGAACCAAAGCTTCAACAGTAACAATTGATAGTGGTGCGGATATTAAGCTGAACGGTGTAAATGGAGTTGGAGCAATAGTTACTACTAATGCAACTGTTAATTTTGAAACTGGAGCGAAAATTCAATTTGGTGGTGATGGAGTAGGTATATTTGGGCAAAAAGGTGCTGTTATTAATGATAATGGTGGAACATTGGTTACTAATGGACACTCTGTAGAAAGAACAAGGGTTACTGAAGGAAGTTCTGTAACTTCGAGTGATTTGACAGTAGCACTTGGAAATGCACTAGATACAGGAAATATACTTTCTCATGTTATAAATGGAGAGGCTATTTTACAAACAGGAGTAACAGTTGAAGCGAAATCAGCAACTAAGAACATCATAGGACTTATGTCAGATGGAAATAGCAATCCTGCATTAACTTGGGTTGGAACTGCTGGATATGATGCTGAAAATAAAGGAAAATTAGACTTGTCAAATGCTGAGACGAGTACGGCTATGTACCTTGATTCAGCAAGAGGGCTTAATTCAAAAGATATTCTTGTAGGAAATAAATCAACGGGAATCTATGGGATTTATAAAAACACAACTGCAGGCTATATTGGAGCACCTGCCGGATTTAAAAATGAAGGTATAATTACAACGACTGCTGGTTCTAAAATAACAGTTGGTGATGAATCTTCTGCTATTTACTCAATCGGATTTAACAAAGTTGAAAATAAAGGAGAAATAACTGGTAAAGATAAATCAGTTGGAATTTATGCTAAAAATACAACTGCAAGCAGTAAAGTTATAAATGTTGTTAACGAAGGAAACATCACTTTAGGAAAAGGAGCAGCAGGAATTTATATTGCGCCGGAAACTGCGAATGCTTCAAATGCAACAGTTGTAAATAGTGGAAATATAACAATTGGAGATTCTACATTTAATCCTAGTGGAAGTGTTGAATCTACTTCAGTTGGAATATTTGTAAAAAACAAAACAAACTTGACTACTTCTGGAGATATAACGGTTGGAAATAAAGGGTTTGCATTGTATGGAAATGATTCTGCATTGACTGTAACAGGCGGGAATTACAATTTTGCAAATAACGGAAGTTTAGCATACTTGGAAAATAATGCGGTGTTAAATTATAATAATGCTGGAACATTGACAACTTCTTCAGAACCAATGTTGTACATTATTGACAGTAAGGCACAAATGAACAATAATGACATTATTGTATCTTCAAAAGGAACAGGAATCTATATGACAGGAACATCTTCTTTTGGTGGATGGAATAATATGACATTAAATAATAGTTCTACAGGAATTTATGTAGACAATTCAAATGCTGCAATAGATGGCAAGAAAATAACAGGTATATCTGACAAGGCAAAAGGAATTGTTTCAATAAACTCAAATGTTACGAATAAATCGGATATGAAGTTCTCTAGTGATGATTCAATTGGAATTTTCTCACAAAATAAATCAGGTGCAGTAAAATCAATTTTAAATAGTGGAAATATTGATGTTACTGGAAAACGTTCAATTGCAGCGTATCTGGAAGGAACATCGGATCAGACATTTGAAAATAGCGGAACAATAAATGTAGATAAAACTGCCACTGCTGTTAAAAACGACTCTACTGTCGGAATTTATGCACAAAATGGATCAACAATTAATATCAAAAATAGTGGAACAATAAATGTTGGAGAGGCTTCATTTGGAGTTTATTCCCTTAGTGAGAACGGAAATGTCGAAACAACAGGAAGTTCTGTAATCAATGTTGCAGACAAGGCTATTGGAGTTTATAAAAAAGGAGGAAGTGTTAATTTAGGTGGAACAATAAATGTTGCAAATCATATTGCGACAGATGCTAATAGTGAACCTGTTGGAGTTTATGGAACAAACGGAGTTACGATTAATGATACAGCATCAAGCTTTACTGTTGGAGATAAGTCTTATGGAGTAATTTTAGCGAATCCAGGTATGAGCAGAACAAATGTTTATTCAAATTCTGCCTCATCAAATGTAACTTTAGGAAAGGAAGCGACATTTATTTACGCAGAAGGAACATCAAAAGTTACAAATAATGCAGCAATTACATCTGGAACAAATGGAAAAATTATTGCAATTTACGGAAAAGACGGAGCAAATATTATAAATAATGGGACAATTGACTTGTCGCAAGGTATTGGAAATCAAGGAATTCTTGTGACAGGAGCATCTAATGCTGTAAACAGAGGAATAATTAAAATCGGAAAAACTGATAAATCTGATTCAGATAACATTGTTTATGGAATCGGTATGGCAGCTGTAGGAGGAGCAAGCATTTCAAACGAAAGAGATATTTATGTTTCAGGACATTTGAGTATTGGAATGTATGGAGATGACAGAGGAACAACATTAAGAAACTCTGGAAACATATATTTGGATGCTTCAAGAGCAACATCTTCTGATAAAATTCAGACAATGATGGGAGTATTTGTAAATAATGGAGCAAAATTTGTAAATACAGGAAATATTACTACAACTGGCTCTTATCATGGAAATGACAACATTCAGGGAATTGTCGGAGTTGCTGTATTAAATGGAAGTACTCTGGAAAATTATGGAACAATAAATATTGATGCAGATAACAGTTATGGCGTACTAATAAAAGGTACTTCAAACAATAAGTCAATAATTAAAAATTATGGAGAAATCAATATAAATGGTTCTAAATCTTACGGAGTGAGATATGATGTAAATTCTCAAGGAGCATCTGGAGATTTACCAATAGCGGCTAATGCAACTCCTGGAAATGTATTACCAGCATTAAACTCTGGAACTGGAAGCATTACTTCTGGAAATGGAGCGAAAGATTATTATGCACCAACAGATCCAAGTAAAACTGTTGGAGGAGTGGGAATTATTCAATTGCCAAATGGACGGCTTGCAATTCAGAGAAATGGTGTAACACTAGATGACAGCCAAGTTCAAACAATTGATTATACTACGCCTTACACAAACTATGCTTTCTCAAACTTTGGAGTATATGTGGATACATTGGGAAGAACGCGTCCAATTAACATAAATGGAGCAAATTCTCTTGGAATTAACAGTGATCTATTAATCGGAACAGAATTTTCAGTACTTACAAATGCAAAAAATGTAATTATTGGAAAACAAATATTACAGCCGTTCTTAAATCAGATAAATTCTGGAATATTTAACTTTACTCCGTATTCTGCTTCACTAACTTGGATGGCAACGCCTGAAGTTGACCCGTCTACACAGCAGATTACACGTGTACTTATGACAAAGATTCCTTATACAGCCTTTGTAGGCAGAACAACAAATGAGTACAACTTTACTGATGGATTGGAACAAAGATATGACGTTAACGGCTTGAATTCGAGAGAGAAAGAGCTATTTAATAAGTTAAATACGATTGGAAATAGTGAAGAAGCATTATTGGCTCAAGCAATTGATGAAATGATGGGACATCAGTATGCAAACGTTCAGCAAAGAATTTTTGAAACAGGCAACTTGCTGAATAAGGAATTTACATATTTGAGAAACGAATGGGATACGAAGTCTAAAAATTCAAATAAAATAAAAGCCTTTGGAATGCAAGGTGAATATAAGACAGATACAGCGGGAATCATTGATTATAAAAATAAAGCCTATGGATTTGCATATTTGAATGAAAATGAAACTGTAAAACTTGGAGAATCGACAGGATGGTATGCAGGGGCAGTAAGAAATAGATTTGACTTTAGTGATATAGGTAGATCTAAAGAAGATCAGAATATTGTAAAAGCGGGTATATTTAAATCAATGCCGCTTGGGAAAAATCATAATAACAATTTGAATTGGACTATTTCGACAGAAGGATTTGTAGGAACTGGTGAAATGAAGAGAAAATTCCTTGTTGTTGACGATATATTTGAAGCAAAATCTGAATACCGTTCATATGGATTTGGACTAAAAAATGAACTTAGAAAAAATATCAGAACAAGTGAAAGAACAAGCATCTCACCTTATGGAAGTTTAAAATTTGAATATGGAAAATTTGATGGAATAAAAGAGGATACTGGGCAAATGCGTTTAGAAGTAAAAGCAAATGACTACTATTCTATAAAACCTGAAGTTGGAGTAGAATTCAAATATAAACAGCCAATGGCAGTAAAAACAACATTTGTTGCTAAATTGGGACTTGCTTATGAAAATGAACTAGGAAAAGTTGGAGATGTAAGTAATAAAGGAAGAGTTCGTTATACAACTGCTGACTGGTTTAACATAAGAGGTGAAAAAGATGACAGACGTGGAAACGGAAAAGCTGACTTGAATCTTGGAATTGAAAATACAAGATTTGGTATAACAATAAATGCAGGTTATGATACAAAAGGTGAAAATGTAAGAGGTGGAATTGGATTTAGAGCAATCTACTAATTTATATTTAATCTTATCTAGTTGTTCATAAAATTACAAAGCAAAAATATATTTATGTGGGAAGAGTTATTTCAAAAAAATGAAGTAACTCTTTCTTTAATTACATAAATTTAATAAAATTTTTTAATTTAGGAATGAAAAAAGAAAAAAAATGTTGTATAATATAAGTGTATATTCAAATGTATTAAAAATATATTTATAATAAGACCATTTTAAAATTAAATACAAAACTTATAATTTAACATCTAAAAGTATGTTAAAATGTGTCCAATTTCTTAGATTATAAAAGTTTAATGACTTAAGTAATTCTATAATCTCAAATTAATTGAATTTTTATTAGTTAAATTAAAGGGAGTAAGTATAATTTTTATGGTAAATAATCAATAAAATCCAGATAAATGGAGGTTTTAAAAATGATTAAAGATGAAATAATAAAAAGTCTTGCTGATAAAGCGGAAACAGAGTCTATCCATAAGGAAATAGTCGATTTTTTAAATGGAAAAACGGAAAAGTTTACTAATATTTATAAAAGAAATTTACATTATATTAATAATTTTGAGATGAAGGATTTTATGGAAAATGATGAATTTTTGGAGAGTGACGCAGGAAAGATATTATTAAGGTATTTTGAGTATATGTATAATAATTTTTCTGATGAATTACGTTACCAGTTTTCAAATTTTCCTTTAAAATATAAAATATATAAATTTTTAGATTTTTCAGACGAATTTGTCAAAAAAGATTTTGAGAATAATTTAGAAACAAAAGATAAGGAAATTTTTTGGAAAAATTGCAAGTATTTTTTTAATTATTTTGGAAATCTGGCAGATATTTATATTCAAAATTACGATTTATATTCAGATAATTTTTTGATAAAATTAGGGATTTTAATAGTTGTTAAAAATGTTGAATTGAAAAATGAAAAAAAATCTGAAAATAGAGAAGAAATAAAAAGACTTGATAATATTTTTATAAACTATATTGCAGATAAAATTAAAAAATATAAAATTAATAAGATATTTTCAAAACATTTAGATAATAAAGATTTCAAAAGATATTTTCAAAATATGAAAATTTTGAATATTGAGAAAGTAAGAAAGTATGCAGAAAAAAGATTTTTTGAAATTTTGAGTGAAAATAGAGGAATTTCAAAAGTTATTTCTGAAGGAATTGAGTTGTTTACTATATTTTCAGAAATTGAATTTTCTTCAACAAACAACAATTATTATTATCAAAACAAAATGCTTGAAAGATTGAAAAAAAATTTTGTAAAATATAACTTTTTTCATAAACAGAAACTTTATTTGATTATAAATTATGGACTTGGCGTTATTTTTAATAACTTTGAATATTCTAAAAAAATGTATAATTTATTTTTGGATATAATAAAGGAAGATATAGAAAGCACAAAAAGATTTCTAAATGACAATCTCAAAGAAGACAAGCTGGAATATTCCTTTCTGATACATCTTTTAATAAGGGAAAATTTAATTAATGAAAAAGAGAAAGAAGAATTATTGAGTAAATCTGAAGACATATTAATTAAACAATTAAAAGAACTGTTTGAAATAAAAGCCTGGAGATGGCAGCCAAAAGAATTTAGAAATCTAAAATTTCTGGAAGAGCAGGAGATGAATTGTGAAGGCATTACTGTGAAATGTTGGGGATGTAAATCAGTAGATATTTTAGCAGAAAAAGATAGAATAATATTTTCACTTTTTAAATATTCAGATAAGTATAGAAAGGTTTTTCAATTTTTGATAAATAATATAGAAGGAATTGATTTATTTAAAAATATACTGCTAAGATATGATATAATTTATGGAATAGATGATTTAAAGTATATATTTAATGAAATGTGGAATTATAATTTAAAATTTGATTTTATAAATAGAAAATATTTTGAATATGTTGAAAAATTAGGTTCAAATGTTAAAAATAATGAAATTTGGATGGAATTTTTGCATGAACATGAAAAAGATTTGTATAAAATTTTTGAAAAAGATGTAGAGTTGCCTAAAGAAATTGAAAATTATGTAAATATTTTATATTTAAAAGATAATGGGTTTGACTATTTAGAATTACCTAAATTATTATTAAAGGCAGATACGCATGTTGGACATCAAATCGAAAAAATTTTAAGAACTAAAATTGAAACAAGAAAAGAAATGGAGAAAATTATCAAAAAACAAGTTAATCCTGCTTCATCAATTGCAGAAAATTTAGTAAGGTACTGGAATAATGCAGAAGCTCAAAAAGGTTTAAAAAATTTAATGGATGCAAAAGAAATTTTTGAGTATGCTGATAGCATCTGTCTTGAAAAACATGAGGAAAATGCAGTATTTAGCGCAGAAGTTGATTATGGGGCAGTAAGAATAAATGACAGTGATAAAAAAATTCCTTCTAAATTGATGAAATTTTATATATCAGAGTATATGCTGGCAAAAGATATAAAAAATATTGATGTCTGTAATAAAATTGAAGAAATAGCACAAAAGGATGATTTAAGAAAATTTATTAAAAAGATTTTTGACAGATGGAAGATACATAGATTTGATCCGAAGTATAAAAATATTTTTATGCCGTTAGTAAGGACAATTGGCATAAATCAGCTTTACAAGATGGCAAACATAGTAGATATGCTTGTGAGCGATTATAATAAAATTGCAGTTGCGGCTTATGGAATAAGAGTTTTGTCATTACGTAAAGAAGTTAAGGAAGCAGGGATATTAATAAACAGTTTTATATTGAACTATAAGGATAAAAGAATAAAAATGGCCGCAAATGAAGCATTGGAATTAATTGCAAAAAATCATAGAATGACCCGCGATGAATTAAATGATGTTTTAGTGCCAGATTTTAACTTTCAGATGGACAGAACAAAAATATTTAATTATGGAGATAAAAAAATAAGTATAAAACTTGATATTTCAAAAATTCCTCAAAAAATTATTCTTTATGACGAAAATAATAATAAAGAAATAAAATCTTTTCCAAAAGTAAGTAAAAAAAGAAGTAAGGACAGCATAATATTGGAAGAATATAAAAGGGAACTAAAATATATAAAAAAACAATTGAAAGAAATATCATTAGTTCAGAGAAATAATCTATTAAAGGCATTATTTACACAAAGAAAATGGGAAATGAAAAGATGGAAGGAAATATTTATACAAAATCCAATTATGCAAAAATTTGCAATGTTTCTTGTATGGAAAGAGATAGATGATAAAAATGAAATAGTTAGTACCTTTAGATATACAGAAAATAATATCTTTGAAACAGTTGATGGGAAGGAACATACATTAAATCTAAATAATTTTGTAAATCTTGTATATTTTCCTGAATTGAAAGAAGGTGAAAGGGAATATTGGGAAAATTATTTTAATAATAAAAAAATACCACAGCCAATAAATCAAATAAATATTCCATTTTACAAACTCACAGGAGAAAATCAGGAAAAAATAGAAATTTTAGATTATAATAAAAAGGACTTTTTAGTAAAAACATTAAGGAAAGAAAGCCAAAAACTTGATTTTGAAATAAATTATGGAAATGACGGAATGGGATATGGAATTCATTATTTTGATAAAAATACAGATATAACAGTTGTCATTTTAACAAATTCATTCTTTTCGGGAGATTATACAAAAAAATTAAAAGTTGAAAAAATATTATTCTTCAAAGGTAACATGGAAATTCAATACGGAAATTCTTTAGAAAGTCAGGATATAAAGCCCTTAAAGTTAAAAAATATTCCAGAACGAATATTAAGCCTGGCATGCTGTATGATTGAAATTTTATCAAATGAGGGAAATAAATGAAAGCAGGGAGATATTTATGAATAACAAGAAAAAAATAATACTGTTTTTAGGAGCAATTTCGTTAATTGCTTTTGGAAATTACAGGCAATTTATGAAAAATAATAAGCAAAAAACAGTTGTAGAAGGTAAATCTAGCGAGAAAGCCTCTTCTTCGTCAAGTAAAGAAGGTAAAAGCAGTGAAAAAGCGACTTCATCTGCAGGAAATAATCCAACGCAAAAGGCTCAGAATACAGAAGTTATGGCTGAAATAAAATCAGTACCGCAGCCACAGCCAGCTAAAACAGCAGTTCAAAATAATACAGACGATACAAAAAGCAACAAAGCCGATAAGAATTCAGTACCAAAGGACAGAGAGAAAAATATCAGCAAAGATAAAACTGAAAATTCTTCTCAAGACAGAAAAGTTCAAACATCAAAAGATACAGAAAGAAACGATGATAAAAGTAGTCTAAAAATAAATAAAAATGTAGAAAGCCAATATAAGCTTAATACAAAAAATAAAGAAGAGACTAAAACTAAGAAAGAAAGCAAATCAAGTGAAAAAGCGACTTCATCAGGTGGAAATTAGGTGAAAACATGATGTATAAGGTTCAAGTACGTTTTTTATTTCATTCAGATGTGAAAATTAAAATACCTGAAAGCTATGATGATTCTGTTTTTGACAGGTTATTTGGAATTTTAGAAGATGTGAATGAAAAGTATAATTCTTATGCTGAAAATTCGTATATTGATAAAATAAATAAAAATAGTGGGCATTTTGTAAAAGTAAATAATGAAACCATAAGTATTTTGAATAAAATTATTCATTTATCAAAAATTATTGGTGGAGAGTACGACATTACAATAATGCCTCTCATAAGACTGTGGGGTTTTTATAAACAAACCCCCATTTTGCCATCTTTTGATAAAATAAAAAAAGCGAAAAGACTTGTGGATTATAAAAAGATAATTATTGATAAAAAGAAAAAACGGGTAAAAATTGAAAAGAATCAAGAAATTATAACAGGTTCGTTTATAAAGGCGTATGCAATAGAAAAAATGGTTCAGGAAATGAAAAAAATTGGGATAAAGGACGCAATTGTAAATGCTGGCGGGAGCAGTATCATTGCTATTGATGAATGGGATATTATCGCTGAAAATCCTGAGGAAGAAGAAGAAATATTAAGAAATTCCGATGGAATGCCTGTAAGAATAACAAAGTATGGGTATAATGGAAAAAATGAAGATAACGATTTATTTGAAATAAAAATAAAAAATACAAGTTATTCCACTTCTAATCAGAAAAATACATATCTTTTGATAAACAGTGAAAAATACGGACACATTATAAGTCCCAAATCTGGCTTTCCCTCTCAAAATAAACAAGTCGGAATAATTACAAAAAGTGCTTTTTTTGGTGATATTATTTCAACAGGAATGTATAACCAGACACCTGAAAAATTTTATGAAATTATGGGAAAATTATCTGAAGAAATGGAAATTTCAGGATTTTTGATTAATAAGGCAGGGAAGATATTTTATTTTAATATGGAAGAATATTTTTGTGGAAAATAAAAAAGGAAGAAGGAAATAAAATGGCAAAAGATGTTTTACATGAACTAAGGGATATAAATTCACTAAAATCAAGACGGAATAATGTGGTACTTATATTATTGTGCTTTTTAGTAGGGATTTTTTCAGGAATAATTGTTGGAACATATACATTAATGTTAAAAAAAATGTCTATTTTCAGGGAATTTTTTACAACAAATCTAGAATTTCATAAAATATTTATTGGAATAGCAGTTTTTATTATTATGGGGTTGGTTATGCAGTTTATGCTTGCAAAATATCCGTTAATTAGTGGGAGCGGAATTCCTCAGGTTAGTGGACTGCTTACGAAAAAAGTGAAATTTAAATGGTTTGGGGAACTGGTTACAAAATTTGTGGGAGGAATATTAGCGATTGGGGCTGGAATGTCTATGGGACGTGAAGGGCCTTCGGTTCATTTAGGGGCTTTGGTTGGCTCTGGAGTAAAAGAAATTACAAAACGTTCTGAAGTAGAGGAGAAATATCTCGTAACATGTGGGGCAAGCGCTGGAATTTCTTCAACATTCAATGCGCCACTAGCAGGAGTCATTTTTTCGCTTGAAGAACTGCATAAATTTTTCTCGCCATTATTGTTAATTTGTACTCTTGTGGCAAGTGGAACCTCAAATTTTGTGTCAAGAATGATTTTAGGCTCACAAACTTCCTTTCAATACAATTTTATGCTTCCAAAAGGCATACCATATTATATATTTGCTCTTATAACAGTTATTTTCTGCGTTATAATTACAATTACTGGAAAAGCATTCAGCTATTTTTTATTGCTTATTCAAAGACATTATAGAAAAATTAAATTTAATAAATATGTAAAAATAGCTCTGTTTATGGTAATGGCATACGTTATTGCTGTATTTTTTAGTGAAATAACAGGCGGAGGACATGAACTTATTGAGGAAATGTTTGGGAAAGATGTGATTCTTAGGACACTTATTACAATTTTAGCTTTGAAATTCTTTTATACAATGCTTTGCTATGCAACAGGAGCACCTGGTGGGATTTTCTTGCCGATGCTTGTAATAGGAGCTTTAACAGGAAAAGTGTACGGAGTAATATTAAATCAGTATTTTGGAATTCCTAACGAAGTAATCGTTCATTTTATGCTGCTGGGAATGGCTGCCTATTTTACAGCAGTTGTGAGAGCTCCGATTACTGGAATCACGTTAATTCTTGAAATGACAGGAAACTTTTCGTATCTTTATATGTTGATAATTGTCTGCACAATAACTTATATTTTTACAGAATTGCTTAAAATGGAGCCAATTTACGAACGGCTTTACTTTAATATGTTTCAGAAGCAGATTTTAGAGGAAGACAAGAAAAAAAGAAGAATGCAGAAACGTTTCAAAAGACTGGAAATTTTAGAAAAATGGTGGAAAAATAAAAAAATTGAAATTGGAATAAAGCCAGACGAAAAAAATATAAAGGATAAAATAGTAACACTTTTAATTCCTGTTGGAGCAAATTCCGAATTTGACAATAAGGCAGTTAAAGAACTAAAACTGCCTGAAAACCTTCTTATTGTGAGTGTACGCAAGGCTGGGAAAGATAGTATCGCACGGGGGGATACGTTAATTCAAAGTGGAAATCAGCTTGTAATTATTACGGATTATACGACAGCACAGAAGTATGCTGGGGAATTGAAGGAAAAGGGAATGAAAATAGTAGATTAAAAAAATAATATGCTTGGAAAAAGAAAAACAGTGGAATTTTACTTTCACTGTTTTTTTGTATTTGTTATTTGTTAATCTTCCTCCCAGCTTTTAGCTTTTTCAACAGCCTTTTTCCAATGGATATAATATTTTTCCCTTAAATTGTCAAGTAAGTCTGGTGTAAATTCCTTGTTTAAACGCCAGTTTTTTTTGATTTCTTCTTTATTTTTCCAGAATCCAACGGCAAGTCCAGCCAGATAGGCAGCACCTAATGCAGTTGTTTCGATAATTTCAGGACGTAAAACTTTTGTATTTAAAATATCGCTTTGAAATTGCATGAGAAAATTGTTTGCTGTTGCACCGCCATCGACTTTTAGAGAATTTATTTCAATACCTGAATCTTCTTTCATTGCGTTTATCAAGTCTTTTGACTGGTAGGCGATGGATTCGAGGGCAGCACGAATTATGTGATTTTTATTAGATCCACGGGTAAGCCCAACGATTGTGCCACGGGCGTACATATCCCAGTATGGCGAGCCTAATCCAACAAATGCTGGAACTAAATAAACTCCACCATTATCATCAACTTGCTGTGCAAAATATTCTGTATCAGAAGCCTTGTCAAAGAATTTTAATTCATCACGAAGCCACTGGATAACAGCCCCACCAATAAAAATACTTCCTTCGAGAGCATATTCCACTTTTCCATCAATCCCAATGGCAATAGTTGTAAGCAATCCATTATTTGATTTTATGCACTTGTTCCCAGTATTCATAAGCATAAAGCATCCTGTTCCGTAAGTATTCTTTATATCTCCAGTATGAAATCCAGCCTGCCCAAACAACGCCGCCTGCTGATCTCCAGCGATACCTGAAATTGGAATGGAAGTGCCGTTTTCTTCACCGATTGTAATTCCCATTCTTGTTTTTCCGTAAACTTCGCTTGAGTTTCTAACTTCTGGAAGCATACTTTCTGGAATATTAAGTTCCTTTAAAATTTTTTTATCCCATTCTAAATTTTTTATGTTAAAAAGCATAGTTCTGGAAGCGTTTGTAAAATCAGTAACATGCACTTTTCCACCAGTCAATTTCCATACAATCCAAGTATCAACCGTTCCAAAAAGCAGTTCCCCATTTTCAGCTTTTTCCCTTGCGCCTTTCACATTGTCAAGAATCCATTTCACTTTTGTCCCTGAAAAATAAGCGTCAATTATCAGTCCTGTATTTTTCTTTACATAATCTTCAAGTCCACGGATTTTCAATTCTTCGCAGATTTCAGCCGTTCGTCTGCATTGCCAGACAATTGCGTTATAGACAGGCTCGCCAGTATTTTTATCCCATACGATTACAGTTTCCCTTTGATTTGTAATTCCGATTGCCGCTACATCCTTTAGAGAGATTCCAGATTGTGCGATAACTTCGGTAAGAACGGAACGCTGGCTTGCCCATATTTCCATAGCGTTATGCTCAACCCACCCTGGTTGTGGAAAAATCTGCGTAAATTCCTTTTGAGCTTTCTCAATAATATTAAGATTTTTATCAAAAATAATTGCACGTGAGCTAGTTGTTCCTTGATCTAGAGCGATTATATATTTTTTTTGATTATCCATAAAACCTCCTTTTAATAAATTATAACTTGAGAAAAATATTTGTCAAATTTTTAATTTGTAAAACGATGGAATCCGTGATATAATATAAAACATAGCAAAAATTACTAAACTTTTTAAACACAAGGAGGAAAAAATGAACAAAAAGAAAATTAACACATTAGTTGGCTCAATAGGAGCATTTATAGGGATAATTGTATTTATAACATATATTCCCCAAATTATTGCCAATATAGGTGGACAAAAAGCACAGCCGTGGCAACCACTTTCCGCCTCAATTTCATGTTTAATATGGGTAATTTACGGATGGACTAAAGAACCTAAAAAAGATTATATTTTAATTGTGCCAAATGCAGCAGGGGTAATATTAGGATTTTTGACTTTTATTACAGCACTTTAATAAAAAATAACTTTAAAAGACTGTGAAAAAAACAGTCTTTTTTCTTTAACTTTTCATTTATATAGGGTATAATAAATACAGATAAAAATAGAAATAATAAAAATTTATTTAGGAGAGAAAATGAAAAATAAAATAAATGTACTTGGATTAGGACCTGGAAATTTGGACTACACTTTACCAGTTGTATTAAAAGAAATTGAAAAATCAGATGTAATAATCGGTGGAAAACGTCATATTGAAAGCCTTGGAAAATATGCAGAAAACAAAGAATACTGCTACATTAATGCTGATTTACAGCGAGTTCTGGATTTTATAAAAGAAAACCGTGATAAAAAAATGTCACTAATTCTATCAGGAGATACAGGCTTTTATAGTATGCTAACATTTATGCGAAAACATTTTGAGGCTAGTGAACTAAATGTAATACCTGGAATTTCCTCAATTCAATATATGTTTGCTAAAATTTCTGATTATTGGAATAATGCTTTTATATCTAGCGTTCATGGACGAGAAATGGATTATGTTGAAAAGTTACGGGAATTTGGTAAAATCGGACTTTTGACAGATAACAAAAATACACCGCAGAAAATATCGGAAACACTGATTGAGAATGGCATGGATGATTCTACTATTTTCGTTGGAGAAAATTTATCTTATGAGAATGAACAAATTTTGGAATTTTCAGTAAAAGAAATGGTAAAAGTTGAGGAAAAATTTGAGATGAATGTGGTTGTGATTTATTGGAATAATAACCAATAACTATTAGTTCGTATCCAAAATTTTAAGGAACAAAAAACAGAATAAATGATAAGAATACCCCTTAACGGCGGTATTTTTTTATTTAGAAAAAATAAAGTATTTAAATTTTATAAAGGTATTTATCTATTTCATGAAATAAAATAACTTTTTCCTCTTTTGGTAACAAAATATTAAAGTAAGAGATATTAAAATTTATTAATTTGAAGTATTTTATAATTTTTTTTAAATAAAATTTCTATCTTAATTTTATTATTTGTGTTAAGATATTTGTAATTTATAGTACAATTTTTAACAACAAATTATTATAAATTTTATATTATTTTAAATTTGAAACATATATTTTACAATTTATTAAAAATAAAGACCTTTTCAATTTTTTTTTACAAAGTCTTTATAAATACTATAAAATAATGGATAAAATGTATTTTTAATAAATATATTTTTTTCAATAAAAATTTCAAAACTTTAATATTGAAATAGTTAAAATTATAGGTTATACATTAATAGAACCTTAATTAAGGAGGTTAGATGTTAAATAATAGGGAAATAAAAATACTTGAGATTTTTTCTTCTTCTGAAGAAGTTTTTATTAAGCAGTTAAAAGAAAAATTTGGTATTTCTGAAAGAATGGTAAGATATGATATTGAGAAGATTAATTTTGTTTTGTCAATATTTAATATTAAACCTATATACAGAAGCAAATCAGGGACTTTTAAACTGGATTGTGATAGTAAAATAAATAAGATAAAGGATATAGTCAAGGAGACAGAGCCTGTAACTATTGAAAAAAGAAGGAATTTAATAAAACTTTTACTAATAACAGCTGTGAAAAAAATTAACATATCTGATTTTATGGAAAAATTTGATACATCAAGAATTACAATTAATAGTGATTTGAACAGAATAAAAAAAGAATTTGAAGAAAAAGAGATTAAATTAAATACAAAAAAAGGAATAATCCTTGAAGGAAAAATATCAAATTTAATAAAATATAGAGTTGAAAAAATATCAGAATGCCTGAATTATTTCAAAAATATTAAAAACAAGACTATTTATGGAATGAAAATAGAAGAAATATTTAAAGAAAATTTAGGTATAGAAGAAGTAAAGACTTTAAGTGATTTTTTGAAAAAAGTCTTATCCAAGTTAAATTTTTCAGCTACTGATGAAAATTATAAAACAATGCTTTCTTATATTATTTTACTCCAATCAGAGAATTTTCATGAAGAAATAAATAATTTTATATGTGTTGATGGAGGAATAATAAAAGAATGGGATGAATATGACACAATAAAAAAAGAAGTAAAGAATTATCAATTAAACGAAATTTTTAAAGAACAGGATATATTTATTATAACAGATTTAGTAATAAAAATAAGTTCTTGTAATAAAGATTCACAATTCTATGAAAATTGGATTGATATAGATATTTTGGTAAAAAATTTAATTGAAAATATAAATAACAGGCTAGATGTAGATATATCAAAGGATAGGTTATTGTTTGAATATTTGAGGCAGCATCTAAATCCTTTTTTCTATAGAGTAAAAAATGAATACACATTAAATGATAAATTTATACAGGATTTAGAATTTACAAAAAATAATTTATTTTATTTAATAAAGGAATCTTTAAATATTTTGACAAATATACTAAAAAAAAATATACCTGATAAGGAAATATTTCTGCTGACACTTCATTTTCAAGCTTCAATAGAAAGAGTTGCAAATAATAACATGAAAGTAAAAAGAATAATAATTATCAGTACCTTAGGATATGGAATATCTCAAATACTGGTAGACAATATATCTTCCCTGTTTAATGTTGAAATAGTTGCAGTGACTCCTTATTTTAAATTAAAAGAAACTTTACTTAATAATAAAAATATAGATTATATAATAACAACAATGGATATTGAAGATAAAAATTCATACGATATTCCAATATTAAAGGTAAATCCAATATTTACAATAGAAGATAGAAAAAAGATGTTGGATGTCGGTTTTGTATCAAATAATAAAAAAGTTTTAATATCAGAATTAATTGAAATTATAGAAGAGGAGGCAAAAATACGTAATAAAGAAAAATTGATAAAAAAACTTGAAAATAAAATGAAAGGAAGGATTATAAATGATATTGTAGAAAAGGAAGAAGAAAAGGATATAATTACAGATGAGAGTATTATTTTTAACTACGATGCTAAAAATATCGAAGAGGCAGTAAAATACACATGCAGTCTTCTTGAAAAAAAAGGATATATATCAAGTTCATATACTAAAAGTATTCTGGATATATTGAGAAATCATACATCCTATATGATAATACATAACGGGATAATCTTACCGCATTCAAAAAATAAAAACAATGTGTTTAAGACTTCAGGAATTTTACTTGAATTAAAAAATGAGTTCGAACTTAATGGAAATGCTATAAAATATATTTTTACCTTTGCTATAAAGGATAAAGAAAAAGAATTGAACAGGGTAAGTAAAATTATAAATAAAATTTTTAAAGATGAACTGGTTGAAATAATGAAAACAAAAAATAAAGATAAAATAGTAAAATATTTTTCAAAAAACACAAATGCATAGAAAGGAATAAAGCATGAAAGATTATTTTAAAGAAGAAAATATTTTTTTGGATTTTGAAGCAAATGACAGGAATGACTTTCTTTCTAAAATAGGTAATATTTTATTTGAAAAAAAATATGTTAATGAAGGATTTTCCGATTCAATTATTGAAAGAGAAAAAAATTATCCTACAGGTTTGGATTTTGGTGAATATAGGATTGCAATACCTCATACAAATCCTGAATTTGTTGATAGAGAGGGTATTATAGTTGTTAAACTTCAAAAACCTGTCATTTTTAGAGATATGGGATTAAATGAAAATGATTTAGAGGTATCAGTAATATTTGTACTATTGATACAAAAGGGAGAAGAGCAAGTAAATTTATTGACAAAATTAATGTCTTTACTGGAACAGAAGGAAGTTTATGATAGCATAAAAAGTACATCAGATAAGAAAAAAATACTTGAAATATTAAGTAAAAATTTTTAGATAAGGTGATTACAGTGATAAGTAAAACTTTAGAAGTAAAAAATAGAACAGGATTGCACGCAAGACCTATTTCTCAAATAATAAAGACAATATCAAAATATAAATCAAAAACTGTATTTAGAGTAGGTTATAATAAAGTAGAGAATAAAAGCGTCCTTGGTTTTTTAAAGTTAGGAGCTAAATTTGGAACAAAAGTTGAAATAGAAATAGATGGAGAAGATGAAACTGAATTATTAAAAGAACTGGAAAGTTTATTTTACTCAAATTTTGGAGAATAAAAAATAATAAAATTAGGAGGAATTTATATGAAAAGAATAGTTGTAGCGTGTGGATCAGGAGTAGCAACATCACAGACAGTTGCTTCAAAAATTAACAGTATGCTGGAAGATGAAGGGATAAGAGCAACAGTAGAAGCAGTAGATATAAAATCGCTTGAAAGCATAATAGATCAAGTTGATGTTTATGTGACAATAGTTCCAGGATCTCAAACTTATGATAAGCCAATGATAAATGGAATTAAGTTTTTAACAGGAATGGGAATGGCAGAAGAATTTGAAAAATTGAAAGAATTACTAAAATGATGGAAGTAATAAATTTTAGGAGGTAATAAAAATGCTTGGAAATATTTTAAACTATATTTTAGGATTGGGAGCAGCAATCTTTTTACCTATAATAATGATAATAATAGGATTAATAATAAAAATGAAATTCAAAAGAGCGATAATTTCGGGACTTACATTGGGAGTCGCTTTTACAGGAATGAATGTAGTTCTAGGCTTTATGTTTGACACTATAAGTCCTGTAGCTTCAGCATTTGTTGAAAAAACTGGTATTCAGTTAAATATAATTGATGTAGGATGGTCACCTATGTCTGCGATTGCGTGGGCTTGGCCTTATGCCTTGTTTATGTTTCCTTTACAGATAGGAATTAATCTTTTAATGCTTATATTCAAACAAACAAACATATTAAACGTAGATTTGTGGAATGTATGGGGGAAAATTTTTACAGCAACAATGGTAGCGGCAATTACTGGAAATATTGCATTAGGTTTTATTGCAGCGGCAGTTCAAGTTATAGTTGAATTAAAAATAGGAGAAGCTACTCAAAAGAGAACTCAAGAAATAACTGGAATACCAGGAGTTACTTGTACTCACTATATGACATTGCAATGTGTAATAATGGAGCCTGTAAATAAATTATTAGATTATATTCCTTTATTTAAGAAAGAAAATGCGAATGCAGATAAATTAAAAGATAAAATAGGAATTTTTGGAGATAACAGCGTTATGGGATTCATTATAGGTGGACTTATAGCAATTCTTGCGGGTTATTCTGTAAAAGATACATTAAATGTGGCTATAAAGGTAGGAACAGCTCTAGTATTATTTCCTATGGTAGCTAAATTATTTATGCAAGCTTTGGCTCCAATTGCAGATGCCGCATCGGAATTTATGAAAAATAAATTTAAAGACAGGGAAATTTATATTGGACTAGACTGGCCATTTATGGCAGGGCAATCTGAATTGTGGGTAGTAGCAATATTATTAGTTCCTATAGAATTGCTTTTAGCAGTTGTTCTTTCAAAAATGGGAATAAGCAATGTATTGCCGTTAGCAGGAATAGTAAACATTGTAGTTGTAGTTCCAGCAATGATTGTATCTAAAAAGAATTTATTAAAAATGCTGATTTTAAGTATTTTGTACACACCAATTTATTTATTAGTTTCCAGCAGTTTTGCACCATTTGCCACTCAACTTGCGAAAGCGACAAAAGCAATAGAAATACCGCATGGACAAATGATAACATATTTTGGCGTAGAAGCTCCGTTCTTCAGATGGGCAATAGCAAATGGGCTAGCGGGTAAAATACCAGGAATTATAGCATTAGTACTATTTTTTGGATTATTCTACATATTTATAAAAAATATGAAGAAACAAGTTCAGTAATAAAATTTTAATAGAAGGTGATGCAAATGTTGGAAAATTTGAAAAGAGAAGTTATAAAAGCAGCACAAGATGGACAAAGATTAGACCTGTGCAAGCATAAGTCTGGAAATTTTAGTATAAGAGATAAGGAGACAGGATACGTAGTAGTCACTCCATCAGGTGTAAACAGGGAAGAATTAACAGAAGATGATATATGTGTACTAACAGTAGATGGTGAATTGATAGAAGTTAAAAATGGCAGAAAACCATCAAGCGAAACAATGATGCATTTAGAAGTTTATAAAACAAGGGAAGATATAATGGCAATTGTTCATACTCATTCAAAAATGGCAACTTCCTTTGCAGTATTAAATAAACCTATACCGGCAATTATATATGAGGTTGCAACATTTGGGTTAAAGGATGCTGTTGTACCGGTAGCACCATATGCGAGACCTGGAACTGTGGAACTGGCTAAGAGTGTAATTGAACCTGTAAAAAGAGCAGATATATTTTTACTTGAAAAACATGGGGTTGTAGCTTGCGGTACGGATATGTATGAAGCTTTTTTGAGAGCACAGTATGTAGAAGAACTGGCAGAAGTTTACTACTACACTTTATTAATAAATAAAGGCAATGAACCGGACAGTTTTTCTTCAGAAGAACTGGAAAGTTGGAAATATCCGGAAAAATTAGAAAATAACTAGGGAAGGTGATTGTCTTATGAAGAAAATAATAAATGAACCTGAAAATTTTGTAAAAGAAATGATAGAAGGAATAGTAGCTGCTCATAGTGATAAAATACAGTTGTTGAATGACGATATCAGGGTACTGGTAAGAAAAGATAATCCTAAAAGAAATAAAGTGGGAATTGTTACTGCAGGAGGAAGTGGACATCTTCCAACGTTTTTAGGATATGTAGGAGAAGGAATGCTTGATGGATGTGCAATAGGAAATGTATTTGCTTCACCCTCATCCCAGAAAATGTTTGATATGATAAAAGCGTGTGATTTTGGAAAAGGAGTTTTATGTCTTTATGGAAATTATGGGGGAGACAAGATGAATTTTAGTATGGCATGTGAATTAGCTGATTTTGAGGATATAAAAACTGCCAATGTATTAGTTAAAGATGATGTTGCTTCAGCACCGTATGAAAAAAAAGATACAAGACGAGGCGTAGCAGGAATGTTGTATGCCTATAAAATCGCAGGAGCAGCTGCAGATGAGGGATTAGAATTGTCAGAAGTTGCTGAAATTACTCAGTATGCTTTGGAAAATATAAAAACGATGGGAGTAGCTTTGTCGCCATGTATTGTTCCTGAAGTTGGAAAACCTACTTTCAGTATAGAAGAAAATAAAATAGAGATAGGTATGGGAATACATGGAGAACAAGGAATTGAAGTAAGAGACATGCTAAAAGCAGATGAAATAGCAGATTTAATATTTTCCAAGATAAATGAAGAATTGGCACTGAAATCAGAAGATGAAGTTTCTGTAACTGTAAACGGATTAGGTGCAACTCCTTTAGAAGAACTTTACATTGTATATAACAGAATTTATAAAATTTTAAAAGAAAAAAATGTAAAAATAATAAAACCACATATAGGAGAATTTGCTACTTCTATGGAAATGGCGGGATTATCAATAACAATTTTTAAATTGAACGAGGAAACTAAAAGATTATTATTGAAAGAAGCAATTACACCGTTTTATACTAATGTAAATAAGTAATTTCAGAAAGGACAGGCAGTTATGGATATAAATGATGTAAAATTAATTACAGAAAATATACTTCAGTTAATAAAAGAAAACAGAGATTATTTACTTGATTTAGACAGCCAGTTTGGAGATGGAGATTTAGGCATATCAATGGTTCAAGGGTTTTCTGGATTAAAAGATTATTTAAAAACTTCCGAAGAAAAAGATTTAGGGAAATTGTTTTTTAAGATGGGAATGGTATTCAATGAAGCAGCCCCATCTTCACTAGGAACAATTATTTCATTCTGGTTATTAGGAATAGGTGGAAGTTTGAAAGGAAAAGAGGCTGCGGATATAAATGATGTGAAAATTGCATTGGAAAATGGAATTAGCAAGCTAAAGGAAAAAGCAAATTCAAAAGAGGGTGAAAAGACGATTTTAGATTCAGTGTCTCCTGCTACAAAAGTTTTTGAAAACAATGTAGATAAGGAAAAAACCGTATTAGAAATTTTAAAAGAAGCGAGTGACGCTGCATCGAATGGAAGTGAAGCAACAAAAAATATGCTGCCTGTCCATGGAAGAGCGGCTTATCATGGAGAAAAAACAATAGGGCATGTAGATGGAGGCTCTTATGTGGGTAAATTGATATTTGAGGGAATTTATAATTATTATAAAGAAAAATATGAAAACTGAATTAAGTAAAAAATGAGATATTATAAAATAAAATTTATAAAGTCTTTGTTAAATTTCTTATTTTAATATACTGGCTTTCTTGGGTGGAAATCTACTTTAGAAGGTCAGTATTATTTTTATTAGTAATATAATAAATTTATTCTAAAATTTTTATTGCTAATTACATATTTTTACTTCTTTTTACTTCAATTTTTAAGTATATTAACAATATTTTGCAATAGAAAATACAAAATTATAAAACAGAAGTTATTTTTATAAAATTATCTTTTGAAAAATCTATTAAATATGATAAAATAATAAATATTATAAGTTAAGTTTTGAAAATAAATTAAATAACTAAATACTAAAAAAATTGGAGGAAAGCAATGATAAAGGAATATAAACCGTCGGAAATTGAGAAAAAGTGGCAAGATAAATGGTTTGAAGGAAATGTTTTTAAATCGGAAAATAAAGTTGATGGTAAAGAGAATTATTATGTACTTGAGATGTTTGCGTATCCATCTGGAAAGCTTCATGTTGGGCATTTGAGAAATTATGCGATTGGAGATGCGATTGCAAGATACAAGAAGATGAAGGGGTTTAATGTGCTGCATCCGTTTGGATGGGACAGTTTTGGGCTGCCTGCGGAAAATGCTGCAATTGACAATGGGGCACATCCTGGAAAATGGACTAAAGCGAACATTGACAACATGAGAAGACAGATGAAGCTTATGGGGCTTTCTTATGACTGGAACAGGGAACTTAGTACTTATACTCCAGAATACTATAAGTGGAATCAGAAGTTTTTTATTGAAATGTATAAAAAAGGGCTTGTTTATAAGAAAAAATCTTATGTAAACTGGTGTCCTGACTGTAATACGGTTTTGGCGAATGAGCAAGTTGAAGATGGGAAATGCTGGCGTCACGGTAAAACTGATGTTATCCAAAAGGAATTGTCGCAATGGTACTTTAAAATTACAGAATATGCAGAAGAATTGCTGCAGGGGCATGAGGAACTTAGGGGACATTGGCCAGAGCAAGTATTGACAATGCAGAAAAACTGGATTGGAAAATCAACAGGATCTGAAGTTGACTTTATTTTAGATTATAAATTTGAAAATGATGGAAATTCGCATTTAAAATTGAATGACAAGGGAGAAGTTGTAATTTCTGTGTTTACAACAAGACCTGATACGCTTTATGGGGTTACGTATGCAACTGTTGCACCAGAACATCCGTTGGTTGAGGAAATTATTTTGAAAGAAAATCCTTCAATAAGAGAAGTTGTTGAAAGAATGATAAATGAAGATAAAATTGCACGGACAGCAGAAGATAAGGAAAAAGAAGGAGTATTTTCTGGACTTTATGTGATTAATCCTGTGAATGGTGAAAAAGTGCAGTTATGGATTGCAAATTATGTGTTAATGGATTATGGGACTGGAGCAGTAATGGCAGTGCCAGCACATGATGAAAGAGATTTTCAGTTTTCTAAAAAATATAATTTAGATTTGAAAATTGTTGTAAATTCTGTTGATAAAAATGGAAATTTTGAACAAGTTTTTGTTGAAAAAATGGAAAATGCCTTTGTAAATTCAGGAGTATTAGTAAATTCAGAAGAATTTAACGGATTAAATAGTAATGAAGCAAAAGAGAAAATTACTGAAAAATTGGAAAAAATTGGACTAGGTAAGAAAACTGTAAATTACAGACTGCATGACTGGCTAATCAGCAGACAAAGATACTGGGGAACTCCAATTCCTGTGATTTATGATGAAGATGGAAACATTTACTTGGAAGAGGAAGCAAACTTGCCTGTGAAACTGCCTACAGATATTGAGTTTAGCGGAAAAGGAAATCCACTTGAAACTTCCGAGGAATTCAAAAATGTGATTTTACCAAATGGGAAAAAAGGGAGAAGAGAAACTGACACAATGGATACTTTCGTTGATTCTTCGTGGTATTACTTGAGATATTTGGATTCTCATAATGATAAGGAACCGTTTAAAAAGGAGGATGCAGATAACTGGACTCCAGTTCATCAGTATATCGGTGGAATTGAGCATGCGGTAATGCACTTGCTTTATGCAAGATTTTTCCACAAATCACTAAGAGATTTAGGATACGTTGACACAAATGAGCCATTTAAACGTCTTTTGACACAAGGAATGGTTTTAGGGCCTTCTTACTATTCTCAAAATGAAAGAAGATACTTGTTCCCAAGAGAAGTGGAAATGAAAGATGGAAAGCCTGTTTCTAAGGAAACTGGAGAAGAATTGGCAACAAAAGTTGAAAAAATGAGTAAATCTAAAAATAACGGAGTAGATCCAGAAGAAATTGTGAAGGAATACGGAGCTGACTCTTCAAGAGTGTTTACATTGTTTGCCGCACCGCCTGAAAAAGAGCTGGAATGGAATATGAACGGACTTGCTGGAGCTTACAGATTTATAAACAGACTTTATCTGCTAATTTCATCAACAGCTGATTTTGCTGATAAAAATGCATCAAAGGAAAATAATTATGGAATTAATCTGGATGCAAGAAGTGAAAAAGACAAGGAAATTCAGAAAAAATTACATCAGACTGTGAAAAAAGTTACAGACAGCATTGAGGATGATTTCCATTTTAACACAGCAATCGCCGCAATAATGGAACTTCTAAACGATATGACAACTTACAAGCAAAATGTAATTGACAAAAACGACATTTCATCAGAAAGTAAAAAAGTATGGCACGAAGTTCTTGAAAAAGTGATTTTATTAATTGCACCTTTTGCACCGCACGTAGCAGATGAATTATGGAGTGATTTAGGAAATACAACTCTTACTTTTGAGGAAGAATGGCCAACATTTGATGAAAAATTAACTGTGGAAAATAACTTTAACTTGGTTTTACAAGTAAATGGAAAAGTTAGGGATATGATTCCTGCACAAATTGGAATTTCAAAAGATGACGCTGAAAAATTGGCATTTTCTTCAGAAAAAGTTCAAAAATTTGTTGATGGAAAAGAAGTTGTCAAGGTAATTGTTGTGCCTAATAAGCTGGTTAATATTGTTGTAAAGGGATAACGTATAATAAAGGGAGAGAAATTTTTAAAGAGAAAAATTAAATTAGGGGTGATTAAGATGACATATATTGCAGAAATAGAAAATAATAAATTAATTAATGAATTTAAAAAAGCTGTAAAAAAAACTGGAAAAAGTGAAAGTGATGTATTAGTTCAATTGATGGCTAAATTTGTTGAAGAAAATAAAATTGAAAAAAATTCAATGGATATTTTATTTGATAAAATGGAAGAAAATAAAGATGTTTTTATCAGAATGCGTGATAAATAATGATTAAATATTTTGAAGTTTGTGATATTTTAAAAATACATAGTAAAGTTTTAGAATTGTCAGGTGGTTTAGAAGGATATAAGGATAAATCAGGAATAGAAAAAGTATGTGATTTTGTACAAAATGATTTATATTATCCTGAATTTTTAGATAAGTTAACATATATAATTTTTAGCATATCGAAAAATCATTTTTTTAATGATGGAAACAAAAGAACTTCTATTGCTGTTGGAGCCTATTTTTTGATAGAAAATGGGTATGATGAAAAAATAACAGAATATATTAGAGATATGGAAGATTTAGTTATTGAATTTGTAGAAAACAAAATTAATAGAGAAGATTTTAAAGAAAAATTGAAAAAGTATGTCTGAAATAAAAAAAAGTAGGAGAAAATAAAATGGCTAAAATAGCAGTAACTGGAGTGACAGGAAATTTAGGTGGCATGGTTTCAAGATTGTGCAAAGAAAATGGAATAAAAGTGAGAAACTTGGCTAGAAATGAGGAAAAAGCTGAAAAAATGGGATTTTCTGATGTTTTTAAATCAAATTATGATAAGTCAGAAGATACCATAAAATCATTAGAGGGAATAGATGTGCTTTTTATGGTATCGGGTTCGGAAAATCCTAATCGTGTTCAGCAGCATAAGGATTTTATTGATTCTGCTAAAACAGCTGGAGTGTCGCACATTGTTTATCTTTCGTTTTACAATGCTTCAAAAAACTCCATATTTACATTGGGAAGAGATCATTATGCAACTGAGGAATACATTAAAGAAAATGGCTTTAAATATACATTTTTGAGAGATAATTTTTATGTGGATTTCTTTGTAGATATGTGCAGAGAGTACGCTGAAATAAAAGGGCCTGCTGGAAATGGGAAAGTTTCGGCTGTGGTGCGTTCGGATGTATCAGAAGTGGTTGCTAAAATTTTGGAAAATCCAGAAAAATGGGAAAATCATACTTTGAATATGACAGGACCTGAAGAATTGACAATGGAGAAAATTACAAAACTTGCAAGTAAATATTTAGGTAAAGAAATTAAGTATATTCCTGAAACAGTAGAAGAGGCTTATGAGTCACGTAAAATCTGGAAAGCCGAACAATGGGAATACGATTCGTGGGTTTCGACTTACACTGCAATTGCTCGAAATAAACAATCGGGTATTTCAAATGATATTGAAAAAGTGTTGGGACGTAAAGCGACTTCATTGGCTGAGTATTTTGAAAAGCTGTAAATTCCAAAGAAAATTTGAATGAAGATGAAATTTACCAAAAACTTGAGAAGGAATGTGAAATTGCATTGCAGCAAATTGAGGAAAAAGAGAATATGCTTTTGTGCTGAAAAATGCTGGGATTAATAATATTTTGAAAGTTAGAATGGCATTTTTGGGGAAGGAAGTGGAAGTTAAATTCGAGAGGGAAAGGTAGTTTTAAATATTTGAATTTTTTTCTAAATCAAAATTTTAAAAGTTTAAATTAGAAATTTTTAATAAAAGGCAGGAGTTTTTGGGGGAAAATAGGAGGATAGAATGTTAAACCAAAAAATAGAAAATTTATTAAAATCAAATAAAAAATATATTTCAGAGAAAAATGAAATATTAAAGGCTAAAGTATATGAAGATGCAGTAAATATTAATAAAGAATTAATAGAACTGTTGCTTTCAGATAAAAAAGTAAAGGAAACTTATTTTACTGAAATTAATGGAATACTTGTGTTTGATAAGCAAGGATTTTTAAATTTTTTAGAATCAAAAGATTTTTTACCAGATAGTTACACAGCTTTTAAAAATAAAATAGGACTTACTGATAAAAATGACAATTATTTATCACATAATGATGATGTCGTATTGTCTTTTCCTTATAAAGATTGTGTGTTGATAGGTGGGCAAGACAAAGATGATCAAAAAAGAGAAGAAAAAATGTATAATGAAATATTAGCAAGTGAAGAAATAAGTACACTGTTTTCTCCAAAAGTCTTGACAAACATAAAAAGA